>NZ_JBHSGG010000001.1:0-91575 GCF_042654365.1 Coralloluteibacterium thermophilum
CACTCCTCATGGCCTTGATCGGCCTTCTCGTAAGTGTCCGTGAAAACGGGGGTGAACCCAGGTGATCTCGCCACTCGGAAAGATCGCCCGAGAGGCCTCACCCATGGACTGCTCCAACTGCTGGCGCATCTGCTCGGCCCGCTTGTCCATCCGGGCGATCTCGTCACGGAGCAGCACCAGCCCGTCGAAGGTGGCCGACAATTCGGCGTCTTCGCTGAAGTCGATACTGGTGTCGTTGCCGCTGTAGAGGCTGCGCAGGGCTCGGGCGGCAGAGTCGCTGCCATCCGCCGGGGGCGGGGTATCCTGGGTCACGTGCTCCCAGAACCTGGCCTCCAGCACGATCAGGCGCGAGATGACGTCCTCGTCGCGCTCGATCCGGTGCACCTCCAGCTTCTGGCCACAGAGCAGCACAGCCACGTCTGCGGCCGCCTTGCCGGTGACGGCCAGCTGGTGCTGGACCTGGATTTGGACATACTCGGGCACACCGTCCCGCCAGAGTCGTGAGCCGTACTCCCCGGCCGTCTTGCACTCCAGGATCTGCACGTCCGGAACGCCAACCACCTCCCGGTCGACATTGGCCAGCATGAAGCTGTAGGTCGGATGCTGAAGCACCGCGTTGACCCGGCGGACCTTCCGTCCGGTCTGCTCGGTATACGCACCGGCCACAAGTGGCTCCAGCAGGGTGCCCCAGTACATGGGACTGTCCTGGCCGGGTTCATCATCCCGGGTCGTCCGCCCGGTCTTCTCCATCCAGAGCTCAAGCTGGCTCTTGTAGGGACAGAGCCCCACCGCAGCGGCAGCATCGGAGCTCCCGATTCCGCGATTGCGGACTTCCAACCACTCCTCACGCTCCATCGAGCGCGTGCCGACCAGGCGAATCGCCGCTGATCTGCTCATTTCCAATCCTCCAATAGAAGAAGCCCGGCCTCCGTGGGGAGGCCGGGCTTCTGGGTTGCTTTTACAGAGACGGAACCTACACCGGGGTTGTCGCCATCGCTGAGGCCAGCACTCCGTTGAGGATGCTCTGAGCGCTCTCAGGACCACCTCCGGCCAGGAGGTGCTTGCCGAAGGCCACGCCGAAGGGCTCGGCCACCTCGTAGCACCAGACACCGGGAAACACCTCACTACATGCGCGCCAGGCCCGAGTCAGAAGCTCAGCCTGATCGATGCATGCCTGGACGTAGCCCAACTCCCCTTGACACGGGACCTTCGCGTACGGAGCCCCACTCTTGTCCAGTGCTTGCTTGGCCCCTATGGCGATGTACGCAACGTCGAGCTGATCGACGTCCATCGCTCAGGCCACCAGCTTTATGGCTTCGTCCCAGGCCCGTTGCTTGATCTGGGCGCCCGCCCCGAACCATGCCGCATCCCTGCGGTGGTCGTCGCTCCTGGCACGCCGGTGGTGGTCAACGAACTCCGTCACGCTGCTCAGGACGCCCCAGGCTGTCCCCTTGGCCGTTGACAGCTCCGAACCCCTGCCCGCGCCGTCGTACAGCGCACGGGCAACCGTGAAGGCCTGCTCGTTGACCGCGACTCCCTGCCCGTCGGGGTTGGGGTAGGTCAGCACGCGGCGCAGGAGGCCGTCCACCGAGTCCGGATCCACCGGGGTGTCCACCAGCGCCCTCATCTGGGCCACAAACGAATCCCAGGTCGACACGGTGATCCCCAGCTGACGCTTCACCACGTCGGGGTCGAACTGACTGCGGTGCGGCACCTTCACGGCGCCCGCATTGCTGCCCAGCGCGATGGCCAAGGTGTTGTTGCAAACGACCCGAACCGAGGTGAACTGGGCTGTGGTGGCCAGCGTCCCATCACAGGCCGTGGCCAGCAGCAGGTAGCCTTCGACGCGGTCCTTCCGCTTGAGCACCGTGCTCTGCCCTGTCCTGGCCAAGGCCCAGAACTTACGGCCTTCGCGCAGTACGCCGGCCGTTTCCAGCTCAAAGCCGCCGACCTCGGTCAGGTCGCGATAGAACTCCAGAATCTCCCCCGGCTGGACGACCTTGTAGCGCTTGGAGACGACGGACAGCGGGGCTTGCGTGTCTGACCGGTACAGGACCTTCTGTTCCGGGAAAGCGTTGATAGCCCCGATCCCGTTCTTGCCGACCACGTAACGGACTTCGGACTCTTCGATCGACCAGTCCATCCCTGCCTCTCGCTTCCAGACCTCGATGGGCTGTTGCGGCGCCAGCTTGTTGCCTAGCCCGTGCCACGGCCGCTCGCCGGCATAGGCCATTGTTTCAACCAGGTGCATCTTTCTTCTCCTAACTCTTGGGCATAAACGCACAAGGCCCGGCAAATGCCGGGCCTCGTGGTCTGTCGCGGGTTGGATTACGGAAATCTTGGGCGTTTGCAGCTGACGCATCTGGCGACGCTCACCAGAGCCGCCGCGACTACTACAAGAACGCAGTAGACCGCCTCGGACCTGTCACTCATAAGGAAGCCATCTTCAAGGTGCACAAGGAGCGCTGTGCCCGTGCGCAAAGCCAGACCCTACTGGCTTCAACGAGGTGATATGTGGCTGAGATTTTCTTAGATCGACTCTTTGCGCATTATCCACTCACGCTCGGACGAAATCGCCAGTGAGTCAGTCCCCATGAGCCAGAAAAGGCCCCAAAAGCCTGGAAGTATGAGATGGTGCGTCCGCTCTCGGCCAAGAGCGGACATCACGTAGCAACGCCCGGGATGAGAGAGCGGCCGATGACTTACCGCCAAGCAAATCGCGCTGCACGCCCCAACAGATGTCATGCGGCCAGATAGGTGTCGGCTGAAATGACTTCCGCATACCCGAATGCGAGCGTTGACATCAGGGCCGTATGCACTTGCTCGGCGGGCACGCTCTTCCCATCGAACTCGAGCTCGCGGGTTGCGCAGGCGTCGTGCACGACCGTTGTCTTGTAACCAAAATAGCCGCGGCGCAAGTTGTCGCGTCGATGCACATGTGGCTCATCGGCCAATAACCGTGACTTATTCGATGCCGTCGGAATCGAGTGTCTCCTTGAGGTCCGTCTTGTGGAACGAGTTCGGATAGTTCTTTGTGATGACGTGCTCGTCGTCTTGGGGGGCTACCTTCGGATGTATCAGCACGCCCTCGGTGCCGGGTACGAAGAACGGCAGGTCGCCGGCGCGAACGCTTACCGGATCATGGACGCAGTCCGGCACTGACCGGACCCGGCACGCAGCGGTCGTTAGCCCGGGACCTTGCTCCTGGCCTGGGAAGCGTCGGCCTCGATCCTGCGGCGCACCTCTTCTTCAAGACCCTTGAGCCCCCAGGTTCTTCCGATCGCGATCGCTTCATCGGCCTCCTTTCCGTCCACCCATGCGGCCCGGAGCGCTGCCATCGCACCGACACGGTTGCCGCTGGCACAGTGCACGAGCACCGGACGTTTCGCGTCTCGAACAATGGCATCAAACGCCATCACGTTCTCACGGGTGAGATCCACTGCACCGCGTAATGGCAGGTTGGAGTACAGAAGGCCGGCCGCGCGGACGGCTGCCGCCTCGTCGAAATCTGGCGTCTCCGCATCCAAGGTGAGGTCGATGACGTGGCGGATGCCAGCATCACGCACGCGTGAGATGTCGTCGGCATCCAGCCGCCCCGCCGACACGATGCCCGGCGCAGGTGACACCGCATCCGCAACGGTCGGCAGTGCAGTCGGGTACGTGGCGGAGGCGCAGCCGGGGCCTGCGAGCGCAACGACAAGGAAGAGCAATGGAATAGGCTTCATGGCATAACCTCAGGCGCGGTTGACGACACGGTGCAACAGGATGCCAGCCAGCATGGCCGGGATGAACCACAGCGCTTCGACCGAGCCGATCCCCAGGCCCGCGAGTGCAGGACCTGGACAGTAGCCGGCGATACCCCAGCCGATTCCGAACAGTGCCGCACCGCCGAGCAGCTTGCGGTCGACCTGCTTCAGGTTCGACAGCTGGAACGTATCGGCGAGCACCGGGCTGCCACGGCGCAGCACCAAGCGGAACAGCAGCCCGGTGGTGGTGACGGCGCCGCCGAGGACGAACGCCAGCGTCGGATCGAAATCTCCGAACACGTCGAGGAAGCCGAGCACGATGCGGGGGTCGGTCATGCCCGACATTGCCAGCCCCAGACCAAACAGCGCACCCGACAGCAGCGCGGCAATCGAGAACTTCATCATCAACTCCAGACGTGGCGCACAAGGAAGGTGGTTGCAATGGCCGTGGCCATGAAGGTCAGGACGGCCGCCAGCGAGCGCATGGACAGTCGGCCGAGCCCACACACGCCGTGGCCGCTCGTGCAGCCGTTGCCCATGCGCGTGCCGAAGCCCACCAGCAGCCCGGCGACCACCAGCCCGACTCGCGAATAGTCCGTCCGCGGCAGTGGTGCACCGGGCACCAGTGCCATGTATAGGCCCGCGGCGACGATCAAGCCCAGCAAAAACATGGCGCGCCACGACACATCACCTGCCTTCGGGAACAGAACGCCGTTGAGGATGCCGCTGACGCCCGCGACCCGTCCGTTGAGCCACAGCAACAACGTCGCGGACAGTCCAATCAGCACCCCGCCTGCCAGGGCGATCATCCACGTGGTCATGCCTCACCTCCCAATTGGTTCAGGGGCAGCCGCAGGTAGCGGATGCCGTTCGCGTCCGTCGGCGGCAGCTCGCCAGCGCGAATGTTCACCTGCAACGCCGGCAGAATCAGCTTGGGCGCCGCCAGTCTTGCATCCCGTTCGGTCCTCAACTTCACGAACGTCTCCTCATCTGCCTCGCCGCCCACATGCACATTGCGCTGCTTCTGCTCGTCGAGCGAGCTCTGCGGATGCGCCTCGCGCTCGGCCGGCGGGTAGTCGTGGCACAGGAACAGGCGGGTGTCGGCGGGCAGATCGAACAAGGTGCGGATCGATCGGTAGAGCTTGCGCGCGTCGCCCCCTGGGAAGTCCACTCTCGCGGTGCCCGTTTCAGGGGCAAACACCGTATCGCCCACGAACGCGGCGTCACCAACGAGATAGGTCAGACTATCGTCGGTGTGACCGGGCGTCGCGATCGCACGCGCTTCGAGCTCGCCGATGGCGAACGTGTCTCCATCGGCGAACAGCCGATCGAACTGGCGGCCGTCGGTGGCGAACTCCGGCTCCATCCCGAACAGCGCCTTGAAGCGCTCCTGCACCTGGGTGATACCGCGACCGATCGCGACCTTCGCGCCGGTTTCGCGTTTGAGGTATGCCGCCGACGTCAGGTGGTCGGCATGCGCATGGGTTTCAAGGATCCAGTCCACGATCAGCGAATGATCGCGCACGAACGCGAGCACGCGGTCGGCCGAGGCGGTCGAGGTTCGGGCACAGGCGGGATCGTAGTCGAGCACCGGGTCGACGATGGCGGCATGGCCACCGTCACGATCGTAGACCACGTAGGTGAAGGTGAACGTGGCCGGGTCGTAAAAGCTCTGCACCTGCGGATTCATTTGACAGCTTCTTGCTCTGTACTTTAGGTACTGCTACATTACATTCGTCACCTGTCCTTGTCAAGAACTTACTAAACTACATCCGCCATGGCCCGTTCATCAAAGAAGATACGTCCGATGCCCTCGACCGAGCAGATGGCGCAGCATGCCAATGAAGCGGCCGCACTGTTGAAGGCACTGGCCCATCCGGCACGCCTGCTCGTGCTGTGCCAGCTGGTCGAGGGCGAGGCTTCGGTAGGAGAGTTGCAGCCGATTACCGGGCTCAGCATGTCCGCCCTGTCGCAGCACCTGGCCGTACTGCGCGAGATGCAGCTCGTCACGACGCGTCGCGAGGCGCAGACCATCTACTACGCGCTAGCCGAGGGCCCTGCTGCAAGCGTGCTCGATACGCTATACGCCGCCTACTGTGGCAGCCAGGAGGCTGTCCAATGACCACGTTCCAGTTAGTGATGGGGGTCATTTCCGGCGGCGTCGTCGGCTTCACGCTCGGGCTGGTCGGTGGCGGCGGCTCCATTCTCGCGGTCCCGCTCATGGTCTACCTCGTCGGGGTGCGCGACCCGCATGTGGCGATCGGCACCAGCGCGCTTGCGGTTGCGGCCAACGCACTTATCGGCCTGACCAACCATGCCCGCAAGCGCAACGTGAAGTGGCGTTGCGCCGCGGCGTTCGCTATCGCCGGCGTGCTGGGCGCGTGGTTCGGGGCGATGCTCGGCAAGGCCATGGACGGGCAGCAGCTGCTTGCATTGTTCGCGCTCCTGATGCTCGTGGTCGCCGGCATGATGTTCCGCTCGCGCGGAAGTGAAGGGGATCCGGCGGTGGTGCTCAATCGGGGCAACGCGCCGAAGCTGCTGGGTTCGGGCGCGGTCACCGGGCTCCTGTCGGGTTTCTTCGGTATTGGAGGGGGCTTTCTGGTAGTACCGGGCCTGATCGCCTCGACCGGCATGCCGATCCTGTTCGCGGTCGGTTCATCGCTGCTCGCCGTTACCGCCTTCGGACTGACCACCGCATTGAGCTACGCGAGCTCCGGACTGGTCGCCTGGTCGCTTGCGGTGGCGTTCATCGGCGGCGGCGCGGTCGGCAGTCTGTTTGGCGCCCGCCTCGCCACACGCCTGGGCGACCGCAAGGGCGTGCTCAACACGGTGCTTGCCGGCCTGATCGTCGTCGTCGCGGTGTACATGCTGTACCGCACCGCGAGTGAACTCGGCTGGATCTGAATTTCGTTCTTCCCCGCAAACGTTCCGGAGGCTCCCATGAACACACCCTGGCGCTTCGCTGAAGATCACTACGCCGGTGGGCAGCCCACGCCTGCGCATCTGGCCGAACTCGTGCGCGAGGGCGTGCGTACGGTTATCAATCTGCGTGCCCCAGAAGAGCCGGCGGAGTACGACGAAGCCGCCGAGGCCGCCCGGCTCGGCGTGCACTACGTATCGCTGCCGATCGCCGGCGCCGCCGATCTCGACCGAGCCCGGGTGCGCGAGTTCGGCCAGACGCTGGACGATGCGCGCCGCGAAGGCGGGGTCCTGATCCATTGCGCGAGTTCCAACCGCGTGGGCGCAATGATCGCGCTTGACGCGACACTCAACCGCGGCTGCTCGCTGGAAGCGGCGCTCAAGCGCGGCCGTGAGGCCGGTCTGGCGACGCTGGAGCCGGCGGTGGTCGCGCTCGCGGAAAACGAAGGAGCCCGGTCATGATCGGTCCCGCCACCATCTTCCGCCAGCTCTTCGAGCCGGTGTCTTCGACCTACACCTATCTGATCGCCTGCCCCGAAACGCGCGAAGCCGCCCTCGTGGATCCGGTGATGCCCGCCTGGCAGCGCGACCTGCAGGTAGTCAACGAGCTCGGTCTGAATCTCGTTATGACGATCGACACGCACATTCATGCGGACCACATCACGTCGGCGTCGATGCTCCGGCGGGAGGTAGGCAGCCGCATCGCTACCCCCGCGCTCGATGCATTGTCCTGTACCGACGTGCCGATGGAAGACGGCGTCCCCCTGCAGGTCGGCGGCGTGCGCATAGACCCGATGCATACGCCCGGCCACACCGACAACCACTTCGCGTTGGTGATGAATGACCGCGTGTTCACCGGCGACGCGCTGCTGATCGACGGCTGCGGCCGTACGGACTTCCAGAGCGGCGACGCGCGTGAACTGTACGAGAGCGTACGCGGTCGGCTGTTCGGCCTCCCGGGCGAGACGCTCGTGTACCCGGCGCATGACTACCAGGGGCGGTGGGTATCGAGCATCGCGCAGGAGAAGCAGCGCAACCCGCGGCTCGGCGCCGAACGCACGCTCGAGGATTTCATCGAGCTGATGGAAAACCTGAACCTGCCATACCCGAAGTTCATCGACTATGCCGTGCCGGGTAACAAGGCGTGCGGGCAGTGTCCTCCGGACCTGCCGGAGCACCTTCGCCAGTACTGTCAGGAAATGGCGGAAAGCCCCCAAGGTTAGCGAAGGTCGGGGGTTGGAGGCATTCCACGGCCGCCGAATCTAACCGTCCTGCCTCGGCAGGACGAGCTCCGCGACCGTCCCACCTCCCTCCCTGGGACGCAAGACCACGTACCCGCCATGACGCTCGGCGATTGCCTCGACGATCGTCAACCCCAACCCGCTGCCTCCTGCGCTGCCGGTCGCGCGTCCTCGCCAGAACCGTTGCGTCGCCTGCCGGTACTCGTCAGGTTCGAGACCAGCGCCACGATCGGTCAGACGGAACCGTACCGTGGTGGCATCGGCATCAGCAACAAGGTCTACGGCACTTCCCGGAGGCGAATAGCGCAACGCGTTGTCGACGAGGTTGCGCAACGCCGCCACGGACAGCGCGGGAGGCACCGCCGGCACCGCCTGACTACCGCTTCCAGCCACGACAACGACCCGGCCATTGGCCGCCGGACTGCTGGCCGCCACCGCCTGCTCCACCACCTGCGCGGCGGTGATCCACTGTCCGTCGTCGAACGGCAGCCGTCCTTCGACCCGCGCCAGCATCAGCAACTGGTCCAGCGTCGCACGCATACGCTGCACGCCTTCACCGGCATCGGCCAGCGCACGTCGTGAGTCCTCGCCACCAGTCAGCCGCGCAACCTGCAGGTGAGTGTCGATCGCAGTCAAGGGTGTGCGCAGTTCGTGCGCAGCATGGTTGGTGAAGCTGCGCTCTCGTGACACCGCGTCGGAAACGCGCTGCAGCAGGTGGTTGAGGGATTCGACCAATGGCCGGAGTTCGCCCGGCATTGGTTGCGCGTCGAGGGGCTCGTCGGCATCGGGCTGGCGTTGCGCAAGCGTGCGACGCAGCCGATCGAGCGGCGCGAGCGCACGGCCCGCGCCCAGCCACAACGCAAGCAAGCCACCCACCGCGGCAATCAGGAACGGCAGCCCGGCCGCCAGCGCGATCTGGCGGCTCAGTTCGGCACGCTCACCGAGACTGTCGGCAGTGGTAATGCTGTAACCGTTCGCCTCCAGCGTGTAGGTACGCCACGCCGTACCCTCGATCTCACGCGTGCGATAGCCCGGCGCGTCGGTCGCCATCAGTGCGCTGGATGCGCCCTGGGTGGTGGCGATCACCTCCCCACGCAGCGAGCGTATCTGGCACGCCATCCCGCGACTGCCGGCAACGGTCACCGCATCAGCCGCCGCTACCGGCGAGGCGCCCACCAACGCGCCCTGCGCCAGCAGTCCGGACACCATGCGTGCCGACATCGCCAGCCGGTCGTCGAGGGTATGCTGCAGGTTGCGATCGAGGTCACGCAGCATCCACGCCGCCGCCACGCTCCACAGCACCGCCAAGGCGATGCCGATTGTCAGCACCAGGCGGAATCGCAGGCTCATGGCTCGGCCCTGCCGAACCGATATCCGAGTCCGCGCACGGTTTGAATGACATCGGCACCGAGTTTCCGGCGCAGGTGATGGATGTGCACGTTGATTGCGTTGCTGCCGACCTCCTGTTCGAAACCGTACAGGCTGTCCTTGAGCTGTTCGCCGGACAGGCAGCGCCCGCCTGCCTGCATCAGGCTGGCGAGCAGTGCGGTCTCGCGACGCGACAGGTCGACGGGTATGCCGTCGAGCCAAGCCTGCCCACTGGCGGGATCCAGCGCCAGTGAACCGGCTTCGATTAGGTTCACGCTGCGGCCAGCGGCACGCCTCGACAAGGCGTGCAGCCGTGCCACGAGCTCGCCGAGATCGAACGGTTTGACCAGATAGTCGTCGGCGCCGCCTTGCAGGCCGGCGATGCGATCTTCCACCGCATCGCGCGCGGTCAGCAGCAGCACCGGCAATTCATCACCGCTCTGGCGCATGCGCACCAGCAGCTGCATACCGTCCTCGTCGGGCAGCCCAAGGTCCAGCACCATCGCGTCGCAATGGGTCGTCTGTCGCGCGAGTTCGGCGTGCGCGACGCTCTCCACGCGATCGGCTGTCATTCCAAAAGCCCGAAGACCGGAGACTATGCCCCGGGCGATCAATTCGTCGTCCTCAACGACCAGGATCCTCATTGATGCCAACTCCGGAAACCAGATGCGCGCTGCACCCTAGCGCAGGGTACCCGGCGTCGCCACCGCCGGGTCATGGCTCCAGCCTGGGGGGCCTTTAATCGTGACTTAATCGCGCGCCTTCATCGTGGCCGGCCTGGATCTCCGGAGTACTGAATGATGCTGTTGCTGCGCCGGTTGTTGCTAAGCCTGTTGATGTTGCCGATGTTGGCGGTTCCCGTGCCCGCGATGGCGCAAGGCTGGCTCGCACCACCGAGCGGGCAGCAGCAGCCCGAGTTCCTCGAGGTCAGCGAGGTGTTCAGGGTCGAGGCAACGGCCGTGAAGGATGGCGCGACCCGGCTGAGCGGCACTATCGCGCCGGGCTACTACCTCTATCGACACCGCCTGAGCGTTGTTCTCGACGGCGGCAAGGCGTTGCCGCTGCAGTTGTCGAACGGCAGGGCGAAAACCGACGAGTTCTTCGGCCGCACCGAGGTCTATTACGACACTGTCGAAATCATAGTCAATGGTGGCGACGCACGCTCGGCGACGCTGCATTGGCAGGGCTGCGCAGATGCCGGCATCTGCTATCCGCCGCAGACCATGCCGGTCGATCTGCCATCGGTCGAGACGCCACCGGCAACCAATGCCGCTGTGGACACCGCAGCGACGACGCCGCCCTCGGAAAAGGCGACAAGCGACAGCGCCCCGCAGCCGCCCACCTCCCCCTCTGCGGCCTCCGTCGCACAAAACTCGGCAGGCGTCGGCGCATCATCCGTCACGGGCTCGATCAGGGAGGCCGCCCCGGCGCCTTCCGTTGCCGGCGAGGACCAGCGCTTCGCCAGCCGCCTCGCCGATGCCAGCCTGTTCGCGTCGGTCGCTGTGTTCTTCGGCATGGGGCTGCTGCTCGCGTTCACGCCGTGCACGCTGCCGATGATCCCGATCGTTTCCAGCCTGATCGTTGGCGGACAGCCGACCACGCGGCGTGCGCTCGCCTTGTCGGTGGCCTACGTTCTGCCGATGGCGTTGACCTACGCCGCGCTCGGCGTGGCCGCCGGGATCGCCGGTGCCAACCTGCAGGCGGCCTTGCAGAACCCGTGGCTGTTGGGCGCCTTCGCGGCGGTGTTCGTGGTGCTTGCGCTGTCGATGTTCGGTGCGTTCGAGCTGCAGTTGCCGGCGTGGCTCGGCAACCGCCTGGATCGCGCCGGTCGCCAGCAGCGCGGCGGCACGCTCGCTGGCGCCGCCGCGCTCGGGTTCCTGTCCGCGCTGCTGGTGGGACCGTGCATGACTGCGCCACTTGCCGGCGCGCTGCTCTACATCAGCCAGTCCGGCAGCGCGCTGACCGGCGGCCTGGCGCTGTTCGCGCTTGGGCTGGGCATGGGATTGCCCCTGCTCGCGATTGCGGTGTTCGGCGCACGCATCCTGCCGCGCCCTGGCGCGTGGATGGATCGCGTCAAGGCGGTCTTCGGCTACGTCCTGCTGGCGTTGGCGATATCGATGCTGGCGCGGGTGCTGGCACCGGCGACGGCGCTGGTGCTATGGGGCGCCTGGCTGCTCGGCGTGGCGGCGGGTTTCCTGGCCCTGGTCGCACCGCCTGCAAGCGGCCCGCTGCGCCTGTGGCTGCCGCGCTATTTTGCAGCCGCGTCGGCGGTCTGGGCACTGGCACTCATGATTGGCGGTGCCAGCGGCTCCGGCGATCCGTGGCGCCCCCTGGAACGACTCGGTGCCGGCGATGCGAGTGCGCAGACAGCCGCGCCGACGGTCGCCTTCGTCCAAGCCAAGACGGCCGACGACCTGTCACGTCGCATCGCCGAAGCCGGTGCGCGAGGCCAATGGACGCTGGTCGATTTCTACGCCGACTGGTGCGTTTCCTGCCATGTCATCGAACGGGAAGTGTTCGGTGATCCGCAGGTGGCATCGATGCTCGCCGGCATGCAGGTCGTGAGGCCCGACGTCACCGCCAACGATGTGGCCGATCGGGCATTGATGAAGGCATGGCAGGTGGCCGGTCCGCCGACGTTGCTGCTCATCGGACCCGACGGCCAAGAACACCGCGCCGAGCGCACGGTGGGCGAGATCACCCCCGAAGCATTCCTGGCCCGCCTGCAGCGCGTCCAGCAAGGAGCGCAATGATGGTCAGTCTTGGCCCGTTTCCCATGTCCCTGGTGGTGCTGCTGGTCGCACTCGCGATTGCCGCACTGGTCGCCCGGCAGTTCGTTGTGCCCTTGCCCGGGCAACCCGCGATCAAGCCGCTTTCGACGTTCCTCGACATGCTGATGGTCGGCGTGCTCGCGGCGCGGCTAGCCTTCGTGCTCGCATGGTGGCCGCAGTACCTCGCGGATCCGTGGTCAATTGTCCGCATCGGCGACGGCGGCTTCTCGATCTGGGCGGGCGTGCTCGCGGGCCTCGCATTCGGCGCATGGCGAGCGCGAAACGCTCCCGCGCTGCGACGTCCGCTGCTGTTCGGTGCGATCGCAGGGCTGGCTTCCTGGGCCGTTCTCGGTGGCGCGCTGCTGTTGATGCAGCAGTCGGTGATGAAACTGCCGGCAACCGAACTGAGCACGCTCGACGGCGGCAGCACGAAGCTTTCGGCGATGACCGGCGAGCCGATGGTCGTGAACCTGTGGGCGACGTGGTGCCCGCCGTGTCGCCGCGAAATGCCGGTCCTGGCCAAGGCGCAGGAAGAACGCGGCGACGTGACGTTCGTCTTCGTCAATCAGGGGGAATCCGAATCGGAGATCCGTGACTACCTGCGCGAGAGTCACCTGCAACTGAGCAATGTGCTGCTCGATCCATTCTCGTCCGTAATGCAGGAGTCCGGCTCGCGCGGCCTGCCAACGACGCTGTTCTTCGATGCCGACGGCCGGCTTGTGGACACCCACATGGGCGAACTCTCGAATGCGAGCCTTGCCGTAAAGCTGCGGCGCTTCGGTGCTGCGCCCTCATCGAGTCCCCCAACCCTTCCAACCAAGGAGGTGCCGTGATGGCACGAGTGAACCCCACTGCAATACTGCTTTCGTCCGCCCTGCTGCTCGCCACCGGTTGCAGTCAGGCCGCCGAGGAAAAGTCGGTTTCCACCGCACCGGCTGTCCCAACGAACGCCACCAGCAACCCGGAGACTGAAAGGCCCGCCGTGATCGAAGCCATTGAAGCCCAGGGTTTCGAAGTGCTCGGCGAGTTCGACGCCCCATCGGGTCTTCGCGGCTTTGCAGGCGTCGCAGGCCAGCAGCCCGTGGCGGTATACGCGACCAACGACGGCGAACATGCCGTCGTTGGGACGCTGATCAATGCAAAGGGCGAGGACATCGGCGCCGAGGCGCTGCAGCGACTTGTCGCCGGTCCGATGTCGGCCCGCACCTGGGCACTGCTGGAGGCGAGCGAATGGATCGCCGACGGAAAGGCCGATGCGCCCCGCGTGATCTACACGTTCAGCGACCCGAACTGCCCGTTCTGCAACAAGTTCTGGAGTGCAGCGCGGCCGTGGGTGGATTCGGGCAAGGTGCAACTGCGGCACATCATGGTCGGTGTGATCCGTCCGGACAGCGCCAACAAGGTTGCCACGATCATGACCGCCAGCTCGCCGTCGGAGGCGCTCCG
Source organism: Coralloluteibacterium thermophilum (assembly GCF_042654365.1). Taxonomy (NCBI): domain Bacteria; kingdom Pseudomonadati; phylum Pseudomonadota; class Gammaproteobacteria; order Lysobacterales; family Lysobacteraceae; genus Coralloluteibacterium; species Coralloluteibacterium thermophilum. The sequence continues at coordinate 13,492 of NZ_JBHSGG010000001.1, forward strand.
TCGCAATGAAACCAGCTACAGCTCAGGCGGCATCAAGCCGGCGGCCTCCGTGCCCGCCAATGTGCGCGCCACCCTCGATGCGAACCAAAGACTGATGGTCCAACTAGGGTTCCAAGGCACGCCGGGCATCCTGTTCCGCGACGACAACGGCACGGTCCAGCGCCGAGCCGGCATGCCGGCACCAGATGACCTGGCCACCGTGCTCGGACCGCGCTGATGCGGGGCACATCCTTGCTATTGGGCCTGGTGCTGGCGGGCATGACCTACTTCGCGCAGGCGGCGACGCCGGCGACGTCTCCCGCCCACACTACCGCCATGCATGGCAAAGCGATCGTCCTGCCGGACGCCGCCCACCAACCCGACCCGAAAATGCGCCAGCGGGCGGTATTCAGCCTGACCGTAGCGCCGGCTTCACCCGCTGCGACGGATCCGGGCTTGGAGCGGGTCGCGCGCGCCGTCAACCTGCTCAAGGCAAGCGGAGTGACGAAGAAGCAGTTGGACTTCGTCGTGCTGCTCAGCGAAGGAGCAACGGATTCAGCGCTGGCTGATCCCGCGTACCGCGTCCGCCATGGGGTCGCTAACCCGAACCTCGGGCTGATCGCGCAACTGTCGGCGGCGGGAGTGCAAATGTTCGTGTGCGGCCAGGCCTTGCACTCCCGGCAGCTGGACAGCAACTCGCTGGCACCCAGCATCGCAATATCGCTTTCGGCGTTGACCAGCATCATCACGCTGCAGCAGCAAGGCTATGCGCTGGTTCCGCTGTGAACCAGCAGCAGACGCCGCTGGCTGAATCGACTGTGCCCAGCGATGGTCTCCGGACACCGATCTCGGTGCCTTCCGCAATAGGAGTTCGTCGGCAGTCACTGAGGGGGGGGCTCGCCGGCCAGCTGCTCCAGGGTCGGCTCCTGTACCGCTTCTAGGTATGCGGTCGAAGCGTTGATCACGAGAATCAGTCGACCGCGACGGAGACTTGGAGCCAGCGATGTCCGCTTTGGGTCGGAAGCGGCCGCCTAAGCACCGGACAAGATCCGCGCCCACCGAGCAAAGTTGGCGTGGATCGAGGCCTATGTGCCACGCCTTAGCTCGTCCAGGTAGTTGGCCCAAGCCTGCATCATCTTCTTGCGCTCTCCCAGGTGAGTAGTCCGGTTGTACGCCCGCCCAAGCGGATCCCGCACCGCATGGGCAAGCTGATGCTCGATGAAGTCCGGCCTGAACCCAAGCACCTCGTCCAGCAAGGTTCGCGCCATGGCCCGAAAGCCATGAGCGGTCATCATCTCGCCGTCGAACCCGAGGTTCCGTAGAGCAGCGTTGATCGTGTTCTCACTGATTGGCTTCTGGATGCTGCGCACGCTGGGAAAGACGTACTGGCTTTTCCTTGAATAGGGCCGGACATCCTCCAGGAGCTCGACGACCTGGCCAGCCAGAGGAACGATGTGCTGGGTCTGGGTCTTGCTGGTGATGTAACGCCACTCAGCAGCATCCAGATCGATATCCTCCCAGCGCGCCGCACGGAGCTCGCCCGGCCTGACGAACAGGAGCGCCGAGAGCTTGAGCGCAGCGGACACGATCGGCGACCCCTGGTAGCCGTAGATGGCCTTGAGAAGCTTCGCCACCTCCCCCGGCTCCGTCAGGCTGGAGAAGTGCTTGGTTTTCGTAGGGGTCAGCGCACCGGTAAGACTCAGGGCGGGGTTGTTCTCTGCACGGCCGGTGGCGATGGCATAGCGAAAGACCATGCCCGCGGCGGCGCGAGCCCGATGTGCCGTCTCAACTGCTCCACGGGCTTCGATCTTCCGGAGGGCCTTCAGCAGGATCGGCGCAGTCACGCTCCGAACGGGCAGATCAGCGATGCTCCCCAGGTCGCGCTCCAGCATCCGGCGCTCCCGAACGACTGAGCCGGGGGTCAGCTTCTTGGCCCGTTGCGCCACTAGTTCCTCAGCAAGCGCGCCGAAGGTATTGCCGGCCTCTTCCTCCTGCGCCGCCCGCTCGATCTTCACCACCAGGGCCGGGTCCATGCCCTTCTTGAGCTGGGCCCGGGCCTTGTCCCGCGCGGCGCGAGCTTCTGCAAGGGAAACCGCCGGGTAGTCGCCGATCGTCAGCATGTTCGCCTTGCCGGCGAACCGGTACCGATAGCGCCAGATCCTGGCTCCAGAAGGCCTCACCTCGACGCACAGCCCATTGGCGTCGGCGAGGCGATAGACCTTGCCCTGAGGCTTGAGGCTGCGCAGCTTGGTGTCCGTCAACATGGCTGTGAGTAAGCTGTATGTGAGTAAGCGATGACCTTCCGGCCATCTTACTCGCACCGTTACTCACGTTCCAGCTGGATGGGGGTGTACACCACCGGACCCGACTGGACAAGAAATCCCCGTAGTACAGCCATCTCGCTAGGGTATCCGGACCGGCCTGGACGCAGCCGGATCAGTAGATGGTGGGCCCACCAGGATTCGAACCTGGAACCAAGGGATTATGAGTCCCCTGCTCTGACCGTTGAGCTATAGGCCCATCGAGGGTTGCGCGGCCGCGGTGGCGGGTGCTGCCGCCGGCCCGTGCGGTGCGGCGGCCCGAAGGCGTCCGGTGCTGCCGCATCGTCCGCGCTGCGTTGCGGTCTTGCCTGGCGCGGGTCGGGGATTGTAGCCGGCAGCGGCCGCATGAGCCGCATCCTGCGAGGACGGTACATGACCCGGCATCGCGGCAGGGATGCAGGCGGGCCCCGACGCGCGGGGCGATGGTGCCCGCGCTGCCAGAGGGCCGGTGTTTTCCGACCGGCAGGAACGCGAAGGCCCCGCCGGAGCGGGGCCTTCGTCGCGGACCCGGCGGTGCGCGGGTCAGTCGATGTCGAGGAAGGAGCGCAGCGTCTCCGAGCGGCTCGGGTGGCGCAGCTTGCGCAGGGCCTTGGCCTCGATCTGGCGGATGCGCTCGCGGGTGACGTCGAACTGCTTGCCGACCTCCTCGAGGGTGTGGTCGGTGTTCATGTCGATGCCGAAGCGCATGCGCAGCACCTTGGCCTCCCTCGGGGTCAGGCCGGCGAGGACATCGCGCACCGTCTCGGTCAGGCCGGTGTTGGTGGCCGAGTCGATCGGCGAGTCGATGTTGGTGTCCTCGATGAAGTCGCCCAGGTGGGAGTCCTCGTCGTCGCCGATCGGGGTCTCCATGGAGATCGGCTCCTTGGCGATCTTGAGCACCTTGCGGATCTTGTCCTCGGGCATCTCCATCTTCTTCGCCAGCTCTTCCGGCGTGGCCTCGCGGCCCATCTCCTGCAGCATCTGGCGGGAAATGCGGTTGAGCTTGTTGATGGTCTCGATCATGTGCACCGGGATGCGGATGGTGCGCGCCTGGTCGGCGATCGAGCGGGTGATGGCCTGGCGGATCCACCACGTGGCGTAGGTCGAGAACTTGAAGCCGCGGCGGTGCTCGAACTTGTCCACCGCCTTCATCAGGCCGATGTTGCCTTCCTGGATGAGGTCGAGGAACTGCAGGCCGCGGTTGGTGTACTTCTTGGCGATGGAGATCACCAGGCGCAGGTTGGCCTCGACCATCTCCTTCTTGGCCTTGCGCGCCTTGGCCTCGCCGTAGGCCATCTGGCGGTTGATCTCCTTGATGTCGTGCAGGGTCAGGCGCTGGGCCTGCTCGATGGCGATCAGGCGCTCCTGCTGCGCGACGATGGCGTCGCGGTGCTCGCGCATGCCGGACGACCACTTCTGCTTGCGGCGGATGACCTCGTCGGCCCACTCGAGGTTGGTCTCGTTGCCCGGCCAGGCGCGCAGGAAGTCCTTGCGCGGCATCTTGGCCTGGCGGGTGGCGATGTCGAGGACGCGGCGCTCGTTGTCCTTGATGTCGCCGATGACCTCGCGCATCCGCTTGACCAGGTTGTCCAGCAGGCCGAGCGGCAGCTTGAGGCGCATGACCTCGGAGGCCATCTCCTCGCGCAGGGCGACGGCCTTCTTGTCGTTCGGGCCGCCCTTGGCGTAGGCCTTGACGTACTTGGCGTGCAGGTTGCGGATGACCTCCATCCGCGCGGCGACCTCGGCCGGGTCCGGACCGCTGGGGCCGGCCTCCTCCTCGTCGCCGCCGGTGGCGTCGTCGTCCTCGTCGGCGTCCTCGGCGTCGGCGTCCTCGGCCGGGGGCGCGGCGGCGGCGGCCGCGGCCAGGGCGTCGGCCTCGGCCTCGAGATCGGCGAAGCCGACCACGACCTCGTTCAGGCGCTTCTTGCCCTCGGTGTGGAGCTGGTACTCCTCGAGGTAGAGCTCCACCGCCCACGGGAAGCTCGCCAGCGACTGCTGGACCTGCGCGAGACCTTCCTCGATGCGCTTGGCGATGGCGATCTCGCCCTCGCGGGTGAGCAGCTCGACCGTGCCCATCTCGCGCATGTACATGCGCACCGGGTCGGTGGTGCGGCCGGCCTCGGTGTCCAGCGCGGACAGCGCCGCGGCGGCCTCCTCGGCGGCGGTGTCGTCGAGATCGCGGTTGCTGCTGCCGGAATCGGCCATCAGCAGCTGCTCGGCATCCGGCGCGACCTCGTGCACCTCGATGCCCATGCCGTTGATCATGCCGATGATGTCTTCGATCTGCTCCGGATCGACGATGTCGTCGGGCAGGTGGTCGTTGACCTCGGCATAGGTCAGGTAGCCCTGCTCCAGTCCCTTGCTGATCAGTTGCTTGATCTCGGACTGCTGCTGCTGGTGCTTTTCGATGGCCATAGGCTTCAAACGGAGGGAGGGCGCGCGGAAACGTTTCAGTATAGCAGCCGGGGCCGGCCGCCTCCAACGGAGGCCGTCTGCGCCGGGCTGCGGGGATGGGTCCGGGGCGCCTTCACGCGCGGAGCTGGAAGGTGACCGGGCCGTCGTTCACGAGTTTCACCACCATATGGGCCCCGAAGCGGCCGGTTTCCACCTCCGGGTGGAGACCCCGGCAGATGCCGACCAGCCTGTTGAACTCCCGTTCACCCTCCTCGGGCGCGGCGGCGGTGGTGAAGCTCGGCCGCATGCCGCTGCGGGTGTCCGCCGCGAGCGTGAACTGGCTCACCAGCAGCAGGCCGCCGCCGGCCTGCCGGAGCGAGCGGTTCATGCGGCCCTCGTCGTCGGAGAACACGCGGTAGCCCAGCAGGCGGTCGGCCATGCGCTGCGCCTGCGCGGGACCGTCGCCGGGCTCCACCGCGACCAGGGCCAGCAGGCCGGGGCCGATGGCGCCGACGGTCTCGGCCTCCACTTGGACGCTGGCGCGGAGCACGCGCTGGATCAGGGCGATCATGCGGATTCGGGCCTCGTCGTGCGGGTTCCGGATGCTGCATAAGGGGGCCGCCACGGGTCAACGCCGGTCGCGGATGGCCCGCGGGCAGGCCATCCGGGACCGGACGGGCGGTGTCGGCCCACCGTCCGGATCGGCGGGCATCGCGTCTCGACGGGACCACAGGCTCTAGACTGGACGGATGCAGGATTCCGCTCCCGGGGCCCCGAAGGCCGCTTCGCTCTACTACGCGCTCGCCTGGCTGGCGGGCCGCCTGCCGCGCCCGCTCGCGGCGCTCGCCGCCGGCGCCGGCGCCTGGCTGATTCACCGCCGCAACGGGCGCTCGGCCTGCGTGGCGCGCTGCAACGTCGAACTGGTCGCGCCCGGCGCCGGGCCCGCGGAGCGCGAGCGCTTGGTGCGGGGCATCCTGCGCGGCACCCTGCTCAACACCCTGGACACCCTGCGCTTCTGGACCCACGCACCACACGCCAACCTGCGCCGCCACGTGCGCGCGGTGCACGGCGAGGCGCTGTACGCGGCGGCGCTGGCCGACAGCCGCGGCCTCATCGTCGCGGCGCCGCACTACGGCAACTGGGAGCTGCTGAACCAGTACCTCGCAGACCGCGCGCCCATCTCCATCGTCTACGCCGCACCGGAATCCGCCACCGGCGACGCCTTCCTGCGCCGGGTGCGCGGCGGCCAGCCGACGGTGAGCCAGGTCCGCGCCGAGCCGGCCGCGGTGCGCGCGCTGTGGCGGACGCTGGCGGCCGGCGGCCAGGCCGGCATCCTGCCGGACCAGCAGCCCAAGCGCGGCGAGGGCGCCTTCGCCCCGTTCTTCGGGCGCCAGGCACTGACCATGACCCTGCTCACCAAGCTCGCCGCGCGGACCGGGGCGACGGTGCTGTTCGGCTATGCCGAACGCAATGCCGACGGCAGCTACGACATCCACTTCGAAGCGGCCGACCCCGCGCTCGCCGGCGACGACGACGACGCGGCGCTGGCGGCACTCAACGCCGGCGTGGAGCGCATCGCGCGGCGCGACATCCGCCAGTACCAGTGGACCTACAAGCGCTTCAGCATCGTTCCCGCCGACGATCCCGCCGGCAATCCATACTGGCCGCAGTGCTATCCCAACCGCCGCAAGCGATGACCGGACCCGAACCCGACGCAACGCCGCCCGCCCCGATCGACTGGCGTCCCCTGCCGCGCGCGGCCGCCTGGGTGTTCGCCCTCAGCGGCGCGCTCTCGCTGCTCGGGCCCGCCGTCGGCCTCGGCATCGCGGCGAGCGTGCTGTTCCTGCGCCGGCACGGGCCGGAGACGCTGATCGTCGGCGTCGGTGCCCTGCTGTTCGCCGCGCTGCTGGCCGGCGCCCTGCTCGGCTGGCGCCGCTGGCGCTCGACGCGCTGGATGCTCGACGGCGCGGCGCTGCGCATCCGCCGTGGCATCTGGTGGCAGGCGGAGTCGCTGGTGCCGCGCTCGCGCGTCCAGCACCTCGACCTGGAGCGCGGCCCGCTCGAACGCCAGGCCGGGCTGGCGACGCTGATCGTCTACACCGCGGGCACGCGCATGGCCGCCGTCCGGCTGCCGGGTCTGTCCGCCGACGACGCGGGGTGGCTGCGCGACAACCTCGTCCACGACAGCAGCGATGACGACGACGCCCTCTGAGCGGGACCCCGCGGCCGCGCCGGCCGCCGCGGGACCGGAGCGGCGCCTGCATCCGCTGTCCTTCCTGTTCGTGCTCGCCGCGCAGCTGCGGCAGATGCTGATCCCGCTCGCGGTGCTGATCTTCGTCGGCAGCCGCGGACGCGAGGACGGCTGGGAACTCACCGGCGCGGCGGCCGTCGCCGCGGTGCTGGTCGCCATCGCCCTGGTCCGCTATGCGACCTTCCGCTTCGCCATCGGCAACGACGGCCTGGTCATCCGCAGCGGGCTGCTGCAACGGACGGCGCGGCACATCCCGTTCGCGCGCATCCACGACGTCAACCTGCACCAGACCCTGCTGCACCGGCTGCTCGGCGTCGCCGACGTGCGCCTGGAGTCCGCGGGCAGCAGCAGGCCGGAGGCCGAGATGCGCGTGCTGGCGCTGGCCGACGCACAGGCGCTCGAGGATCTGGTCCGCCAGCGCGGACGCGACGCCGGGCGCACCGGGACCGAGGACGCGGACGCGCCCGCCGCGGCGCCCTCCGCGCCGGGGCGCACCCTGCTGGCGCTGGACGGCGGCGAGCTGCTGCGTCTCGGGCTGATCTCCAACCGCGGCATGGTGGTCGTGGCGGCCGCCTTCGGCCTGCTCGCGCAGAGCGGCTCGCGGCTGTTCTTCGACGCGCTGGAGGACTGGTCGCAGCGGGTCTTCGGCTACGCCCAGGCGCTGCACCTCGGCACCGCGGCCCTGGTCGCGGCCGGGCTCAGCCTGCTGGTCCTCGCCCTGCTTGCCCTGCGCGCGCTCTCGGTGGTGCTGGCCACGCTCACCTACCACGGCTTCCGGCTCGCCGAGCGCGACGAGCGCCTGCAGGTCGAGCGCGGCCTGTTCACGCGCATGCGCGCGAGCGCGCCGCGGCACCGCATCCAGGCGTTCTCGATCGAGGAATCGCTGCTGCAGCGATGGTTCGGACGCCGCGCGCTGCGCGTGGACACGGCCGTCGCGGGCGCGGACAGCGACCAGCGCGGCCTGCGCGAACTGGCGCCGATCGCCACGCCGGAGCAGGTCGATGGGCTGATCCGCCACCTGCTGCCGGGCACCGCCTGGCCCGCACTGGACTGGCACGGCCTGCACCCGAGGGCCTGGCGCCGCCTGCTGGTGGTGCCGGCGACCCTGGTGCTCGTCGCGACGCTCGCCGGCCTGTGGCGCTTCGGACTGCCCGCGCTGTGGACGCTCGCCCTGCTTCCGCTGGTGGTCGTGCGTGCCCGGCTGTGGGCACGGCATGCGCAGTACGCCGCCGGGGAGCGCCTGGTGGCGGTCCGCGAGGGCTGGCTGCGCCGGCGCTGGAGGCTGGCCGAGATCGCCAAGCTGCAGGGCATCCGCCTCACCCAGTCGCCCTTCGACCGTCGCCACGGCATGGCCACGCTGTGGCTGGACACCGCCGGCGCCGGCCTCGCCGACCTGCCGCTGCGCATCCGCTTCCTGCCCGAGGACACCGCCCGCGCCCTGCACGAACGCCTCGGCGCGGAGATCGCGCGGCGGCGGCTGCGGTGGTGAGTCAGCCCTGCGCGGGGCGCGCGAGGACGGCCGCGATGGCCTCGGCGCGTCCGTCGAGACTGGGGATGCCGAGTCCGGAGAACAGCGCACGCGCACGCGCGGCATAGCCGGCGCGGCTGAGTCCGAGGTCGTGGACCCTGAGGTCCGGCCGCAGCCAGTGCGCCGCCATTAACGCCGTGGAGCCCTCGCCGAGCAGGGCCGCACCGCGCGGCAGCAGCGGCAGCAGGAGCTCCATCGGCAGCAGCGCCGGCAGCGCGCGGACCTCGCCCGCCGCCATCAGCCCGCCGGGATCCGGCGCGTGCTCGCGCGGGTGGTACTTGATGCCCACGACGTGGCCGCACGCCGCGGCATCGGCCACCAGCGCCCGCAGCGCAGCCGTGCTGTCCGGGGCGGCACGCAGCTGGTTCGAATGCGGCAGGACCAGGACACAGGCGCAGCCGCGCAGGGTCTCGCGCGCCAGCCCGAACTGCTCGGCGGCGCGCAGGCACAGGCGCAGGAAGGCGCGATTGGAGAACAGCGCCGGCGGCAGCGGCCGGCGCACGCGTCGCGGATCGCGGTCGCGGGCGCGCTCGGGGTGGACCAGCCAGCTCTCGGCGATCCACGGCGCGGTGCCCGCCTGGTCCGCGCGATGCCACCAGCGACCGTAGGTGAGCCGCTTCACCGCCCAGTCGATGCGCCGGATCACCGGCCGCTGGCGCACGTCGCCCAGATAGGTGTAGAGCCCGTCGTCGAGGTAGCGCCCGGCGCGCGTCCCGGTGCGGGTGGAGGCCAGGTGCAGGGCGAGCTGGGTCTCCACCTTGCGGTCGTTGCCCACCCAGACCGCGTCCGGCAGGAACTCGGCGTCGAGCGCCCGGATCGCGGCGAGGGTCTCGTCGCGCAGCGCGCGCTTGACCCGCACGCGATGCACGGCGTGACGGAGGCCGCGCCCGCCGTCGCGCGCGCCGCGCACATGCTCGGTGTGCCGGCCGGGCAGGGTCAGGATCCGCTCGAAGGGGTTGTCGCGCCAGCCCTCGACCAGCCGCACCAGGTCGCCCGCGAGGTCGAAGTCCTCCAGCAGCACGAGCCGCGCCCGGCCGCCGCGCGCGTGCGCCATGGCCGCCGCCTCCAGCACGATCAGCGGCGTGGAGGCGAAGTACAGGTCGCGCGTCGCGCTCACGGGGGGTCCCGGCGCAGGCCGTAGTCGGTCCAGGTGCGGCGCTCGCGCCGGGTCTCCGCCCGGATGCGCTCGTTCGCCGCGCGCATCTCCGGCTTCACATAGCCGCGGGCGTGATCGAGGTGGATGCACACGGCGGAGAAGCGCACCTGCTTGCCGCGCACGCCGGCGTTGGCGAGCCGCTCGCCCAGTTCGAGGTCCTCGCCGCCGTAGGTCATGCGCTCGTCGAAGCCGTTGACGCGCAGCAGGTCCGCCTTCCAGCCGGACGCGTTGTTGCCCGCCCAGCGCGGCGGCGTCGGCGTCAGCGCGTTGAGCAGGCGCTCGCGCCAGCCGGGTCGCGCCCACAGCTTGAGCGAGCGCTTCTTGCGCGGCAGGCCCTGGGCGATCAGCCAGTCGAGCTCCGTGTGCAGCCCCTGCGCGATGACCGCGCGGTCGATCTTCAGGCTGACGTCCATCGGCAGCTTGCAGTAGCCGCCGCCGAGATAGCGCCCCGGTTCGCGCAGGCGCAGGTGCTGCGAGACGAAGTCGGCGCGCGGCACGCAGTCGCCGTCGGTGAAGATCAGGTAGTCCGCGCGCGCCGCCTCGATGCCGCGGTTGAGGATGGTGCACTTCCGGAAGCCCCGGTCCTCGTGCCAGACGTGGACCAGCGGGAACGGCAGCTCCCCGCGCATGCGCTCGAGCAGCGCGCGGGTCTCCTCGCCGGAGCCGTCGTCGGCCACCACGACCTCGAAATCGTGGCGGTCCTGCGCCGCGAAGCCCCACAGGCTGCGGGCGAGCCAGGCGGGATTGTTGTAGGTGCTGAGGACGATGCTGGCGGCGGGCTGTGACATGCGGGGATTGTAAGGCGGCGGCCCGGACAGCCTCGCACCCACGCGACGAAGGCGGCGTTATCCTGCGCGGCATGAACACGACGCCCGGCACCGACCCCATCCGCATCTTCTGCGGCGCCGACCGCAGCCAGCAGTTGCCCTTCCAGGTGCTGGCGCATTCGATCCGGCGCCACACGGCGCATCCGGTCGAGATCCAGATCATCGACAACCGCCTCGCGCCCCCGGTGGAGGATCCGCGCTACGCACCGTATACCGAGTTCAGCTTCGGCCGCTTCGCCATCCCCGCGATGTGCGGGTATGCGGGGCGCGCGGTGTACATGGACTCGGACATGCTGGTCTTCCGCGACATCGCGGAGCTGTGGAACACCCCCATGGGCGAGGCCCGCATCGCCATCGAGATCGGCTCGCGCGACCAGGCCGACTGGGGCAAGCACGCGGCGGTGATGCTGATGGACTGCGCGCGCCTGCCGTGGAAGGTCGACGCCATCGTCGCCGGCCTGGGGCGCGACTACGACTACAACCAGCTGATGGCGATCGACCCGCTGCTCGCGCCGGGGGACATGCAGGAGCTGATCCCGACCGGCTGGAACGATCTCGACCACTTCGAGCCGGGGCGCACGCGCAACCTGCACTACACCGAAATCCGCACCCAGCCGTGGGTCGAGCCCGGCCACCCCCACGGCGACCTGTGGACCGCGGAGATCCGGCACATGCTGGAGCACGGCGCACTGACCACCGAGGCCATCGAGACGGAGGTGCGCGAGGGCTACGTGCGCCCGTCGCTGCTGGTCGAGCTGGGGCTGCGCGACGGCGGGACCGACACCGGCGCCGCCGCGCTCAAGCGCTACGATCAGGACCAGGGCTACGTGCCGCACAAGCGCCTGCTCGACCGATTCCGTGCGCGGCGCCGCGCCATCCGCAAGTTCGAGGCCGACCAGGCATGGGCGCGCAACAAGCTCGTGGGCGCCTTCAAGAAGCTGGCCTACCAGGTGAAGTACGGGCGCGATTGAGCCGCCGGGCGTGACGCGCTCGCCGCGCCTGCCCGATTCCGCCCGCCGAGCCCCGAGCCTGAGCCCCGGACCCAAGCCCGTCTCCCGCTACTCCCGCCCGCCCTTCTCCAGCAGGGCATAGAAGAACCCGTCCATGCCGTCCACGCCCGGCAGGCGCTGCCGGCCGCGGCCGTCGATGCGGCCGAAGCGGTCGTCGAGAGGCAGGGCGCGGGCATCCGGCGTGCGGCCGAGGAAGGCCTCGACCTGCCGGGCGTTCTCGCGGCGCAGGATGGAGCAGGTCGAGTAGAGCAGGCGACCGCCCGGCCGCAGCGTCGGCCAGAGCGCGTCGAGCAGCCGTGCCTGCGCACCGGCCAGGGCCTCGATGTCGCCCTGGCGCCGATGCGCCAGGATGTCGGGCTGGCGCCGGACCACGCCGGTCCCGGAGCACGGCGCGTCGAGCAGGACGACATCGAAGGGAACGCCGTCCCACCACGTCGCGGGCTCGGCGGCGTCCGCCGCGCGCAGGTCGGCGCGACCGGCGAGGCCGAGCCGCTCCAGCGTCTCACCGATGCGCAGCAGGCGCTGGGGGTCGACGTCGAGCGCGGTGAGCGCGATGTCCGCACGCTCCAGCAGGTGGGCCGCCTTGCCGCCCGGGGCCGCGCAGGCGTCGAGCACGCGCTCTCCCGCACGCGGCGCGAGGGCGTCGGCGACGAGCTGCGCCGCGCCGTCCTGCAGCGAGACCGCGCCCGCCTCCCAGCCCGGCAGGCGCTGCGGCGCGATCGACCCCGCCAGCACCACGGCCTCGGCCGGCGCCTCCGGCAGCGCATGTTCGATGCCGGCCTCGGCCAGCCGTCCGACGTAGGCCGTGCGCGACTGCACGCGCGTGTTCACCCGCAGCCACGCCGGCGCGGGCTGCAGGTTCGCATCGAGGATGGCGCGCCAGTCCTCGGGCCAGTCGGCGCGCAGGGCCGCGACCAGCCAGTCCGGATGGCTGCTGGCGACCGCGGGGTCGTCGTTGTGCGGCAACGGTTCGCGCGTCGCGCGCCGCAGCAGGGCGTTCACCAGCCCGACGTGCCGGGGCCTGTCGAGGGCGCGCGCCGCCTCGGCGGTGGCGCCGATGGCCCCGTGCGCCGCCAGTTGCAGGGCGTCGAGCTGGGTCAGCCCGACCAGCAGCAGGGCGTGCACCTCGGCATCGCTGCGCGCGAGCGGACGCGCCATCCAGCGCGACAGCGCGAAGTCGTAGCGGCGCCGGCGACGCAGCGCCTCGAAGCAGAGGGCCTCGACGAAGGCGCGGTCGCGGGGGTCCGGCAGCGTCCCGAGGCGTGCGGCGAGTTCGGCCTTCAGCGAGCGGCCGTCCAGTACCGCCGCGAGGATGCGCGCGGCCAGGGCGCGCGCGGCCACGCCCGGCTTCATGCGCGCAGCAGGTCCGGGCGGGCGTTGAGGTAGTCGGCGGCGGCCATCGGGCGCCCGCCCTCGCGCTGCAGGCGCGTGATGCGCAGCACGCCCGCGCCGGTGGCGACGTCGAGCCCGTCGCGCCCGGCGCGCACCAGGGTGCCCGGCTCGGCGTCGCCTGCCTCGTCGAGCGCGACCGCGGCATGGATCCGCAGCCGCTCGCCGCCGAGCTGGACCTCGGCCACCGGCCAGGGATGGAAGGCGCGCACCGCGCGTGCGAGCTGCACGGCCGGCTGGGTCCAGTCCAGGCGCGCCTCCGCCTTCTCGAGCTTGTGCGCATAGGTGACGCCCGCCTCGGGCTGCGGGCGCGGCGCCGGGCGCATGCCGGCGCGCAGCAGGGTCAGCCCGTCGCCGAGCACCTCCGCGCCGAGCCGCGAGAGCCGGTCGTGCAGGCTGCCGGCGGTCTCGTCCGGCGCGATGGGGGTGCGCTTCTCCAGCAGCACCGGACCGGTGTCGAGCCCCGCCTCCATCTGCATCAGCGCGACGCCGGTCTCGGCGTCGCCCGCCTGGATGGCGCGCTGGATCGGCGCCGCACCGCGCCAGCGCGGCAGCAGCGAGGCGTGCACGTTGAGGCAGCCGAAGCGCGGGATGGCGAGCACGGCCTTCGGCAGGATCAGCCCGTAGGCCACCACCACCATCACGTCGGGCGCCAGCGCGCGCAGCGCGTCCTGCTCCTCGGCGGACTTCAGGCTCGCGGGCTGGCGCACCGGGAGGCCGTGCCTGAGCGCGAGCTGCTTCACGGGGGAGGCGGTCGGCTGGCGCCCGCGCCCGGCCGGGCGGTCCGGCTGGGTATAGACCGCGACCACCTCGCCGCCGCGCGTCCAGCAGGCCTCCAGGGCAGGAACGGCGAACTCGGGCGTGCCGGCGAAGACGATGCGGAGGGCGGCCATGCAGGGGACCTTTCGGAGACGGCGACGCCCGGACCAGGGGCCCGGGCGGATCGTGGGCGGGACGCGGCGCGCGGGTCGGCGCCGCAGGAAATCAGGCGGCGCCGCGCCGCAGCTTGGCGAGCTTGCGCTTGGCCATCTCGCGCTTGAGCGGCGAGAGGTGATCCATGAACAGCTTGCCGTCGAGGTGGTCGATCTCGTGCTGGATGCAGACCGCGAGCAGGCCGTCGGCGTCCATCTCGAAGGGCTCGCCGTTGCGGTCGAGCGCCTTCACCCGGATGCTCGCGGCGCGCTTGACCTCGGCGAACACGCCCGGGATCGACAGGCAGCCTTCCTCGCACACCTGGCTGCCCTCGCGCGCGAGGATCTCCGGATTGACGAACACGAGCGGGCGCTGCTTGTCCTCGGAGACGTCCAGCACGAGCAGGCGCTTGTGCACGTCCACCTGGGTCGCGGCGAGGCCGATGCCGGGCGCGGCGTACATGGTTTCGAACATGTCGTCGATCAGAACGCGCATGGCGTCATCGACATGTTCGACCGGTTGCGCCACAGTACGCAGGCGCGGATCGGGGAATTCCAGAATGGTCAGCTTGGCCATGACGGTAGAAGTGGTTGCGCGCAGGGGCATTACAAGTGGTGATGCGTCACAGTCTAACGCCGGGCGCGTGTACGAGCGCTGCGGGGTTGATCTATAGTGCCGCACGCCTGTCCGGGGAAATCAGGTAGATAGCCGCCATGCTGAAACGGCTTTACGCGGTCTGCGCAGCAGCCGCCGTTACGCTCGCCACCTTCGCCGTCGCCCAGGAGGTCCGCCAGGGCCATCCGGACGTCTATGTCGTCCAGCGGGGCGACACGCTCTGGGGCATCGCCGCGCGCTTCCTGCAGCGGCCCTGGCTGTGGCCGGAGATCTGGCAGGCCAATCCGCAGATCGAGAACCCGCATCTGATCTATCCGGGCGACCGCATCAGCCTGGCCTACCTCAACGGGCGCCCGCAGGCGCGCGTGGAGCCGGGCCCGCGCACCGAGCCCATGATCGACGCGGTCCCGCTGTCGGAGATCGAGCCCTTCCTGCGCCGGCTGCGCGTGGTCGACTCCATCGACGGCCTGCCGCACGTGGTCGGGCTCGAGGAGGACCGCCTGCGCAGCGCCGCCGGCCAGGTCGCCTACGTGCGCGGCATCCCGGAGTCGCAGCCGGGCCAGATGTACACCATCGTGCGCCCGACGCAGCACTACACCCGGGCCGAGCGCAAGGCGGGCGGCTCCTTCATGACCCGCCGGGTCGACCGCGACTTTCGCGGCGACGTCTTCGCCACCGACTGGCAGGCCGTCTGGCACGACATCAACTACGGCAAGAACCGCGAGTTCCTCGGCATCGAGCTGATGGACCTGACCCAGGCGCAGGTCACGCGCGGCGAGGGCAGCGGCATCGAGGTCTCGACCCTGGTGCTGCTCGACGAGGGCCGCGAGGTGCGCATCGGCGACCGCCTGATGCCGCTGGAGCCGCAGCCCTTCGACCTGCAGTTCTTCCCGCATCCGCCGGCCGCGGACGCGCCGTACGGCAAGTTCCAGGTGCTCGCGGTGGCCGACGGACTGATGGCCGCGGGCCCGAACCAGGTCGTCGCGATCTCGGCCGGCGCCGCCGACGGCATCGACAACGGCACGGTCTTCTCGATCTGGCGCGTGGGCGCGATGCAGGCCGACACGGTCTCGCACCGCAACCCGCTGGCCTCGGACAACGACCGCGTGCGCCTGCCAGACGAGTTCGCCGGCCACGTCATGGTCTTCCGCACCTTCGACAAGGTGAGCTACGGCCTGGTCATGAACGGCATCAAGCAGGTGCAGGTCGGCTACGTGCTCAAGCACCCCGACGCGACGCACTGACCCGCCCAGGGCGCCTCCGGCGCCCGCGACCGGCGCCCCGCGCCCGTGGGCCGAAGCTGAGCCCTGTGCCCGGTCTCGGGGCTCGGGGCTCGGGATTTTTGAGCTTGGGTCTGGGACCTGGGGCCCGGCAGGCTCCTGACTCGACGCGGCGCCTCCGGGCGCCGCGTCCGTTTCCGGCGATCCCGTCGCGATGCGCTAGGATCCCGTCACTCCCACGGACGGGACTTCCACATGGACGAGGCTCACGATGCCTGGCTGCGCCTGCTGCGCGCCCGACCCAATCCCGATGCGCTGGTGCGACTCGTCGAGACGCACGGCGACGCGCGTGCCGCACTGGCCGCCGGCCCCATCGCCTGGCGCGCCGCGGGGCTGAGTCCGCGGGCGGTGCAGGCGCTCCGCCATCCCGACCCCGCCGCGCTCGACGCCGACCGCGCATGGCTGGAGGCGCCCGGCCATCACCTCATCACCTGGGACGCGGCGGACTACCCGGCGCTCCTGCGCCGCGCGCCGGCCGCGCCGGCGGCCCTCTTCGTCGACGGCGACCCGGATGCGCTGTGGCGGCCCCAGGTGGCCCTGGTGGGCAGCCGCGCGGCGACGCGGAGCGGCCGCGACATCGCCCGCGACTTCGCAGCGACCCTCGCGCGCTCCGGGCTCGCGGTGACCAGCGGCCTGGCGGCCGGCATCGACACCGCCGCCCACCGCGGGGCGCTGGATGCCGGCGGCGACACCCTCGCGGTGCTCGGCACCGGCCCCGACCGCTGCTTCCCCGCCAGCAACGCCGCCCTGCAGGCGGAGATCGCCGGCCACGGCTGCGTGGTGAGCGAACAGGTTCCGGGAACGCGGCCGCACCGGGCGCACTTCCCGGCCCGCAACCGCATCATCGCGGGCCTGGCGCTGGGGGTGGTGGTCGTCGAGGCGGCCGAGCGCAGCGGCGCCCTGATCACGGCGCGGCTGGCGGCCGAGACGGGGCGGGAGGTGTTCGCGGTGCCCGGGTCGATCCACAACCCGATGGCGCGGGGCTGCCATCGCCTGATCCGGCAGGGCGCGGCCCTGGTCGAGAGCGCGGAGGAGGTGATCGAAGGCATCGCCGCCACCGCGCGCGAACTCGGCGTCGCGCTCCGCGCGCGGCTGGACGCGCCCCCGCCCGCCCCTGAATCCCGGCCGGACGGGGCCGACCCGGCGCGGGACAGCCTGCTTGCGGCGCTGGAATTCGACCCCATACCGCTGGACATCCTGGCGGCGCGTGCAGGATTGACGGTTCAGGATGCCTCCGCCATCCTGCTCGCCATGGAGATGGAGGGACAGGTGGCCTGCGAACATGGCCGTTACCTCCGCCGCTCCCCGGGATCCGCCTTCCGGACCTAACGACCGGCGCGCCACTCCCCCGTCCCTCCGCGCCGCAGCGCGGCGCAGGCTGAGGTTGATGAAAGAGACCATCCTCGACGTACTGCTCTACCTCTTCGAACACTACTTCGCCGAGGACCCCGACGCGGTCCGCGATCGCGACTCGCTCCAGACCGGCCTCCTCGAGGTCGGCTTCTCGCCCGCGGAGATCAGCAAGGCCTTCGACTGGCTCGACGAGCTCGCCCGCCAGCGCCCGGCCGCCGCCCATCCGGCGCGCCGCGACGCGCCGGTGCGGGTCTACGCCGAGCCCGAGGCCGCGCGCCTGGACGTGGAGTGCCGCGGCTTCCTCATGTTCCTGGAGACCAGCGGGGTGCTCGACGCCGACCAGCGCGAGCTGGTCCTCGACCGGGTCATGGCGCTCGACCAGGACGAGGTCGACGTGGACGACCTCAAGTGGGTGGTCCTGATGGTGCTGTTCAACCAGCCGGGCTCGGAAGCGGCCTACGCCTGGATGGAGAGCCAGATGTTCGAGGACGAGCCCGAGCCCGTGCACTGAGCCGGGCGCGCCGCGAGGCGCGGCGACATCGTCTCCACCCTCCACGCTTGACAGTCCGCCGCAGCGTGGTGGCCTAATGGAAAAAGGATACGCCCGCGTTTCACGCGGGCTTTGCTTTCTTTTGCGCGTGCGGCAGCTGCCGGGACGCAGAGCTTGATGCCATGGCCAAGAACCTCCTCATCGTCGAATCGCCAGCGAAGGCGAAGACGATCAACAAGTACCTGGGCAACGACTTCCAGGTGCTGGCGTCGTACGGCCACGTGCGCGACCTGATCCCGAAGGAGGGCGCGGTCGACCCGGAGCGCGGCTTCGCCATGCGCTACGACCTGATCGACCGCAACGAGCGCCACGTCGAGGCCATCGCCAAGGCCGCCAAGTCCGCGTCCGCCCTCTATCTCGCCACCGACCCGGATCGCGAGGGGGAGGCGATCAGCTGGCACGTGGCCGAGATCCTGAAGGAGCGCGGCCTCCTCGACGGCAAGCAGCTCTTCCGCGTGGTCTTCAGCGAGATCACGCCGCGCGCCATCAAGGACGCGGTGGCCAACCCGCGGCAGATCTCCGGCGACCTCGTCAACGCGCAGCAGGCGCGGCGCGCGCTCGACTACCTGGTGGGCTTCAACCTGTCCCCGGTGCTGTGGCGCAAGGTGCAGCGCGGGCTGTCGGCCGGCCGCGTGCAGTCGCCGGCGCTGCGCATGATCGTGGAGCGCGAGGAGGAGATCGAGGCCTTCGTCCCGCGCGAGTACTGGTCGGTGGACGCGGACTGCCAGCACCCGGCGCAGCCGTTCGCGGCGCGTCTGATCCGGCTCGACGGCCAGAAGTTCGAGCAGTTCACCATCACCGACGGCGACACCGCCGAGGCCGCGCGCAGGCGCCTGGTGACCGCGGCCAACGGCGTGCTGGCGGTCACCGACGTCGATTCCAAGCAGCGCAAGCGGCGCCCCGCGCCGCCCTTCATCACCTCGACCCTGCAACAGGAGGCCGCACGCAAACTGGGCTTCACCACCTCGCGCACCATGCGCGTGGCGCAGAAGCTCTACGAGGGCGTGGAGATCGGCGAGGAAGGCACGGTCGGCCTCATCACCTACATGCGTACCGACTCGGTGAGCCTCTCGCAGGAGGCCGTGACCGAGCTGCGCGACGTGATCGCGCGCGACTTCGGCACCCAGGCGGTGCCGGACAAGCCCAACGTCTACCAGACCAAGTCCAAGAACGCCCAGGAAGCCCACGAGGCGATCCGCCCGACCTCCGCGCTGCGCACCCCCGCCTCGATCGCCCGCTACGTCGATGCCGACGGGCTCAAGCTCTACGAGCTCATCTGGAAGCGCACGGTCGCCTCGCAGATGGTGCCGGCCACCCTCAACACGGTCTCGGTCGAGCTGGCCTGCGGCGCCGAGCACGCCTTCCGCGCCAGCGGCACCACCGTGGTCGATCCCGGCTTCCTCGCCGTGTACGAGGAAGGCAAGGACCAGAAGACTGCCGAGGACGACGAGCAGGGCCGCAAGCTGCCGGCGATGAAGCCCGGCGACCGCATCCCGCTCGGCGCCATCCACATCGCCCAGCACTTCACCGAGCCGCCGCCGCGCTACTCGGAAGCCTCCCTGGTGAAGGCGCTCGAGGAGTACGGCATCGGCCGTCCCTCGACCTACGCCAGCATCATCCAGGTGCTGCAGAACCGCGAGTACGTCTACCTCGACAACCGGCGCTTCAAGCCCTCCGACGTCGGCCGCGCGGTCGCGAAGTTCCTGTCCGGCCACTTCAGCCAGTACGTGGACTACGACTTCACCGCCAACCTCGAGGACCAGCTCGACGCGGTCAGCCGCGGCGAGGAGGACTGGGTGCCGCTGCTCGAGCGCTTCTGGAAGCCGTTCAAGTCGACGGTGGACGAGAAGATCGAGACGGTCGACAAGTCCGAGGCCACCGGCGCGCGCGAGCTGGGCACCGACCCCAAGACCGGCAAGCCGGTCAGCGTGCGCCTGGGCCGCTTCGGGCCCTACGTGCAGATCGGCACCAAGGACGACGAGGAGAAGCCGACCTTCGCCTCGCTGCGCCCCGGCCAGAGCATGCACACGCTCACTCTCGAGGAGGCGCTCGACCTGTTCCTGCTCCCGCGCACGCTGGGCGAGGACGGGGGCGAGCCGGTGACCGTCGGCATCGGCCGCTTCGGTCCCTTCGCCAAGCGCGGCAGCACCTACGCCTCGCTGAAGAAGGAGGACGACCCCTACACCATCGACCTCGCCCGCGCCCTGTTCCTCATCCACGAGAAGGAGGAGATCGCGCGCAACCGCATCATCAAGTCCTTCGAGGGCACGACGGTGCAGGTGCTCAACGGGCGCTTCGGTCCCTACATCTCCGACGGCGAGAAGAACGGCAAGATCCCCAAGGAGCGCGAGCCCGCCTCGCTGACCCTCGAGGAATGCCAGAAGATCCTCGAGGAGACCGGGAAGCCGGTGCGCAGGTTCGGGCGCAAGGCGGCGACGAAGAAGGTCGCGGCCAAGAAGGCCGCCACCAAGACCGCGAAGAAGGCGGCGACGAAGAAGGCCGCCACGAAGAAGACCGCGGCCAGGAAGGCCGCGACCAAGGCCACGAAGAAGACGGCCGCCGCGCCCATCGCGCGCGAGGACGTGCCGTTCTGAGGCCGGCGCGGGCCGCGATACGCCGATGAGTGGAACGCTCGGGATCGACGCCGCCGCACGCCGCCTGCGCGAGGGCGCCGTGCTGGCCTATCCGACCGAGGCCGTGTGGGGCCTGGGCTGCGATCCCATGGACGCGGCCGCCGTGGAACGCCTGCTCGCCGCCAAGCGGCGACCTGCGGCCCAGGGCGTGATCCTGGTCGCCGCGACGCTGGACCAGGTGGCCGCCCTGGTCGACCTGGACGCCCTCCCCGCGGAACGTCGCGCCGCCGTGCTCGCCGCCTGGCCCGGCCCGCAGACCTGGCTGCTGCCGGCCCGGGACGCGGTGCCGGCGTGGATCCGCGGCGCCCACCCGAACGTCGCCATCCGCATCAGCGCGCATCCGGTCGTCCGCGCCCTCTGCCTGGCCGCCGGCATGCCGCTGGTGTCCACCAGCGCCAACCGCAGCGGCCGGCCGCCGGCCTTCGCCCGCGAGGAGCTCGACGCCGGCCTGCTGGCCGAGATCGACGGCCTCGTCGAGGGCGAGACCGGCGGCCTTCCCGCCCCGACCCCCATCCGCGACGCGCTCACCGGCACGGTGCTGCGGGCCTAGGCACGGGCCCGCACGGCCCCCGACGCCCACGCCGTTCGTCGGCCGGCCGAGGCCGGCGACCCCGGCTCACGAGACCTCGACCCGGTGCCGCCGGAGAATGCCACCATGCCCCCGCGCACCGTCCTCGCCCTCCTGCTGCTGGTCGCGGCGACCGCACCGGCGGAAGAGGTGCGCGTCTACCGCTGCACGGCGGCCGACGGCAGCCTGAGCGTGCAGAACACGCCCTGCCCGGAGGGCCAGCGCGAGGAGGTGCGGGCCTATGCGCGCCCGCAGGATCCGCCGCTGCCGCCCCCGGCGGTGCTGGCCGAGGCGCCTGCGCCCGTCGCCGCGGCGACCGTCCCGCCCGCGCCCGCAGTCCCGGCGACGACCGTCGCGCCGACGCTGTTCGAGTGCGTCCGCCACGACGGCAGCACCTACCTCGACGAGACCGGCGCGGGCGAGCGCCGCTGGGTGCCGCTGTGGGCGCTCGGCGTCTCGCCGCGCCGCCCGGACGTGCCCGCGCGTGCGGGCGAGTCGCCGGTCGTGGCCGGCTCGGAGCACGCGCCCGGCACCTGGGTCGAGGACGTCTGTCGCCCGCTCGGGACCGCCGAGAGCTGCGCGCGCCGGCGCGAGGAGCTGGAGGCCGTGCGCGGCCGTGTCTTCCGCGCCCAGCCGTCGGAGCGGGCGCGCCTCCAGGCGCGCGAGGCGGAGATCGTCGCGGCGATGCAGGCCTGTCCGTCGCGCTGAGCGCGGCGGCGCGTCGTCAGAACCCGAAGGCGAGGAAGCCGCCGTCGATGGCCAGGCACTGCCCGGTGACGTAGCCCGCGGCGGGCAGGCAGAGAAAGGCCACCGCCGCCGCGACCTCGTCCGGCTCGCCGATGCGCCGCAGCGGCGTGCGCGCCAGCACCTCGTCGTGGTAGTCGGGATCGGCCAGCGCCCCTGCCGTGCGGCGGGTGCGGATGTACCAGGGGGCGACCGCGTTAACGCGGATGCCGTCCGCGCCCCACTCCGCCGCGAGGTTGCGGGTGAGCTGGTGCAGGGCGGCCTTGCTCATGCCGTAGGGCGCGCCGGTGCGCACGTGGGTCGCGCCCGAGACCGAACCGACGTTCACGATGGCCGGCACGTCGCTCTGCACCAGCAGCGGGTAGGCGAACCGGCAGATCTCGAAGGCGCTGAAGAGGTTGGTCTCGAAGATCGCGCGCCACTCGTCCTCGGCGTAGTCCACAGCGGCGCGCACGAGGTTGCCGCCGACGTTGTTGACCACCACGTCGAGGCCGCAGTCGAGGTCCTCGATCCAGTCGAACAGCTCGCGCCGCTGCTCGCCGTCGGCGAGGTCCGCGGCGAAGGCGTGCACGCTGCGCTCGGGATGCGCGGTCTCGAGATCGTCGGCGGCGGCGTCGAGCTGCGCCTGGTCGCGCGCCACGAGCACCACGTCGGCGCCGAACCCCATGAGCGCCTGTGCCGCGGCGAGGCCGATGCCGGCGCTCGCGCCGGTCACCAGTGCGGTACAGCCGTCCAGTCGCCAGCGTGCGTCGCTCATTCCAGCCTCTCCTCCGCGCGGCGACGTGCCGCGCACGGACCCGTGGCTAGGATAGCCCGCCCGTCCTCCCGAGGAGCCGCCGATGCCCCGCCTCGTCCCGCTCGTCCTGATCGCGCTCGCCACCACCGCCTGCACGGCACCGCCGGCCGACGACGCCGACCGGCCCGTCGAACCGCGCAGCGAGGCCGCGCCCGGAGCCGCCGGCGACTGAGCCGCCCGCTCGAACGACGACGCCCGGCACGGGGCCGGGCGTCGCGTGGGCACTGCGTCCTCGTCGTCAGAGTTCGCAGAAGCAGTGGGCGAGGATGCTGAAGGGCTGGCCCTCGCCGCGGCTGCCCTGCAGCCAGCCGAAGTCGCGCTGCACCTGGGCGCCGATGTCGTCGGCGCCGAGCAGGCCGGCGATGCCGGTGGCCTGCACCAGGGCCCGCGCCTGGGCGCTGCGCCCCATGTCCGACAGCAGCTTCTGGAACGGGGTCAGCGGCTTCTCGATGTAGTTCACGCGGTAGGCGTCCTGCTCCAGGCCGGCCAGCTCGCCGGCACGCGCCAGCGCGTCGCGCAGGCCGCCCAGCTCGTCCACCAGCCCGCGCTCGTGCGCCTGCGCGCCGCTCCACACCCGGCCGCGCGCCACCGCGTCGATCTGCTCGACGCTGCGCCCGCGCGCCTCGGCCACCTTGCCGGTGAAGTCGCGGTAGCCCTTCTCGATGATGGTCTGCACGTACTGGGCGAAACCCGGATCGAGCGGCGTGGACGGATCCATGGCGGCGGCCCAGCGCGTGGTGCCGACGCCGTCGGCGTGCACGCCGATCTTCGCCAGGGTCTCGGGGAAGGTCATGAACAGCCCGAAGATGCCGATCGAGCCGGTGATGGTCGAGGGGTCGGCGTAGATCGCGTCGGCGTTCATCGAGATCCAGTAGCCGCCGGACGCGGCGACGCCGCCCATCGAGACGACCACGGGCTTGCCCTCGGCCTTGAGCAGCTCGACCTCGCGGCGGATCTGCTCGGAGGCGAACACCTCGCCGCCCGGGGAATCTACGCGCAGCACGACCGCCTTGACGTTCTCGTCCTCGCGCGCCTGGCGCAGCAGCTTGGAGGTGGACTCGCCGCCGACGCCGCCCGGGGGCTGCTCGCCGCCGCTGATCGCGCCCTGCGCGACCACCACGCCGACGGTGTCGCGGGTGCCGCGCGGCTGCGCGTCGCGCTCGGCACGGGCGAGATAGTCGTCCAGGCCGACCTGGCGGAAGGTGTGGTTGTCGGTGTCCTCGGCACCCAGCTCGATCAGCTCGCGCCGCACTTCGTCCATGGTCTTGAGGCCGTCGACCAGGCCGTCCTCGAGCGCAAGGCGGGCGGTGTCGCCGCCGAGCGCGGCGAGCCGCTCCGGCAGCATGTCGATGCCCACCCGCAGGTGCCCGACGTCGAGCCCGCGCGCCTCGGCCACCTCGGCGAGGTAGCGGTCCCAGAGGTCGCCCATCCAGTAGAGGTCGGCCTCCTTCGCCTCCGGCGAGGCCGCATCGAGCACGTAGGGCTCGGCCGCCGACTTGTACTCGCCCACCTTGAACAGGTGCACGTCGATGCCGAGCTTGTCCTCCAGCGCCTCGCGGTAGTACAGGCGGTTGCCGCCCAGGCCGCGCAGGAACACGTCGCCGAAGGGATGCAGGTAGACGGTGTCGGCCTGCGCGGCGAGGTAGTAGCCGGTCTGGCCGAGGCTGTCGCCGTAGGCGACGACCTGCTTGCCGGTCTCGCGGAACTCGCGCAGCGCGGCGCCCACCTCGCGCAGCGCGGCCAGGCTGGCCGAACTCAGCTTGTCGGTGCGCAGGAAGATGCGCGCGATCCGGTCGTCGTCCTTCGCCGCCTCGATCGCGCGGAGCACGTCGCGCAGCTGCACTTCCTTGACCTCGCCGCCGCTCATGCGCGCCAGCGCGCGCGAGGCGGGGTCCGCGGAGAACTGCTCGACCAGGGCGCCTTCCGGCGCGATCACCAGCGCGGTGTCCGCCTGCAGCGGCGCGCTGCCGCGGCTGCCGACGACCACGCCGACGATGACGGCGAGGACCAGCAGCACGAAGAGATTGAGCATGAGCAGGCTGAAGAAGCTCAGCACGCTCCAGATACCGCCGAAGAAGCGCCGGACCGGACCCGGACGACGTTCGTTCATGTGGGACAACTCCATGGTCGAGGCGGGCAGGATACCCCTGCCTCCGCGGCAGGCCCACGCCCACAGGTCATGCGGGGCGCCGCCCCGCGGCGAAGGCGGCGACGCTGCGCCTGCAGCGCGTCGAGAGCATCACCGCCGCGGCGGAGAGGCCGACGATCAGGCCGCACCACAGGCCCGGTGCGCCCCAGCCCAGGCCGACCCCGAGCAGGGCGCCGAGCGGCAGGCCCAGGCACCAGTAGGCGACCAGCGCGAGCAGCATCGGCACGCGGGTGTCCTTGAGCCCGCGCAGCGCACCGGCGGAGAGCACCTGGATGCCGTCGGGGAACTGGAACATCGCCGCGTACAGCATCAGGGTCGCGGCCAGCGAGGCGACCGCGGCGTCGCGCGTGTACACCCCGGTGATGGCCTCGTTGCCGAGGAACAGGAGCGCGCCGGAGACGAGCTGGGTGCCGATCACCAGCACGTAGCCGGCCCGCACCGCGGCGCGCAGCCCCTCCGCGTCGCCGGCGCCCGCCGCGCGCCCCACCCGCACCGTCGTCGCCTCCGCCAGCCCCATCGGCACCATGAAGCACAGCGTCGCCACGCTGATGGCGATCTGGTGCGCCGCGGTCTGCACCGCGCCGAGGTGTGCGATCAGGAAGGTGGTCGCGACGAACAGGCTGCCCTCCATGAACACGGTGATGCCGATCGGCAGGCCGAGCCGCAGGAGGCTGCCGATGCGTGCGGCGCTCGGCGCGTCGAAGCGCGCGAACAGGCCGAGGTGGGCGAAGCGCGCGGTCCGCGCGAGGTAGAAGCCGAAACCGAGCGCCTGCAGCCAGACCATCGACGCGGTGGCGTAGCCCAGGCCCGCCGCGCCCAGCGCCGGCAGGCCGCCCAGCCCGAACATCAGCGCGTAGCCGAGCGGCGCCAGCACGCCCAGGCCGGCGAAGCCGAACACCATCGTCGGCAGGGTCCAGCCGAGGCCCTCGCTGGTGTAGCGCATGCACAGGTAGAGCGCGAGCGCCGGCGCGCCCCAGCGCGCGCCGCGCAGGAAGGCCGCCGCGGCGGGACGGATCTCGGGATCGACCCCGAGCGGCGCCAGCATCCAGGCGGCCGCGCTCAGCAGCGCGAACAGGGCCAGGCCGAGCCCGGCGGCGAGCCACAGGGCCTGCCGGAACACCGGCCCGATCTCGTCCTCGCGGCCGGCGCCGACGAGCTGCGAGATCGACGGCGGCACCGCGAGCAGGGTGCCGACCAGCACCAGCACGACGATCGACCAGAACGCGTTCCCCACGGTCACACCGGCCTGGCTCACGGTCCCGTGCATGCCGGCCAGCACGGTGTCCACGAAGCCGATCAGGCCGGTCGCAAGGTGGCCGAGGATGAGCGGCAGCGCGAGCAGCGCGGTCGTGCGCAGCTCGCGGGCGCGGGCGGGAGAAGACATCGGGACGATCCGGAAGCCGGCGCGCACCGGCGATGCGCCGGTGGCGGTGCGGCCGGCCATTCTAGGGCGCGCCGGGCACTTTGAGATGGCAGGCGTGGACATGGCACGCTCCGGACGGGCGGCCCCTCCTCCCCTGCGGGGTCGGGCCGAGGATGCCGCGGCCAGGGGAGGCCGCCATTGCCGGAGGGAGACGATGACCAGCACGCCCGCCACCGCCGCTCCTGGCGCCGACACGGGGTCTGCCGCCGTGGCGCAGCCGCACTGCGCGAACTGCGGCACGGCCCTGCTCGGCGAGCACTGCCACGTCTGCGGCCAGCCCGTGCGCGGCCTGGTGCGCCACTTCTCGTCGATCGTCGGCGACTTCTTCGACTCGGTGTTCGAGCTCGACTCGCGCATCCTCAACACCGTCGCGCCGCTGTTCTTCCGCCCCGGGCACCTGTCCACCGAGTACTTCGCCGGCCGCCGCGTGCGCTACGTCAGCCCGGTGCGGCTGTTCGTGTTCCTGAGCATCCTGACCTTCTTCGTCGCGCGGCTGAGCATGAGCTTCGACGGCGACGCCGCGGCGGGCAGCGACGCCGGCGTCGGCATGCACGGCGCCTTCGCCTCGGCCACCACACCCGAGGAAGTGGAGCGGATCCGCAGGCAGGCCCTGGAGGAACTGTCCGCCGCGCGCCGCGAAGCCGCATCCGTGCCCGGCGTCGCGACCGCCCTGGACACCGCAGGGCAGCGCATCGACCGCGGTGCCCGCGCCCGCCTCGCGCAGCTCGGCGCGGCGGATCCAGGCGCGGACGGCGCCGGCCCCGCCCCGGGCAGAACGCCGGCCCCGCTGCCGATCCGCTTCGGCGACGGCGATGACTGGAACCCGGTGGACAACCCCATCGAGGTGGAAGGGCTGCCGGCCTTCGCCAACGGCTGGCTCAACCGCCAGGTCGCGCGCGCGCAGAGGAACCTGCAGCGCATCGGCCAGGAGCCGGACGCCTACAAGGACGCCCTGCTGGGCGCGATCCCGACCACCCTGTTCGTGCTGCTGCCGATCTTCGCGCTGATGCTGAAGACGGCCTACCTGTTCAAGCGCAGGCTGTACATGGAGCACCTGATCGTGGCCCTGCACAGCCACGCCTTCATCTGCATGGCGATCCTCGCCCTGCTGCTCGTCTACGCCCTGCAGGCGTGGCTGGCGCCGACGTGGCCGGCGGTGGGGACCCTGCTCTCCTGGGTACTGGCGGCGATCTACGTCTGGATCCCGCTCTACCTGCTGATCGCGCAGAAGCGCGTCTACGGGCAGGGCTGGCCGGCGACCCTGCTCAAGTACGCCGCGATCGGCCTCGTCTACCTCGTGCTGCTGTCCATGGGCCTCGGCGTGGCGACCGTCACCAGCCTGGTCCGGATGTAGCCCCGGCAGCCCGCGTCACTGCCCGCCGGCGCGGCTGCGCACCAGCGCCGCGCGCGCGTCCGGCTCGGCCGCGAGCAGGTCGCGGCGCAGGGCCTCGCGCTGGCTGGCCGAAAGCCGGCGCGCCAGGCCGGAGAACGTCTCGCGGGTCTCGGGCGGCAGCGCCCGCAGCATCTCGAGGGTCGCGTCGCGCTCCTCCACGGGCACGAAGGCGAACAGCGGCCGCAGGCCGGAGAACCACTGCCCGACCTCGGGACCGAGCCGCCACGCGGTGCGGGCGTCGGGATCGAGCGCCTCGAAGGCCGCCTGCAGGGCTTCGCGCCGCGCCTCGGGCAACGCGAGGTAGGCGCGCTCGGTGTCGAGCAGGCGCTGGCGCTCGGCCGGCTCCAGCGCCTCCCAGTCGGCGTAGCGCCCGCGCAGCTGCGCCCGTTCGCCCGGCGGCAGCTCGGCGAAGGCCTCGGCGCGGGTGCGGTAGGCGGCCCGCTCCGCGGGGGTCATCGCCGCCCAGCGCCGGGCGTTGTCGGCGAGCTGGGCGCGGGCCGGCTCCGGCAGCGCGTTCCAGCTCGACCGCCATGGCGCCAGCACCTCGCGGAGGGCCGGGTCGAGCGCGGTCCAGGGCACGGCCGCGAGGCCGACGGCGGGCAGCAGGGCGAGCGCGAGCAGGCCACGCAGGCGGCGACGCAGGCGGGGTTCACTGCGACGCATCGGCGGCCTCCGTCGCCAGGTCCGCCCCTTCCGCGGCGTACCAGCTGAAGAAGTCCAGCCGCTGCGCGATGCGCGCACCGTCCGGGTCGGCATGCATGGCGAAGTCCGGGTCGGCGAGCAGCTCGGCCTCGGGCGGCAGAGTCCGCGCCGGCAGCGGTGCCTCCGGCAGCGCCTGGCTCACGCCGGGCGCGAGACCGGGCACGCGCTCGCGCGGCAGGAAGGTCGCCGCCAGCGCCAGCAGGACCGCGGCGAAGGCGATCCACAGCACGACGAGCAGGCCGCGGCGCCGGGAGGAGGAGGTCGCGGGTCGCGCCGCGGCCGGCGGCGCCGGGGGCGTGCGGCCGCGCGCGATGTCCTCCCGCATCTGCGCCAGATGGGCGCGGATCGGCTCGGGCAGCGCCTTGACGCGCGCGTGCAGCGCGTCGCGCAGCGCGAACAGGGCCGCGTCGGACGCGCCGTCCGCGCGGCCGCGCAGCGTCTCCATGGCCCGCGCCAGCGCGTGCCGGTAGGCCTGCTCGGAGACCCCGAGCGCACGCGCGGCCGGGCCCAGCTCCAGGCCCCCGACCAACCGCAGCAGGAGGGCGGCCCGGGGCCCGGCGGTGATCGCGCCCAGCACGTCGGCCTCGGGCGGGGCATCGCTGCCGGCCGCGAAGCCCCGCAGTTGGGGCTGGGCGATCAGGCGCGCCCAGAAAGCCAGCGACCAGTCCGCCAGCGCGAGCGTGCCGGCGCGGGCCCGCAGCTCGACCAGGGCCTGGGCCAGCGCCTGGTGGGCACGCGCGGCGTCCCCGCACTGGCTTTCGGCGAACACGTAGCCGCGGCGCTCCACCCCGCGCACGAAGGCAGCGAAGGCGGCAGGCGAAACGGAACCGGCGGGCGGAGCGGACGGCGTGGGGGGCATGGGGTCGGCGGGGCGGCGGCCCAGGGATTCTAGAGGGTGCCGAGCGCCGGGGGCACGCCGCAGGGCGCGGGCCGCCGCCTCGCTGGCCCGGCGCCCCCGTACACCCTCCGTACCCGGGCGGATCGCGCTTGACAGGCGCCGAAAATCCGCTCTTCCAGGCGGGGCGCGGCCTGCCACCGCCATCACGTTGTACACAAGCGCGCAGGCGCCGCACCGCAACAGGCCTGCGCGACCCGTTCACCGATCGGCAACACACCCGTCACAGCCAAGCTGTTGATTCTTATGCACAAATGCAGCTTGGTCACTTTTTCGCCAAGTTGAGGAAGGGCCCACGGCAAGGCCGCTCCCGCCGGTTCTCCTCCCGGGATCCACAAACTTATCCACAGATCGTGTGGATAACAGGGAATCTCCCCCGGGGGCGGCGACTTGCGGGTGCTTCCTCATTCCCCGGGCAACAAGACCGTGCAAGTCGCAGGGCTCCCCCACGCCGCGGCGCCGGCGGGACGGCCCAGGCCCTTTCCGTCGCCGGGGCTCCTAGACTGTCGGCATGAGTCCGCCCCCGCGCCCCTGCCTGCGCGTCGCCCTGCCGGTTCCCCTGCCCCAGCTCTTCGACTACCTGCCGCCCGAGGGAGTCGAGGCCGGGCCGCGGCTGGCCGGCTGCCGGGTGCGCGTGCCCTTCGGGCAAAGCGAGCGCGTCGGCATCGTCGTCGACACCGGTCCCGCACCCGCGACAGTGGACCCGCAGGCCCTGCGGCGCGCCCTGGCGGTCCTCGACGACGCGCCCCTGCTGGCGGGCGAGCTGGCGGAGACCCTGGCCTGGGTGGCGCGCTACTACCACGAGCCGCTGGGCGAGGTCGTCGCCACGGCCCTGCCGGGCCCCCTGCGCGCCGGCGACCCCCTGCCCGAGACGACCCCGTTCGGATGGCGCCTGACCGAGGCCGGGCAACTCGCCCGCCCCCGGCTGCGCGCCGGTACCCGCCCGGCCGCGTTCGCGGACCGGCTGGGCACGGAGACCGTGGCCGAGGCCGTGCTCGACGCCGACCTGCCCGGCTGGCGCAGCGCGGCCCGCGCGCTCGGGGGGCGCGGCCACGCCGAGCGCGTCGCCCTGGACGGCGCCACGGGGGCGACGGCCGCCCGGCCGCCTCCGCCGCTGCACCCGGAGCAGGCCGAGGCCGCGTCCCTGGTGCGGGCGCACCTGGACGGATTCGCGCCCATCCTGCTGGAGGGCGTCACCGGCAGCGGCAAGACCGAGGTCTATCTCGACGCCATCGCCGCCTGCCTCGCCCGCGGTCGCCAGGCGCTGGTGCTGGTGCCGGAGATCGGGCTGACGCCGCAGACGCTGGCGCGCTTCCGCAGCCGGCTGGGCATCCCCGTGCACGCGCTGCACTCCGGCCTCGCCGACGGCGAACGGGCGGCGGCCTGGGCGGCCTGCGCGCGGGGCCAGGCGCGCGTGGTGGTGGGCACCCGCTCGGCGGTCTTCGTGCCGTTGCCGGAGGCGGGACTGATCGTGGTGGACGAGGAGCACGACGCCTCGTACAAGCAGCAGGACGGCGTGCGCTACCACGCCCGGGACGTCGCCCTGGTGCGCGCGCGCGCGCTGGGCGTGCCGGTGGTGCTGGGCAGCGCGACGCCCTCGCTGGAGTCGCTGCACAACGCCCTGGCCGGGCGCTACCTGCACGCCCGCCTGACCCGGCGCGCAGGCGGCGCCACCGCGCCCGCGGTGCGCGTGATCGACGTGCGCAAGCGCCGCCTGGAGGCCGGGCTGTCGGAGGAACTCCTGCAGGCGCTGGACGACACGCTCGCGCGCGGCGAGCAGGCACTGGTGTTCAAGAACCGCCGCGGCTATGCGCCGGTCCTGCTGTGCCACGACTGCGGCTGGAGCGCGCAGTGCCGGCGCTGCGACGCGCCGATGACCGTGCACGCGCGCGGCGGCCGGCTGATCTGCCACCACTGCGGCGCCCGCGCCGCCGCGCCGCGCGCCTGCCCGGACTGCGGCAGCCTCGCGCTGCAGCCACAGGGTGCAGGCACCGAACGCATCGACGACGCGCTCGCCGCCCGCTTTCCCGAGGCGCTGCGCCTGCGCATCGACCGCGGGACGACCCGGCGCCGCGATGCCCTGGAGCGGCATCTCGCCGAGTTCGGGGAGCGGCCCGGCATCCTGGTCGGCACGCAGATGCTGGCCAAGGGCCACGACCTTCCGCAGCTCACCCGGGTGGCCGTGGTCGGCGTGGACGAGGGGCTGCACAGCTCGGACTTCCGTGCGCCGGAGCGGCTCGCGCAGTTGCTGATCCAGGTCGCCGGGCGCGCCGGCCGCGCGCAGCGCAAGGGCGAGGTGCTGCTGCAGACCCATCACCCGGACCACCCCCTGCTCGCGACCCTGCTCGCGGGCGGCTATCCGGCCTTCGCGGCGCTGGAGCTGGCCGACCGCGAGGCCGCCGGCCTGCCGCCCTACGCGCACATGGTGCTGCTGCGCGCCGAGGCGGCCGACGAGGCCGCGCCGCGGGCCTTCCTCGGCGAGGCGCGCGAGGCGCTGCACGCGGATGCGGAGGCGCGCGGCGTCGCCCTCGACGTCCACGGCCCGCTGCCCGCGCCGATGGCCCGGCGCGCCGGCCGCGCGCGCGCCCAGCTGCTGCTGTCCGCACGCAGCCGCCCCGCCCTGCACGCCGTGCTCGACGCGTGGGTGCCGCGCCTCTACGGCCTGCCCTCGGTGCGCCGGGTACGCTGGTCCATCGACGTCGACCCGCAGGACCTGTACTGACATGACCACCCCCACCGGCACGCTCGCGCCGCCCATCGGCGGCCTGCTGGAGTCCGCGCTCTACGTGGACGACATGGCGCGCTCGCGCCGCTTCTTCGAGGAAGTGCTGGGCCTGCGCGCCATGGCCGCGGGCGAGCGCCTGGTGGCCTACGACGCGGGAGCCGGCGGCGTGCTGCTGGTGTTCCCGCGCGGCGGCGCACGCGCGGACGTGCGCACGGAGGACGGGCTCATCCCCGGCCACGACGGCAGCGGGCCGCTGCACATGGCGTTCGCGATCGCGGAGGACGACTACGCGCCCTGGCTCGCTCGCCTGCGGGCGCACGGCGTGCCGATCCGCGGCGAGATGCGCTGGGAGCGCGGCGGCCGCAGCGTCTACTTCGAGGATCCGGACGGACACGTGCTGGAGCTGGCCACGCCCGGGCTCTGGCCGAACCGCTGAGCCCGGCGCGCCCTTCATCGCGCCTCCTCCGGCACCGTGCCAGGGTGCCCGCATGCCTGCACACACTGACGTCCCCACCCTGTCCCGGCAGCCCCACGTGGTCGTGGTCGGCGGCGGCTTCGGAGGGCTCTCGGCGGCGCGGGGCCTCGCCGGCGCCCCGGTCCGCGTCACCCTGGTCGACCGCAGCAACCACCACCTGTTCCAGCCGCTGCTCTACCAGGTGGCGACGGCGGCGCTGGACAGCGCCTCGGTGGCGATGCCGCTGCGCCGCCTGTTCCGCCGCCAGCGCAACGCCACCGTCCTGCTCGCCGAGGTCGAACGCATCGACCCCGGCCTGCGCCGGCTCCACCTGGAAGGCGGCGGCAGCCTGGACTACGACATCCTCGTGCTCGCCAGCGGCGCGACCCACGCCTACTTCGGCAACGACCACTGGGCGCCCTGGGCGCCGGGCCTGAAGACCCTCGACGACGCCCTGGGCATCCGCCGGCGGGTGCTGATGGCCTTCGAGGCCGCCGAACGCGAGCCGGATCCGGAGAAGCGCCGCGCCTGGCTCAATCTCGCCGTCATCGGCGCCGGCCCGACCGGCGCGGAGCTCGCCGGCGCGCTCGCCGAGATCGCGCGCCACGCCCTGCGCGACGAGTTCCGCAACATCGATCCCGCCAGCGCCCGGATCTGCCTGATCGAGGCCGGGCCGCGCGTGCTCGGCACCTATTCCGAACGCCTGTCCGCCTCCGCCCGGCGCCAGCTCGAACGCCTGGGCGTGGAGGTGCAGACCGGCTGCAAGGTCACCGGCATCGACGCCGACGGCGTGCACTTCGAGGGCCGGCCGAGCCTCGCCGCGCGCACCGTGCTGTGGGGCGCCGGCGTCGCGGCCTCGCCCCTCGGCGCCTGCCTGCCGGCCGAGCGCGACCGCGCCGGCCGCGTGCGGGTGCGGCCGGACCTGACCGTGCCCGGGCATCCGGAGCTGTACGTGATCGGCGATCTCGCGGCCCTGGAACAGGACGGCACGCCGGTGCCGGGCATCGCGCCGGCGGCCAAGCAGATGGGGCAGTACGTCGCCCGCGCCGTCCGTGCGCGCATCGACGGCCGCGACCCGCCTCCGTTCCGCTACCGGCACTACGGCAGCATGGCGACGCTGGGCCGGCGGCACGCCATCGCCGAGTTCCACGGCCGCGAGCTGACCGGCACCCTGGCGTGGTGGACCTGGCTGCTGGCCCACATCTACTTCCTCATCGGCTTCCGCAACCGCCTCGTGGTGATGCTGGACTGGGCCTGGGCCTACTGGTCGCACCGCCGCAACGCGCGGATCATCTTCGGCGAGCCGCCGGGCGTGGTCCCGCCCGACGCGCCGCCCGGCGGGGAGGCGCTGCCGGCGGTGGAGGATGCGCAGGAGGTCGGCGCCGCCCCCGGCAAGGACGACCCCGCCGCGGCGTGACCGCGCGGGCCGGAAACGGCGACGGCCCCCGAAGGGGCCGTCGTCGATCCGGACCGGGCGCTGCGGCTCAGGCCGCGAACAGCGCCCGCATCTTCTTGAGGGCGTTGGCCTCGATCTGGCGGATGCGCTCGGCGGAGACGCCGTACTCGTCGGCCAGCTCCTGCAGCGTGGTCTTGTTGTCCTCGTCCAGCCAGCGGCGCGCGATGATGTCGCGCGAACGCGGATCGAGCTCGGCCAGGCCGTCGCGCAGCAGTTCCAGCTTGCTGTCGGCGTCGCTCTCGCGCTCGTAGGCCATGGACGGGTCGTCCTGGTGGTCGACCAGGTAGGCCACCGGCGCCGGCGGAGCGTGGTCGTCGTCGCCGGCATCGGTCGGCGCGTCGAAGCCGACGTCGCGGCCCGACAGGCGCGCCTCCATCTCGAGCACCTCGCGCTCCTCGACGTTGAGGTCGCGGGCCACGGCGCGCACTTCCTCGGCGTTCATCCAGCCCAGGCGCTTCTTGGACTTGCGCAGGTTGAAGAACAGCTTGCGCTGCGCCTTGGTGGTCGCGACCTTCACGATGCGCCAGTTCTTGAGGATGAACTCGTGCATCTCGGCGCGGATCCAGTGCACGGCGAAGCTCACCAGGCGCACGCCCATGTCGGGGTCGAAGCGCTTCACGGCCTTCATCAGGCCGATGTTGCCTTCCTGGATGAGGTCGCCGATCTGCAGCCCGTAGCCGCTGTAGCCACGGGCGACGTGGACGACGAAGCGCAGGTGCGCCATGACCAGGGCGCGCGCGGCGTCGAGGTTCTCGTGGTCCCGGTACTCGCGCGCGAGCGCCTGCTCCTCCTCGGCGCTCAGCATCGGCGCGCGGTTGACCGCGGCGATGTAGGCGTCGAGCGACCCGAGCGCGCTCGGAATCGGCAGGTTGTTGGCCACCAGGGCGGTGGAGACAGCGGCGGTCTGGTTCATAGGATCCGATCTTAGCAGTCGCGACATTTGAGTGCTAAACGCGCCGGAAGTTCCCCGGCGTTCCGCCCGTGGGTCTTGCGGCGGGGGCCACACGCAACACGTGCAGCCTACGCCTTCGACCGTCGCGGGGCGGTGCAGTGCGGCACCCATGGGCACAACACTGCATCCGCCCTCCGCGACGCCCGCTCAGACCACGGTCAGGGTCACGTCGATGTTCCCGCGCGTGGCGTTCGAGTAGGGGCAGACGACATGCGCCTTCTCCACCAGCGCCTCGGCCTGGGCGCGCTCCAGCCCCGGCAGGGCGATGCGCAGTTCGACCTCGATGCCGAAACCGCTGGGGATCGGGCCGATCCCGACCTGCCCCTCGATCGAGGCGTCGGCCGGCAGCGCCACCTTCTCGCGGCCGGCGACGAACTTGAGCGCGCCGAGGAAGCAGGCGGCGTAGCCCGCGGCGAAGAGCTGTTCCGGATTGGTGCCGTCGCCGCCGGTGCCGCCCAGCTCGCGCGGCGTGCTGAGGCGGACGTCGAGGACGCCGTCGGAGGAGACGGCACGGCCGTCGCGGCCTCCGGTGGCGGTGGCCTGGGCGCGGTAGAGGATCTTCTCGATGGACATGGTGGCTCCTTGGGTGGATGAGGGTGGCGTTCGGAGAGCCCCGCGGCTGCCACCGGGCCGCGATGCCGCACGATTGAATCGTGCGCTACTTGAATGACCCGACTGCTCAGCGCCGCAGCAGCCTGTCCCGCAGCCGGTCGAGCTGCCGCTTGGTGGCCGCCAGTTCCTCGGCGGGGCAGTCGGCGGCGCAGAGCACGCCCGCCGGGACCGTCCTCGCACGCTCGCGCAGCGCGCGGCCGGCCTCGCTCAGGCTCACGACCACCTGCCGCTCGTCCTCGACCGCGCGCCGCCGGGAGACCAGGTCGGCGGCCTGCAACCGCTTGAGCAGCGGCGTGAGGGTGGCCGAATCCAGGAACAGCCGCTCGCCGATCTCGGAAACGGTCAGTCCGTCCCGTTCCCAGAGCACCAGCATCACCAGGTACTGGGGGTAGGTCAGTCCGAGTTCGCCGAGCAGCCCGCGGTAGACCTTGTTGAGCGCCAGGCTGGCGGAGTACAGCGAGAAGCAGAGCTGCTGGTCGAGCCGGAGCGGCAGATCGGCGGTGGCGGGGTCCGGGGCGTCCATGCGCCCATGATAGATAGCGCGCTATGCAATTGCAAGCGATACGTCCTCCGTCACGGAAAGCCGCGCCTTGCCGGCGCATGATGCGGAGCGGCCAAGGAGGAGACCCGCTCATGCTCGACATCGTGATCGACACCCGCTGCCACGACCTCGGGGGCTTCGAGGTCGGGCGGGTGCTGCCCTTCCGCGCGCGACGCATGGTCGGGCCGTTCATCTTCTTCGACCGGATGGGGCCGGCGCAGATGCCGCCGGGCATCCCGCGCGAGACCGACGTCCGCCCCCATCCGCACATCGGGCTCTCCACGATCACCTACCTGTTCGAGGGCGAGATGACCCACCGCGACAGCACCGGGGTCGAGCAGGTGATCCGCCCGGGGGCGCTGAACTGGATGACCGCCGGCCGCGGCATCAGCCATTCCGAGCGCTTCGACGGCCTGCGCGAGCGCGGCGGTCCGATGGACGGCATCCAGGCCTGGGTGGCGCTGCCGACCGAGGACGAGGAGACGGCGCCGGACTTCGCCCACCACCCCGCCGGGGCGCTGCCCGAATTCGGCGAGGGCGGCCTGTCTGCACGGCTGATCGCGGGCGAGGCCTACGGCCTGCGCAGCCCGGCCCGGACCCGCTCGCCGCTGTTCTACGTCCACGCCGAACTGGCCGACGGCGCGCGCATGGGCCTGCCCGAGGGCCACGCCGAGCGCGCCGTCTACGTCGCCCGTGGCGAGGTGGAGGTGGGCGGCGTGCGCTACCCGGAGGGGAAGATGCTGGTCTTCCGCGGCGGCGTCGCACCCACCCTGACCGCGGTGGGCGCGACGCGGCTGATGCTGCTGGGCGGCGAGCCCGTCGGCGCGCGGCACATCTGGTGGAACTTCGTGTCCTCGCGCCGGGACCGCATCGAGCAGGCCAAGGCCGACTGGGCGGCGGGCCGGATCCCGCTGCCGCCCATGGACCGGGACACCTTCATTCCCCTGCCGGAGGCGCAGGCACAGGCGCCGACCCCGAACCCGATGTCCTGAGCCGGGCGTGCCCGCCGACCGGCGCGGTCGGCGCCGCCGCCCCGGCACCCCGCCGGTTGAGCCAGAGCGCGAAGGCGGCCGCGGTGAAGAACATCAGCAGGCTGTAGACCGCCGCCGGCACCGACATCGCCGCATCCTGGAGCACGTTGAGCGCGATGAAGATGGCCAGCGTGCCGTTGTGGATGCCGATCTCCATCGAGATGGCGATGGCCTGCCCCCGCGGCAGGCGCAGCGCCCTCGGCGCGCCGTAGCCGACACCCATGCTGACGAGGTTGAACAGCAGGCAGGCCAGGCCGACGGCCGCCACGTGCGCGAGCAGCACCTGCCAGGACTGCGCGACCGCCGCCACGATCAGCAGCGCCAGCACCAGCACCGAGGCGACCCGGATCGGCCGTTCCGCGCGCGCCGCGAATCCGGGCGCGAGGCGCCGCAGGCCCATGCCGAGCGCGACCGGCAGCACGATGACCAGCGCCACCTCGACCACCTTCGACACCGGCGGCGGCACGTACTGTCCGCTGCCCATGAAGTAGCCCAGCGCCAGGTTGAGCACGATCGGCAGCGTGACCAGGCACAGCAGGCTGTTGATCGCGGTGAGCGTGATGTTCAGCGCGACGTCGCCGCGCGCGAGGTGGCTGTAGATGTTGGCGGTGGCGCCGCCGGGCGAGGCGGCCAGCAGCATCAGGCCCACCGCCAGCGCCGGCGGCAGGCCGAACAGCAGGGCCAGCGCGAAGGCCGCCCAGGGCAGCACCAGCACCTGCAGGGCCAGGCCCACCAGCACCGCACGCGGATACCGGGCGATGCGCCGGAAGTCCTCGCCGGCGAGGCCCAGGCCGAGGCCCAGCATGATGACGCCCAGCGCCAGGGGCAGCAGGACCGTGGTGAGCAGCGTCGCCTGCATGCCTCGCCTCGTCGTGACCGGATCGGACTCGCAGCATGCGCGGCAGGCTCCCGCGGCGCACGCCGCAGCGCACGAACGCCCTGCGCGTTCCGGCGACGCGGAACCGCGGGGCGCGCCCTAGCCCAGGCCCAGTTCCGCCCGCGGCGGCAGCCGCCAGTCGATCGCGCCGTGCCCGCGCGCCGTCAGCCAGCGGTTGGCCTTGGAGAAGTGGCCGCAGCCGATGAAGCCGCGATGCGCCGACAGCGGCGAGGGGTGCGGCGCCCGCAGCACGCAGTGCGCGGACAGATCGACGCGCCGCGCCTTGGCCTGGGCGTAGCTGCCCCACAGCATGAAGACCAGGTCCTTCCGCTCGCGCGCGAGCGTCTCCACGACGTGGTCGGTGAAGCCCTCCCAGCCGCGCCCCTGGTGGCTGCCGGCCTGCGCCGCCTGCACGGTCAGCACCGCGTTCAGCAGCAGCACGCCCTGGCGCGCCCAGGGCAGCAGGCAGCCGTGGTCCGGCCGGGGGATGCCGAGGTCGCGCTCGAGCTCGGCGTAGATGTTGTTGAGCGAGGGCGGCACCGGCACGCCCGGCAGCACCGAGAAGCTCAGGCCGTGCGCCTGCCCCGGCCCGTGGTAGGGGTCCTGGCCCAGCACCACCACCTTGACCTGCTCGAACGGCGTGGCGTCCAGCGCCGCGAAGATGCTCCCCGCCGGCGGGAAGATGCGCGTGCCGCGCGCCTTCTCGCTGCGCAGGAAGGCGGCCAGCGCCTGCATGTCCTCGCGCAGCAGATAGTCGCCGACCCGCGCCTTCCAGGACGCGTCCAGGCGCACCTGCTCCAGGCTCATGCCGCGGCCCGGGCCCGCCCGCGGGCCATCCGCGCCAGCCGCAGCTGGAACAGCAGCTTGGTGACCAGCAGGCGCTCCTCGATGGGCTTCTGCACGAGGTCGTTGGCCCCGGCGCGCAGCAGCGCGCTCTGGTTGCCGGGGTTGGCATCGCCGGTCATGACCACGACCGGCAGCAGCGACTTGTCGAGGCCGAAGTCCTCGCGCACCCGGCGCAGCAGGTCGCCGCCGCTGAGCGCGCCCTTCAGGTAGACGTCGGTCAGCACCACGTCGACCGGCGGCGCCTCCTCGGCGATGGCCGCCTGGATGCGCTCCAGCGCCTCCTCCGCGCTGATCGCGTGCACCACTTCGAGGCCGTGCCGCTGCAGCATCCGGCAGGTCGCCGTGGCCACCACACGGCTGTCCTCGACGTAGAGCACGCGGCCGTCGGGCTCCTGCTCGGGATGCACGTAGCCGCGGATGAAGGCCGCCAGCGCGCTGAAGCCCAGCGCCTTGTCGAAGTAGTCGGTGATGTCCGGGGTGAAGCTGCGCGCCTCGAGGTGCTCCTGTGCGTTGCCGGAGACCACGATGATCGGGACGTAGGCCTGGGTCGGGTGCTCGCGCACGCGGCGCGCCAGCTCGATGCCGTCCATGTCCGGCAGCGACAGCGAGGTGCTCACCAGGTGCACCGGCTTCTCGGCGATGGCCACGCAGGCGTCGATGCCGTTGTCGACGCCGACCACCTCGACGCCCGGCAGCTCCTTGCGCAGCACGCCCTCGATCATCCGCCGCACCACGCGGGAGCCATCGACGACGAGCACGCGCGGCGCGTCGGCGTCGAGATGCTGGAGCGTGGGCGCGGCATGCATGGCGGTGCGAGGTTCCCCTTCGGACGCGGCCGGGATCAGAGCTCGGCGGGACGCGTCCGGCGTAGATGATGCCCGCTCGCAAGCCGCGCGCCCACCCAGCCGAGCGCAACTGCGACGGCGAGCACAGTCAGGGCCCCGCCCCAGCCGGGTCCGTGCAGGGCGAACTCGCCCCCGTAGCTGGCCACCAGCGCGGACAGCGGGCGCTGCAGGGCCAGGCCGGCCGCGGCGAGCACGGCCAGCGCCAGCAGGCCCGCCGCGAGGCCGTACCAGGCGCCGAGGTAGAGGAAGGGCCGGCGCACGAAGCGGTCGGTCGCGCCCAGGAGCTGGAGCACGCCGATCTCCTCCGCGCGCGCGGCGATGTCCAGGCGGACGGTGTTGCCCACCACCAGCAGCACGCCGATGCCGAGCAGCAGCGCCACCACCGCGACCGCGCGCTCGCCGAAGTCGAGCCAGCGGTCCAGCCGCTCGCGCCACACCGCGTCGTGCTGCACCAGGTCGGCTTCCGGCAGGGCACGCAGCCGTTCGGCCAGCGCCGCGCCGCCGTCGGCCGCGGAGGCCGCCGGCACCACGGTCAGCACCGCCGGCAGCGGGTTGCCGTCGAGTGCGTCGAGCGCCGCCGCGAGGTCGCCCATCTGGCGGAACTCGGCGAGACCCTCCTCGGGCGTCTTCAGCACCACCGCCTCGACGTCGGACTGCGCGCGCAGTGCGTCGGCCAGCGCCGCGGCGCGCTCCGGCGCCACGTCGAGACGCAGGAAGACGCCGATCTCACGGGAGTCGCGCACGTGGCCGGAGAAGCGCTCGACGTTCTTGAGCGCCAGCCACAGCCCCAGCGGCAGCGCCAGGGCGATCGCCATCACGCCGACGGTCAGCAGGGTCGCCCAGGGGCGCTGGGCGATGCGCCCGAGGCTGGAGACCAGCCCGAAGACGTGCTGCTCGCGCCAGGCGCGCAGGCGCTCGCCGGCGCGCGCCCTGGGGACGCGCTCGCTGCGCGCCTTGTTGCGTGCCCCGCGGGGACTCATGCGGCGAGGTCCTCGGGCGCGATGTCGTCCACCAGGCGGCCGTGATCGAGGACCAGGACCCGCCGGCGCAGGCGCTTGATCAGGGCGAGGTCGTGGCTGGCGATCAGGACCGTCGTGCCCTGCGCCGGCAGCGAGGCGAACAGCTGCATGACCTCGGCGGCGAGCTGGGGGTCGAGATTGCCGGTCGGCTCGTCGGCGACCAGCAGCGGCGGCTGCGCCACCACCGCGCGGGCGATGCCCACGCGCTGCTGCTCGCCGGTGGACAGCTGCGCCGGCAGCGCGCGTTCGCGACCGCCCAGGCCCAGCTTCTCCAGGGTCACGCGCACGCGCTTGCCGATCTCGGCGCGCGGCACGCCCGCGATGACCAGCGGCAGCGCGACGTTGTCGAAGACGCTGCGGTCCGCGAGCAGGCGATGGTCCTGGAACACCGTGCCCACCCGGCGCCGGTGGTGCGGCACGCGGGCACCGCGCACCTGCGCGAGGTTGCGCTCGTCCACCAGCACGGCCCCGCGACTCGGCCGCTCGGACAGATGCACCAGCCGCAGCAGCGTGCTCTTGCCGGCACCGGAATGGCCGGTGATGAACAGCATCTCCCCGGCCTCGACGCTGAAGCTGACGTCCACTAGCGCCTCGTGTCCACCGGGATAGCGCTTGGCGACGCCATCGAAGCGCAGCAGGGTCATGGGGCGGACGGGGCGAAGGGCATGGGCGTGAGTTTAGCGGGCCCGCGGGGGAGGACGGGCAACGGGCCCGCCCGGGCTTGGGGCTTGGGGCTTGGGGCTTGGGGCTTGGGGCTTGGGGCTTGGGGCTCGGGGCCTGGGGCCTGGGCCTGGGCCTGGGGCTTAGGGCCTGGGGCTCGGGGGGCTTGGGGCGGGGCATGGGCTCGGAGATCGCGGGATGCGCCTACGCCCTACGCCCTATGCCCTGAGCCCTGTGCCCCGAACCCCACCCCCTCACCCCACCAACCGGTTCAACTCGAAGATCGGCAGCAGGACTGCGAGGACGATGAAGAGCACGGCGGCGCCGACTGCGAGGATGACGGCGGGGCCAAGGGCGGCGGTGGCGACGGAGAGGGTGGTGTCGAGCTCGCGCTCGAGCTGGTCTGCGGCAGCGTCGAGCATCTCGTCGAGGCGGCCGGCGCGCTCGCCGCTGGCGACCAGGCGCAGGGCGACCGCCGGAAAGCGCCCGTCGCGCGCCAGTGCCCGCGACAGCGGCAGGCCCTCGCGCACCTGGCGCGCGGCGTCCTCGAGGGCCGCGCGCAGGCTGGCGTTTGCGACGGTCGCGGTGGACAGGCGCAGGGCGTCGAGCAGCGGCACGGCGGCCGCTCCGAGCATGGCGAGGGTGCGGGCGAAGCGCGCGGTGTCGAGCGCGACCGCGAGCCGGCGCACGCCGGGGACCCGCAGCAGCAGGCGAGCGCGCCAGCCGGCGAAGCCCGGGCGGCGCCAGGTCGCCGCGAGCGCGGTCCCCGCCACGAGCGCCGCGCCGAGCAGCCAGGGCCAGCCTGCACGCAGCAGGTCGCTCGCGGCCATCAGCAGGCGCGTGGGCCACGGCAGGGCCTGCCCGCTGCGGGCGAACACGCCGGTCACCTCGGGCACGACGTAGAGCATCAGCCCCGCGACCACCAGCAGGGCGACCGCCAGCAGCAGGGCCGGATAGGCCAGCGCGCCCACCACCTTGCGACGCAGCGCGTCGCGAGACTCCAGGTGCGCCGCGAGCCGCAGCAGGACGCGGTCCAGGCGCCCGGAGCGCTCGCCGGCGGCGACCGATGCGCGATAGAGCGTGTCGAAGCTCTGCGGAAAACCATCGAGCG
The DNA here is from genome assembly GCF_042654365.1 of Coralloluteibacterium thermophilum. Taxonomy (NCBI): domain Bacteria; kingdom Pseudomonadati; phylum Pseudomonadota; class Gammaproteobacteria; order Lysobacterales; family Lysobacteraceae; genus Coralloluteibacterium; species Coralloluteibacterium thermophilum. The sequence continues at coordinate 55,468 of NZ_JBHSGG010000001.1, forward strand.
CCTGCGCGAGGGTCGCGCCTTCGCCGACCCGCGCGCGCAGCGCCAGGGCGATGGCGCGCCCCGGCCCCGTCGCGCCGTCGGCCAGCGCCGCCAGCGCCTCGTCCAGCGGCAGGCCGGCGCGGACCAGGGTCGCGAGCTGGCGCGTCAGCACCACCCGCCCGGCAGCGCCCAGGCGCGGCGCCCCCGGTACCCGCGCGCCGGCCGCGACGGGCTCGACCTCCAGCGGGATCAGCCCGCGCTCGCGCAGCAGGCTGCGCGCCGCCCGCGCGGTGTCCGCCTGCAGCACGCCGCGTTCGCTGCGGCCGGTGGCGTCGAGCGCCTGGAACTGGAAGGCCGGCATGGCTCAGCGCAGGCCGGGCGGCGGACGGCGGAACGACGTGCGCGGCACCGGCTAGTCCTCCCGCGTCACGCGCAGCACTTCCTCGACCGAGGTGACGCCTGCGCAGACCTTGTCCCAGCCGTCGTCGAGGAGCGCGCGCGTCCGCAGGCGCGCCTGGGCCAGCAGGGCGCGCTCGGAGGCGCCGGCGTTGACCAGCTCGCGCAGGGCGTCGTCGAACACCACCAGCTCGTAGAGTCCGGTGCGGCCGCGGTAGGCCGCGGGGCCGGCGTCCGCGCGCGGGCGCATGAAGCGCAGCGTCGGCGACCAGGCATGCCCGAGCGCGGCGCACTCCGCCTCGCCGGGCGTGTAGGCCTCGGCCTGCGCCGGATCCAGGACGCGCACCAGGCGCTGCGCGAGCACGCCGATCAGCGAGGCCGACAGCAGGAAGGGCTCCACGCCCATGTCGCGCAGGCGGGCGACGGCGCCGACGGCCGAGTTGGTGTGCAGCGTGGACAGCACGAGGTGCCCGGTGAGGCTGGCCTGCACGGCCACCTCGGCGGTCTCCAGGTCGCGGATCTCGCCGACCATCACCACGTCCGGGTCCTGCCGCAGGATCGCGCGCAGGCCGCGCGCGAAGCCCATCTCGACCTTGGGGTTCACCTGGGTCTGGCCGATGCCGTCGAGGTCGTACTCGATCGGGTCCTCGACGGTGAGGATGTTGCGGGTGGCGTCGTTGAGGCGCTGCAGCGCCGCGTAGAGCGTGGTGGTCTTGCCGGACCCGGTGGGGCCGGTGACCAGCAGGATGCCGTGCGGGCGGTGGATCAGGGCTTCGAGCTGCGCGCGCAGGGCCTCGGGCATGCCGATGCGCGCCAGGTCGAGGCTGCCGGCCTGTTTGTCGAGCAGGCGCAGCACCACGCGCTCGGACTGGCCGCCGCTGCCGCCGACCGGGATGGTGCTCACGCGCACGTCGACCGGCCGGCCGGCGATGCGCAGGCCGATGCGGCCGTCCTGGGGCAGGCGCTTCTCGGCGATGTCCAGCCGCGCCATGACCTTGATGCGGCTGACCACTGCGGCCGCGATGGCCTTGCGCGGCGCCAGCACCTCGCGCAGCACGCCGTCGATGCGGAAGCGCACGACCAGGCGCTGCTCGAAGGGCTCGATGTGCACGTCCGAGGCGCCCTGCTTCACCGCCTCGGTCAGGGTCGCGTTGATCAGGCGGACGATGGGCGCGTCGTCGTCGCTCTCCAGCAGGTCCTGCGGTTCGGGCAGGTGCTCGGCGATGTCGGCGAGGTCGCCGCCGCCGATGTCCTCGGCCATGGCGTTGGCCGCGCCGTCGCCCTCGGCGTAGAGCGTGCGCAGGAGGCGCTCGTACTCCGCGGCGTCGCAGGCGACCGGCTCCAGCGGCGCGCCGAGATGGCGGCGCAGCTCGGCGAGGACCTCGAGCCCCACGTCCGGCCGGTGCGCCACGCGCGCCACCGTGCCGCGCCACTCCAGCAGGGTGGCGCCATGGCGCCGCGCGAAGCCGTAGCCGGGACGACCCGGCCGCGGATCCTCGCCGTGCGCGTTCACCGCAGCGACTCCTCGCCCGGCTGCACGGGCACCGGCTGGACCGGCACCGCGTCGCCCGGCTGGAACAGCGTGGCGGGATCGGCCGGCAGCAGCGGGCGCGGACCGCCGCGGCTGCGGTGTTCGTACTGCTGTTCGAGCTGCTGGGTGCGCAGGAAGTTGTACTTCTCGGTGGACACCGCGGCCTCAGTGGCCGCATCGCGCAGGATCTGCGGGCGCAGGAAGACCATGAGGCTGCTCTTGCTGCGCGCGGCGTCGCGCGACTTGAACAGGTTGCCCAGCAGCGGGATGCGCGAGAGCCCCGGCACGCCCTGGATGGTTTCGCGCAGTTCGTCGGAGTCCAGCCCGCCGAGCACGATCATGCCGCCGTCGGGCACCAGCACCGAGGTGCGGATCTCGCGCTTGTTGGTGATGAGGTCGACCGCGCCGGCCACGCCCGGCGACAGCGAGGAGAGTTCCTGGCGCAGGTCCAGGCGCACCGCGTCGCCCTCGTTGACGTGCGGAGTGACCGTGAGGATCAGGCCGACGTCGCGGCGCTCGATGGTCTGGAACGGATTGCCCGGCAGGCTGCTGCCGCCCTCCGCGGTACTGGTGTACCGCCCGGTGAGGAAGGGCACCTCCTGCGCCACCTTGAACTCGGCCTCGGTGTGGTCGAGGGTGATGACGCTCGGCCGCGAGAGGATGTTGGCGCGCCCGTCGCCGCGCAGCGCGCGGATCAGCGCCCCCATCTGGGCGACCCGGATGGTCTGCCCGTTCGGGCCGGGGATGTTCACCGTGCCGTCGACGTAGCCGATGTTGAGCCCGGCGGCGCTGCCGAGCGCGCCCAGCGGGTTCTGGATGGCGCCGATGATGCTGCCGGCACCGCCCTGGCCGGGGAAGTTGGTGCCGCCGATCACGCCGGAACCGAGCGAGCCGTCGGGATTGTTGCCGAGCGAGGTGGATTGCCACTGCACGCCGATCTGGTCGGCGAGTTCGTCGCTGACCTCGGCGATCACCGCCTCGACCAGCACCTGCGCGCGACGGACGTCGAGCTGGCGCACCACCGCCGCGAGTTCGCGGAACACCGGCGGCGCCGCGGTGACGACCAGGGCGTTGGTCTCCTCATGCGCGCCGATGGTGGCCGCGCGCGCGCCCTCGGCGTTGGCGGCGGTGCCGGTGAGGGTCGCCGCGACCGATTCCAGCAGCGGCACCAGGTCGATCGCCTTGGCATGGCGCAGGTAGATGACCTGGGTGCTGTCGCCGCCCTCGGCCAGCGGCGTGTCGAGATGGGCCACGAGGGTGCGCAGGCGCAGGCGCTGCGTCGCGTCCCCCGAGATCAGCACGGAGTTGCTGCGCGCGTCGGCCACCAGCCGGCCGCTGCCCCCGAGCGTGGGGAGGCCGGGCGTGGCGGCGGGTTCGAGCTGGGCCAGGGTGCGCGCGATCTCGGCCGCGTTGGCGTGGCGCAGCGCCACCACCTCCACCGCGCCGCCGCTGCCGGCGTCGATCCGCTCGACCAGCCGCGCCACGCGCTCGACGTTGCTGGCGCGGTCGGTGACGACGAGGTTGCCGCCCTGCCCCGCCACCTGCGCGCCCTGACCGAGCAGGGGGCGCAGCAGGTTGGCGAGCTCGTCGGCGGGCGTCTGCCGCAGCGCGATGACCCGGGTCACCAGGGCGTCCGGCCCCGCGGCCGACAGCGTCGGCCCTTCGCCCAGCGCCGCCGCCTCGGGCACCACCTTCCACATGCCGCCGGCCGGCACCACGGCGAAGCCGTGCACGCGCAGCACGGCGGTGAAGGTCTCCCAGATCTGCTCGACCGACTGCGGCGCGCTGGAGATGACCGTCACCCGCGCCTCCACGCGCGGATCGACGATGAAGCTGCGCCCGGTGATCTCGCTGACGGTCTGGATCAGCACGCCGATGTCGGCGCCCTTGAGGTTCAGCGTGTGCTGCGACGCGACGGGCGCGACCGTCCGCTCCTGCGCCAGCGGATGCGCCGTGGCGGCGAGCAGGAGGACGGACAGGACGAGTCGATGCATGGGCGCGCGGTCACAGGGCGAGGTTGAGGTCGAAGGTGCGGCCGTCGCGGCGCACCGCCACGCGCAGGTCGCCGCCGTGCTGCAGCAGGGCCGGCAGCTCCGGCAGGCGCTGCGGCGCGTCGAGCGGGACGCCGTTGACGCTGGTGATGACGTCGTCGGGCTCCAGTCCGAGCGGCGCGAGCAGGCCGCGGTCGCGGCTGCCGATGCGCACACCGACCACGCGGCCGTTCTCGGTCGCCGGCAGGAGGTTGGCCTGGTCGAGCAGCGCGGCGATGCGCGGGGCCTGGGCGGCGCGCTGCGTGGCGAAGTCCGGCCGGCCGAGACTCGTCGGCCCGACCGCCGCCTCGATCGGCGCGGGCAGGACCGCGGCCGGCGACGCATCGCCGACCGCCGCGCGCGGCAGCGCGAGCGATTCGGTCCGGCCGTCGCGGCGGATCAGCACGCGGTCGGGATGGACCGCCTCCAGCACGGCGTCGCCGGGGAGCCGGTCCCCGACGCGGTAGGCGCGTTCGCTCTCGCCGTCGGCCACCAGGGCCAGCCCCGCGCCCGGATCGGCGGCGGCCAGGGTGCCGCGCAGCTGCAGGCCGAGCGCGGTGGGCGGCGCATGGACGACCGCCGCGGGCCCTTCGCGCGACCCGAACAGCTGCCACTGGGCGAGGCTGCCGGCCGGGGCGTCGGGGCTCGCCGGAAGGTCGGGCGGCCCCGGGTCCGGAACCTGCGGCCCGGCCACCAGCAGCCACAGCGTGCGGGCCAGCATCACCAGCAGCAATGCGGCCAGCGCGAAGGCCACGCCACGCCCGACGGCGGGCGAGGACGGCATTGAGCGGATTCGATCGACCAGCACGCGAAGACCGCGTCCCCTCCCCAAGGAGCGGCCAATCTAGCAGAGGCCCCGCGCGGGGCCCTTGTGCACTGCGCGATGGCGCAGGCGCGGATGCGGGCGCGGGATTCGCGCCCGCATCCAGCGCGTCAGCGGCCGGAACTGCCGCCGAAGATGGAGCGCAGCCCGCGGGTGATGCGGCCCAGCAGGGACGGCGCCGGCGCGCCCCCTGCGGCGGGCGTCCTGGCCGCAGGACGGCTGGCGGCGACCTCGCGCGGCGCCGACGCCGCACGCGGGGCGCGCGGTTCGCGACCGGCCTCGCCACGCGGCGCACGCGGTGCGCGCGCCTCCCCACCCTGCACGGCCTCGGCCTGGCCGGCGGCGGCCTCGCCCTCGCGGCGCTTGCGGCCACGTCCGCCGCGACGCCGGCGCCGCTTCGGCGCATCGCCGGTGGCCGGCACGGCGCCGTCCGGTGCGGTGTCGCCACCGGCCCCGGCGACGTCCGCCGGCGCCTGCACCGCGACCGGCGCGGCCGCGCCCTCGTCGCCACCGGCGACCGCGGGCGCGCTCGCATCGCGCGGAGCGCTGCGGCGACGAGGGCCGCCCTCGCGCGGAGCGCCCTCGCGGCCGCCGCTGCGGCCACGTCCGCCCTCGCGCGTCCCGCTGCGTCCGCCGCCGCGCTTGCGCTCGGTGGCCTCGGCCTCGGCACGCGCCTCGCGGAAGATGTCGCCGACGCTCTCGGCCTGCTCGTCCTCGCCCTCGACCTTGACGCGCTCCGGGCGCGGCAGCGGCTTGAGCAGGTCGGGCTCGACCGGCGCGGACGGGATCTTCTGCTTGATGTAGCCCTCGATGTCCGGGAGGCTCATCGCATACATCTCGCAGGCGAAGCTGATCGCGTCGCCTTCGGCGCCGAGGCGCGCGGTGCGACCGATGCGGTGGACGTAGTCCTCCGCGTCGAACGGCAGGTCGTAGTTGTAGACGTGGCTGACGCCGTCGATGTGCAGGCCGCGCGCGGCCACGTCGGTCGCGACCAGGATCTCGAGCTGGCCCTTCTGGAACTTCGCCAGCAGGGTCTCGCGCTTCTTCTGGGGCACGTCGCCGGAGAGCACGCCGACGCGGTAGCCGGCCTTCTCCAGGGCGCGCGCGACGCGTTCGACCCAGGCCTTGGTGTTGACGAACACCATGGTGCGCGCGCCTTCCGAGCGCGAGAGCAGGCCGATCAGCAGCGGCAGCTTCTCCTCGTTGGCCGGGTAGTACACGACCTGGCGCACCCGCGATGCGGTGACCGACTCGGTCTCGACCACCAGCTTCTCGGGGTCGTTCATGTGCTCGTAGGCCAGCTCCAGCACGCGCTGGCTGAGGGTCGCGGAGAACAGCAGGGTCTGGCGCTCGGTGCGCACCGGCATGCGCCGCAGCAGGAAGCGGATGTCCTTGATGAAGCCGAGGTCGAACATGCGGTCGGCCTCGTCCAGCACGCACAGCTCGCAGGCGTGCAGGCTGACCACCTTGTGCTGCTTGACGTAGTCGATCAGGCGGCCGGGCGTGGCGATGATGACGTCCACGCCTTCCTGGAGCAGGGCGCGCTGCTTGTCGTAGTCGACGCCGCCGTAGACCAGGGCGAAGCGCAGGCCGAGCTGGGAGCCGAACTTCACCGCGTCCTTGTGGATCTGGATCGCGAGTTCGCGGGTGGGCGCGAGGATCAGGGCGCGCGGGTCCTCGGGCTTGCGCTCGGCCAGCGCGGGCCGGGTCAGCAGGCGGTTCATCACCGCGACGAGGAAGGCGAGCGTCTTTCCGGTGCCGGTCTGGGCCTGGCCGGCGACGTCGCGCCCGGAGAGCGCGACCGGCAGGGTCAGCGCCTGGATCGGGGTGCAACGGGTGAATCCGGCGGCCTCGAGGCCGGCCTGCAGCGTGGGATGAAGATCGAAGGAGGAGAAGGAAACGTCGGTCAGCGGTTTGTCGGACATGGTTCGCGTCGGGTCGCGCGGGCCGTGCCGCGCTCGGGAGGAGGAACCGCCTGGTCGGGCGGGAAGCAGTCGCACTTACGCCGCACGCGGGGCGCGGCCGAAAGCGGCTTCGGGTCGGGCCGTGCGCGGTGCGGCCCGGGCGGGGCGGCGTCGCGGGCGTCCGGCCGATGCGTCGCGTCCTTCACGCTGCCGTACGGCTTGAAAGCGCGGAAGAACCGCCCCAGTTTAGCGCATGCCCGGGCCATCGCCCGTGACCGGCGCCCGTCCGCCCGGTCTTTCCCCCTCCGAAGGAGTTTTCCGTGAGCGATTCCGTGCTGCATGTCGGCGACAGCGACTTCCAGGCCCAGGTCCTGGAATCGCAGGAGCCGGTCCTGGTCGATTTCTGGGCCGAATGGTGCGGCCCCTGCAGGATCATCGGCCCCATGGTCGACGAGCTGGCCCGCACCCATGCCGGCCGCCTCAAGGTGGTCAAGGTCAACGTCGACCAGAACAAGCAGACGCCGGCCCAGTACGGGATCCGGGGCATCCCCACCCTGCTGATGTTCAAGGACGGCAAGCTGGCGGGGAACCTGGTCGGCGCCGTGCCCAAGAGCGAGCTGGTGCGCTTCGTCGAGAACGCGCTGTAACCCGAAGCACCCCTGCTGCATGAACGCGGCGCCGCAACGGCGCCGCGTCGCGGGTCCGGCCCGCTTGTTTCGCCGCCGGCCGCGGTGTTAGCGTTGGCGACAGCCGCGCCCCGCAGCCTCCCGCGCTGTCGCGCCCGCGGCGCCGTCCTAGCGACACCTCTTCCTTCTTCCCATCACTCGCACCACCGCGAGGCGCATTCCGTGTCCGATACCGAAACCCCGAGCGGCGACGTCGCCGAGAAGCGTACGCGCAAGCCGCGCGCCGACAGCGCCGCACAGGCGCAACTCCCCATTCCCACCGAACCCGCGGCCGAGCCGAAGGCCGCCAAGGCCGAGCCCAAGGCCGGCGCGCCAGCGCCGTCCGAGCCCGTGCCGCGCGCGAAGACGGCGGCCGAGCCGCCGGCGGCACCGCGTACGACGGCCCAGGCCGCCCCGGCCGCCGAGGGCGCGCCGCGGGCGCAGCCCGAGGCCGGGCAGCAGCAGGAGAGCCGCGGCGAAGGCGCCCAGGGCGCCGGCAACGGCCAGGAGGGCGATGGCGGCCAGGGCGGCGAGCGCGAGGAGCGCAGCGGCCGCCGCGACCGCAAGAACCGCTTCCGCGACCGCCGCGAGCGTCGCGAGCAGCAGCGCGCCGAGCGCGGCGACGCGCCGCAGAACGGCGACGACGGCGAGCGCTTCGATCCGCGCCCGGCGCCGACCCTGCCGCCGGACTTCCCGGCCTACTCGCTGGCCGACCTCAAGCGCATGCCCGCGCACAAGCTGCTGGAGATCGCCGAGCAGTTGAACATCCACGAGGGCGTCGCGCGCATGCGCAAGCAGGACGTGATCTTCGCCCTGCTGAAGATCCTCACCCGCGCCCCGGACGGCGTCGCCGCCGACGGCGTGCTGGAGATCCTGCCCGACGGCTTCGGCTTCCTGCGCTCGCCGGACGCCAGCTACCTGGCCGGCCCGGACGACGTCTACATCTCGCCGAGCCAGATCCGCCGCTTCAACCTGCGCACCGGCGACCACATCACCGGCCGCATCCGGGACCCGAAGCAGGGCGAGCGCTACTTCGCGCTGCAGAAGCTCGACACCATCAACGGCGAGCCGCTCGAGGCGTCGAAGAACAAGGTCCTGTTCGAGAACCTCACTCCGCTGTTCCCGCGCAAGCGCTTCCACCTGGAGCGCGGCAACGGGTCCACCGAGGACATCACCGGCCGCATCATGGACCTGATGTCGCCGATCGGTAAGGGCCAGCGCGCCCTCATCGTCTCGCCGCCCAAGGCCGGCAAGACCATGATGCTGCAGCAGATCGCCACCGCGATCACGACCAACCATCCCGAGACCCACGTCATCATGCTGCTCATCGACGAGCGGCCCGAGGAAGTGACCGAGATGCAGCGCACCGTGCGCGCCGAGGTCGTGAGCTCGACCTTCGACGAGCCCGCCGCGCGCCACGTGCAGGTCGCCGAGATGGTGATCGAGCGCGCCAAGCGCCTGGTCGAGCACAAGAAGGACGTGGTGGTCATGCTCGATTCGATCACCCGCCTCGCCCGCGCCTACAACACCGTGGTCCCCTCCTCGGGCAAGGTGCTCACCGGCGGCGTGGACGCCAACGCCCTGCACCGCCCGAAGCGCTTCTTCGGCGCCGCGCGCAACGTCGAGGAAGGCGGCTCGCTGACCATCATCGGCACCGCGCTGGTCGACACCGGCTCCAAGATGGACGAGGTGATCTACGAGGAGTTCAAGGGCACCGGCAACTCCGAGGTGCACCTGGACCGCCGCATCGCCGAGAAGCGCATCTACCCGGCGATCAACATCAACCGCTCGGGCACCCGCCGCGAGGACCTGCTGATCGAGCCGGACCTCCTGCAGAAGGTCTGGATCCTGCGCAAGCTCCTGCATCCGATGGACGAGCTGGGCGCGGCGGAGTTCCTCCTCGACAAGATGAAGAACACCAAGACCAACGACGAGTTCTTCGGCTCGATGAAGCGCTGAGGCGCATCGGCCTTCCGCAGGACGAGAAACGCCGGCCCATGGCCGGCGTTCTTCGTCGAGGGCGCGCCCGCGAATCCGGCGCGCCGCATGCGGCCGCCCGACGGATCAGGGCGTCGCGACGACGAGCTGCCCCGGACGCAGCCGCGGCACGCAGGGCTCCCAGCCCTGCTCGTCGCGCTCGAGAACATCGTCGTCGAGCGCCCCCAGACGCGCGACCGCCGGCGTGCCTTCGGCCCACGGTACGTCGTGGCGCACCCATGCCCCGGGCCGCGAACGCGCTTCGGGAGCGTCCAGCCGGAAGGCCACCGGCACCACGCGGATGTCGGGGACGCTCGCCGGACAGGGAAAGAAGGTGGCACCGGTCAGCGCAGCGAGAGCGGCACCTTCCAGGCGCCGCCGCGCCGCCCGCCCGCCACGGTTGATGCGCGAGGCGAGGACGGCCACGGTCTCGACGGCGCCCTCGGGCGAGACCTGCACGGCGGCAAGGACATCTCCGGCCTCGGCGTGCCGCAGGGACTCCGGCGGATAGCCGACCCGCAGTGGGTGCGCCGCCCCGGAGCCGAAACGCGCCGCGACCGGTTCGAAGGTGTATCCGGCCTCCCCGGGCACGATGCGCACGCGAAGCACCATGGGCACGGCGCGACCGTCGGCGGCGTAGGGCTCGAAGCGCAGAGCGCTCACCACGTCCAGGACGATCGCGCGCACCGGGTCCTCCAGCGTCGGCGGCAGGCCGACCGCGAGGAGGCTGCCGTCCTCCCGTACCTCGACGTCCCCCGCCACCTCGAACTCGACCGGGCCGGAAGGCGCGGCGAAGGCCGTCGCCATGACCGATGCGATCAGCACCCCTGATATCCCCATGCGACGCGTCATCGCTCTCCCCAGGACGCCGCTGCCTGCGGCCCGGCGAGCATACGCTTGCCGAGCGTCTCCGCCCTTGGCGGCCGGGGCCGGGCTCAGTCGGCGCTGGCCGCGACACGCCTGCGCAGGCGCCGGCGCATGAGCCACCAGACCAGCACGACCAGGGCGAGCACGCCGAGGACGACGAACAGGCCGGTCTGGCCGCGGTGCATCCACTTCAGCAGCCACTCGTGGTTGTCCGCGCCGTAGTAGCCCAGGTAGACCCAGATCGGCACGCTGATGATGGCCGCGAAGCCGTCGAGGGCCAGGAAGCGGAGATAGGAAACGCGCCGGGTCATGCCGGCGGTCAGGAAGATCGGCGAGCGCAGCCCGGGCAGGAAGCGGGCGATGAACAGCAGGCGGTTGCCGTATTTCTCGAACTTCTCCTGCACCTGGGCGTAGCGCTGCGCGGTGAGCAGCCAGTTGATCCAGCGCCAGCGCAGGGCGCGCACGCCGAAGTGGCGGCCGACCAGGAACATGGTGGAGTCGCCGATCAGCACCCCGGCCATGCACACGCCGAACATCACGTGGACGTTGGCGTAGCCGAGGCCCGAGATGATCCCGCCGGCCACCAGCGTGATGTCCTCCGGGATCGGGACCCCGAAGCCGCAGGCCAGCAGGATCAGGAAGACGGCGAGGTAGCCGTAGTCGGTGAAGAAGTTGACGAGGAGGTCGAGGATATCCATCGAACGGATTCGTGGGCGCCGCCACCATGGCCACGCCGGGGATTCGGCCGGAGCGCGCGGGCGCGTCTCCACGGTGACGTCGGCGCGCCGCGATCGACCTGCCGGCGCCGCGGCCGCGCAAGTCTAAGAGCCGCTCGATGACAAGGCGAGTGCGGATGGGCGCATCGTTCAGCGGCGTGGAGGACGCGCGCGCCCGCGCGGGGCGCGCTCACGCGTCCGGATCGCGCAGGAAGCGGGCCAGCGAGACGCTGGAGCGGACCGGCTCGAACTCGGCGGCCACGTCCACGAACCCCCGGCCGATGGCGACGTCGTAGGGCGTGCGGCCTTCGCGGTCGCGCTGCCAGCGGTCGGCGCCGTCGCGCAGCAGGCGCTGCACCACCCGGCGCAGGCCGTGGCGGGCGGCGACGTGCAGGGCCGTGTTGCCCTGCGCGTCGCGCGTCAGCAGGGAGATGTCCTCGCCCAGCAGCTGTTCCAGCGCGGCCAGCAGCACGTCCTCGTCGCAGGCGCTGCCGGGCTCGGCCCGCGCGCCCAGCAGCAGCAGCAGGGGCGTATGGCCCTCGGCGGCCTGCACGTCGGCCTCGGCGCCGGCCAGGAGCAGGGCATCGAGCAGGGCGAGCACGCGCGGGCGGTCGTCGGCGCCGAAGGCGTAGAGCATGGCGCCGTGCAGCGGGGTGAACCCCTGCTCGTCGCGGGCGTGCACGTCGGCGCCGTGGGCGAGCAGGCGCGCGGTCATCTCGGGCAGGCCGAGGGCGGCGGCGAGCATCAGGGGCGCGACGCCGCCGGGGAGCGTCTGGGTCACCGACGCGCCGTGCGCGAGCAGGGCCTCGACGATCCGCACGTGCCGGCTGCTGATCGCCGCCGAGAGCGGCGTCGCGCCGGTGTGGGCGGCGAGGGTGACGTCGGCGCCGCGCGCGAGCAGGCGTTCGACCAGGGCGAGGTGGCCGCCGCCCGCCGCGCGCAGCAGGGCGGTGCAGCCCTGGTCGTCGACCGCGTCGATCGGCAGGCCGAGGTCGATCAGGCGCTCGACGGCGCTGGCGTCGCCGGCCATGGCCGCCGCCGGCACGTCGCTGGGCCGCAGCGGCCGCGGGGGCAGCGGCCAGTCGCGCCACTCCAGCCACACCGCGAGGTCGCGCCGCGCGTCCGCCAGGGCCATGCCGAGCGGGCTCTGGCCGTCGGGGGCCAGCGCATGCGGGGAAGCGCCGTGGCGGACCAGCAGCCGCACCGCGGAACCGCGCCCGAGCGCGCAGGCGAGGTGCAGCGGCGTCATCCCCGCGGCGTCGCGCGCCTCGGTGGAGACGCCCGCTTCCAGCAGGCGCTCGGCGAGCCGCAGCCAGCCCAGGCGGATGGCGAGGGAGAGCGGCGGGTCGCCGTCGCCGCCGTGGGGGTCGGCGCCGTGCTCGAGGAGGTCGATGGCGGTCTGCTCGTGCGCGCGCGCCACGTGTTCGTTCTCAAAGCAGGCGGCGAGGTAGCGCATCAGGCCGCCGCGCCCGGCGGGCACGATGCCGTGGGCGAGCAGCCGGCGGAGCGCGGCATCCGCCACCGCGCCGCGCGCGAGCAGCCGGAACAGCACGCAGTCGCCGTCGTCGAGCGGCGCCTCCGGGTCGGCCCCCTGCGCCAGCAACCAGTCGAAGGCGGCGGCGTCGCCCTCGGCGGCGAAGTCCGGCAGGAGCCCGGTCAGGAGGCCGGTCCGCTCGGACTCGGGCTGGGCGGCGACGAGGCCGCCGGCGGCGTCCACGCGACCTGCCGCGAGGTTGTCGGCGATCAGTTGCCGCGGCGTGCGCGGCGCGGCCGGCTCCAGTCCGTCGGCGACGCTGGCCGGCAGGGGGAAGCCCGGGTCCAGCACCGCGACGAGACGCCAGCGTCCCGCCGACAGCGCATGGTCGAGCGCACGGCGCCCCTGCGCGTCGGCCTGCTGCGGGTCGACCCCGTGCGCCAGCAGGGCCCGGAGCACCTCGGGCTCGACCCCGGCCTCGCAGGCCACGACCAGGGCGTTGCGACCCTCGGCATCGCTGCCGCCGGGATCGGCGCCGGCGCGCGCGAGGGCCTCGATCACCGCCAGGTGACCGCCACGCGCGGCCTCCAGCAGGGCGCTGGCCCCCGCACGGTCGCGCAGGTCGAGGGTGGCGCCGGCGGCGACCAGGGCGGCCACGATCTCGGCGTTGCCGGCGGCGCTGGCGACCATCAGCGCGGTGCGGCCCTGCGCGTCGGCGGCATCGACCCGGGCGCGGTGGCGCAGCAGCAGCGCCACGCCGGCGGGATCGTCGTCGCCGGCCGCGGCGGCCAGCAGCGCCGGCCGGCCGCCGGCCGGCTCGGGGCGAGCGCCGCGTTCCAGAAGGAAGCGCGCCAGCCGCCAGCTGCCGGCGGCGCAGGCGGCGGAGAGCGGCGTGTTGCCCTCGGCGTCGCGCGCTTCCAGCGCCGCGCCGGCATCCAGCAGCAGGGCGGCGACTGCCGCGTCGCTGCTGCGCGCGGCGTGGTGCAGGGGCGTCTCTCCGTGCGGGTCGGCCAGGCGGGGATCGGCGCCGTTCGCAAGCAGCGTGGTCACCGCCTCCGGGCGTCCGTGCCAGCTGTCGCGGGTGGCGACCAGCAGGGCGGTGAGCCCGCCGTGGCGGCGATCCACCTCGACGCCGCGCGCGATCAGCTCGCGCAGCAGGCGCAGGTCGGCGTGCAGGGCCGCCAGCATCGCCAGCGTGCGCTGGTCGCGGTCGTCGGGTGCGGGCAGGGCGTGCGGATCGGCCCCGGCGGCCAGCGCCGCCAGCGCGGCGTCCACCCGGCCGGCCCGTGCCGCGCGGTAGAGGCGCTCGTCGGGCGTGCCCGGCTCGTCCTCTTCTTCCTCGACGGGCGGCGGAGCCGTCGCGGCCGGCGTCGCGGCCTCGACGGGAAGGTGCAGCGCGGGCACCGTCCCGACCCGGTGGACGAGGGCGTGCAGCAGCGGCGCGAGGACCGCCAGGCCCACGGCCAGGGCGGGCCGCAGCCCCGCGGCCGGTGGCCAGGCCAGCGCCGCCGCGGCGAGCGCGACGAGCAGGACGACGGCGGCCACCACCATGCCCCGCCCCAGCGCGGCCTCGCCCTCGACGAGGTGCGCGGTCAGCGTGGCGAAGCCGCCGCCCTCGCGGGAGGCGCGCGCGTACATCGGCCAGAGCCGCCAGAGCACGACCAGCCCGAGGCCGACCGCGCCGCTGAGGGTCAGGGCGGCGGCGAGCCGGCCGGTGGCGTGGAGGGCATTCGCCGGCAGCCAGGCCAGCAGGCCCGCGCCGAGCACGGCACCGCCCCACAGCAGCGCCAGGGCGGTGGCATCGCGCAGCCAGCGGCCCGGGCGCTCCGGGCCGGCGCGGGTTCCGCCCAGCCAGCCCCAGGCCAGCGCCAGCGGCGCCTGGGCCAGCGCGGCGGCCAGCGCCGCCAGCGCTCCCGGCATCCAGATCGCCTGCAGGGCCACGAGGATCCCCGCGGCGAGCGCGGCCAGACCGCGCCGCCGCGCCGCGGCGTCAACCATCGGTGGGGACGCCCCCGGGCGGTGGCGGCAACTGCAGGTAGAAGCCGCGCTCGATCAGGTCGGCCCGGACCACGTCCGCATCGGCCCGGGCGAGCCGCCGCCCCGGCTCGAGCACGACCTCGAGCACGAACTCCAGCACCCCCAGCTGGGCCTGCAACGGCTCCGGCACCAGCGCAAAGGCGTCCTTCTCGCGCAGATAGAGGTAGGTATCGGCCTTGCGCCGGCTTCTGTAGACGTACGCCTGCATGGCGCTCCCGACGCGGTGAGACACGCGATTCTCGCGCCAAAGCGGCGGGGAATAAAGGTGGGGCGGGCCGGGGGTGGGCTTGGGGCTTGGGGCTTGGGGCTTGGGGCTTGGGGCTTGGGGCTTAGGGCTTGGGGCTTGGCACAGGGCACAGGGCACAGGGCACAGGGCACAGGGCACAGGGCACCAGCATGGGGGCATGCACAGCCCCAGTTCCCAGTTCCCAGTTCCCAGTTCCCAGTTCCCAGTTCCCAGTTCCCGATTCCCGATTCCCGCCCTACGCCCTACGCCCTACGCCCTACGCCCTACGCCCTACGCCCTACGCCCTACGCCCTACGCCCTACGCCCTACGCCCTACGCCCTACGCCCTACGCCCTACGCCCTACGCCCTACGCCCTACGCCCTACGCCCTACGCCCTACGCCCTACGCCCTACGCCCTACGCCCTACGCCCTACGCCCTACGCCCTACGCCCTACGCCCTACGCCCTACGCCCTACGCCCTACGCCCTACGCCCTACGCCCTACGCCCTACGCCCTACGCCCTACGCCCTACGCCCTACGCCCTACGCCCTACGCCCTACGCCCTACGCCCTACGCCCTACGCCCTGAGCCCTGAGCCCTGAGCCCTGAGCCCTGAGCCCCGAGCCCCGAGCCCCGAGCCCCGAGCCCAAGCCCCAACCCTCAGTGATACCCGCTCTCCGCCGTCACCTTCCCCCTGAACACCGAGTACGACCAGGCGGTGTAGCCGATGATGATGGGCAGCAGGATGATGACGCCGACGAGGCTGAAGACCTGGCTCGAGTGGGCCGAGGAGGCCTGCCAGATGTCGAGGTCCGGCGGGATCAGGTTGGGCCACATGCCGATCACCAGGCCGACGAAGCCCAGCGCGAAGAAGGTCATGGCGAGCACGAAGGGGGCGACCTCGGCGCGGTTCATCACCGCGCGCCACAGGGCCAGGGCGTTGACGACCGCCAGGAGCGGGATCGGCGAGAGCCACAGGAAGTTGGAGCCCTCGAACCAGCGCGCCATGACCCCGGACTCCAGGAACGGCAGCCAGGTGCTGACCAGCGCCATGAAGGCGACCACCACCGCCACCAGCGGGCGGGTGAGCGCGCGCGCGACCTCCTGCAGGCGGCCTTCCGTCTTGAGGATGAGCCAGGTGCTGCCCAGCAGTGCGTAGCCGAACACCACGGCGATGCCGGTCATCATCGAGAACGGGCTGAACCAGTCGAACACGCCGCCGACGTAGCGGCCTTCCTGCAGCGGCATGCCTTCGACCAGTGCGCCGAGGATCACGCCCTGCGAGAAGGCGGTGAGGATCGAACCGATCGCGAAGGCCGCGCCCCACAGGCGGCGGGAACGCCGGGCCTTGAAGCGGAACTCGAACGCCACGCCGCGGAAGATCAGCGCGAGCAGCATCACCAGCACGGGCAGGTAGAGCGCCGGGAGCAGGATCGCGTAGGCGAGCGGGAAGGCGGTGAACAGCCCGACGCCGCCGAGCACCAGCCAGGTCTCGTTGCCGTCCCAGATGGGCGCGGCGGTGTTCATGCTGACGTCGAGCTGGCTCTCGTCCTCGGCGAAGGCGGCGAGGATGCCGATGCCGAGCACGAAGCCGTCGAGCAGCACGTACATCAGCACGCCGACGCCGATGATGCCGAACCACACCACCGGCAGGACGGTCTCCAGATCCCAGTTCATCGCGTGCCCTCCAGCGGCTCGTCGTCGGCGGCCGACATGGGCCGCGATGCGCTCTTGGTCTCCGTGTCGTGCTGCGGCGGCTCCACCACGGCGGGGCCGCGGCGGATCATGTTCGCGATGAACCAGCCGCCGGTGCCGAACACGACGAAGTAGATCACCACGAAGGCGGTCAGCGAGGTCGCGACCGCGGCGCCGCTGATGTCGCTGAGGGCATCGGCGGTGCGGAGCTGGCCGAACACCACCCAGGGCTGGCGGCCGATCTCGGCGGTGATCCAGCCGGCCACGACCGCGATCAGCCCGCTCGGCCACATCCACGCCCAGGCGCGCAGCAGCGCGGGCGAGGTGTAGAGGCGCTTGCGCTTCCACTGCACCAGGGACCAGGCCGCCAGCAGCAGCATGGCGAAGCCCAGCCCGACCATCACCCGGAACGCCCAGAACACCGGCCACACCGGCGGGCGGTCCTCGGGAGCGAAGTCCGCCAGGGCGGGCACGGTGCCGTCGAGGCTGCGGGTCAGGATGAGGCTGGCCAGCCGCGGCACCTCGACAGAGGCGATGTTGCGCTCGTTCTCGGCATCGGGGATCGCGAACAGCACCAACGGCACGCCCGCGCCCTCCTCGCCGTGGTCCCAGTGGCCCTCGATCGCGGCCAGCTTGGACGGCTGGTGCTCGAGCACGCCCAGGCCGTGCAGGTCGCCGATGAAGATCTGCGTCGGCGCGACGATCGCCGCGAACACCACCGCCAGGCGCAGCATGCGCCGCCCCTCCTCCACGTGGCGGTTGCGCCGCAGGTACCAGGCGCCGGTGCCGCCGATGATGAAGCAGGTCGCGAGGAAGGCCGCCATGACCATGTGGGTCAGGCGGATCGGGAAGGACGGATTGAAGATGACCTCCCTCCACGACGCGGGATGGAAGGCCCCCTCCACGACCTCGAAGCCGGCGGGCGTCTGCAGCCAGCTGTTGGCCGCGATGATCCAGAACGCCGAGATCAGGGTGCCCGCGGCGACCATGCAGGTCGCGAGGAAATGCAGCGAGGGCCGCACCCGGTTCCAGCCGAACAGCATGACGCCGAGGAAGGACGCCTCGAGGAAGAACGCGGTCAGCACCTCGTAGCTCAGCAGCGGCCCGAGGATGCTGCCGGCCGCCGAGGACAGCCCGGCCCAGTTGGTGCCGAACTGGAAGGTCATGACGATGCCGGACACCACGCCCATGCCGAAGGTGACGGCGAAGATCTTGGTCCAGAAGAAGTACAGCTCGCGCCACACCGTCTTGCCGGTCCGCAGCCAGCGCCACTCGACGAAGGCCAGCCAGCTCGCCAGGCCGATGGTGGTGGCCGGGAACAGGATGTGGAAGGAGACGACGAAGGCGAACTGGATGCGCGACAGGAGGAGCGGGTCCAGATCCACGGCGGACTCCCTGGTTGGCGCGGTGCGCGGGGCGCGCCGCGTGGGCCGCAGCGCGTCGGGGACTCTAGCAGCGGCCCATGTGCTCGGAGCGTCAAGCCGGCGCGACCGATTGCCGCAGGGATGCTGCACCCGCACACCCAAGACCTCCGGCACAGGCCCGTTCCGCCCCGGCTGCTACCCTTTCCGGTCCGCTTCCAGACCGGACTCCAGCATGCGCGTGACCGTTTCCCTGCTCTCGCTCGCCCTTCTCGCCTCGCCGCTCGTGGCGCAGGAGACCATGACGGTCGAGCAGGCCATGGCCGATCCCGACTGGATCGGGCCGCCGGTCGAGCGCGCCTGGTGGGCCTGGGACAGCGCGAACGTGCACTACACGCTCAAGCGCGAGGGCTCGAACCTGCGCGACACCTGGACGCAGGCCATCGACGCCGAGCGCGGCGAGGTGGTCGACGACGCGGGCCTGGCCGCGATCGACGCGGCGCGCCCGGTCTACGACCGCGGGCGCACCCGCATGGCCTACGTCCGCAACGGCGACGTCTTCCTGCGCGACCTGCGCAACGGGGTCCTGGTGCAGGTCTGGCGCGGCACCAGCGCCGCCGACGGCCTGCGCTTCGACGCCGACGGCGCCGGCCTGATCTGGCGCGTGGGGAACACCTGGTACGGCTGGCGCCCCAACGGCACCGCCGGCGTGCTTGCCGAACTGAAGGCCGAGAAGGACCCGGCGGCCGACCCCGCACCGGACGCGATGCGCGACATGCAGCTGCGGCTGATCGCGACGCTCGCCAAGCGCAAGGCCGAGCGCGACGCCCAGCGCGAGCAGGCCGACGCACAGCGCGCCGCCGATCCCACCCGCGTGCCGCGCCCGGTCTATCTCGGCGAGAAGACCGTCGCCGCCGAACACGCGCTCTCGCCGGCCGGCCGCTGGCTGCTGATGGCGACCGGGCCGGATCCGCGCGAGGGCGGCGGCCGTACCGGGCGCATGCCGAAGTACGTCACCGAGTCCGGCTACGAGGAGTTCGAGGACGTGCGCGTGCGCGTCGGCCGCGACGCGCCGCGCGGCCACGCGCTCAAGCTGGTCGACCTCGCCAGCGGCGAGGCCAGCGAGCTCGAACTCGGCATCCTGCCCGGCATCACCACCGATCCGCTCGCGGACCTGCGCAAGGCCGCCGGCAAGCCGCCGCTCGAGGGCCGCCGGGTGGTGCGCGTGGACCGCATCGTCTGGAACGACGCCGGCACCCGCGCCGCTGTGATGCTGCGCGCGGTGGACAACAAGGACCGCTGGATCGCCACCGTCGACACCGCCAACGGCCGCCTGCAGCCGCTGCACCGGCTCACCGACGATGCCTGGATCAACTGGAGCTTCAACGACCTCGGCTGGCTGCCGGACAACGAGACGGTGTGGTTCCTGTCGGAGGAGTCCGGCTACTCGCACCTCTACACGCAGCGGCCCGGACAGAACGCGCGCCAGCTCACCCGCGGCGAATGGGAGGTGTCCAGCCCCGTGCTGGCCGCCGACGGGCGCAGCTGGCTGTTCAAGTGCAACCAGGCCTGGCCGGGCGACTACGAGGTCTGCCAGGCCGGCGTCGACGGCGGCGAGGTCCGCGAGCTGACCGCGCTCGACGGCGTGGAGGACTTCGTGCAGTCGCCGGACGGCAACCAGCTCCTGGTGCGCTGGTCGTCGAGCTACGTCCCGCCGCAGCTCGCGGTGCTGCCGGCCACCGGCGGCGAGGCGCGCCGCCTCACCGACACCCGCACGCCCGAGTACGCCGCGCGCAGCTTCGTGCAGCCCGAGTTCGTGCAGGTGCCCTCGAAGCATGGCGCCGGCACCATCTGGGGCAAGTTCTACCGGCCGGCCGACATGGAACCGGGGCGCCGCTACCCGATCGTGCTGTTCGTGCACGGCGCGGGCTACCTGCAGAACGTGCACGCCGGCTATCCGAACTACTTCCGCGAGCAGCTGTTCCACAACGCGCTGGTGGACGCCGGCTACATCGTGCTGGACCTCGACTTCCGCGCCTCCGCCGGCTACGGCCGCGACTGGCGCACCGCGATCTACCGGCAGATGGGCCACCCGGAGCTCGAGGACTACCTGGACGGCATCGACTGGCTGGTCGAGAACCACCAGGGCGACCGCGACCGCGTGGGCATCTACGGCGGCAGCTACGGCGGCTTCATGACCTTCATGGCGATGTTCCGCGAGCCGGAGCGCTTCCATGCCGGCGCCGCGCTGCGCCCGGTCACCGACTGGACGCAGTACAACCACCAGTACACGTCCAACATCCTCAACACGCCGGACCTCGACCCCGAGGCCTACCGCCGCTCCTCGCCGATCGAGCTCGCCGAGGGCCTGCAGGGCCACCTGCTGATCGCCCATGGCATGATGGACGACAACGTCTTCTACCAGGACTCGGTGCGCCTGGCGCAGCGCCTGATCGAGCTGCGCAAGGACAACTGGGAGCTGGCCTCGTACCCGCTGGAGCGGCACGGCTACGTGGAGCCGGACGCCTGGTTCGACCAGTACCGCCGCATCTTCAAGCTCTTCGAGCGCGCGCTGAAGGAGTGAGGGAGCGGGGCCGGACGCGCCGGGCAGGGCACAGGGCGCAGAGCAGAGGGCACAGGGCCTCTGCCCGCCCGCCTGAGCCCCGAGCCCTGAGCTCTGAGCCCCGAGCCCATAGGCCCCGGCGCCGCCTCCAGCCCACCACCCGCCCCACCCCGCCATGCCCGACATCGCCGCCGTCCAGTCCTACCTCCGCTCGCTGCAGGACCGCATCTGCACCGCCATCGCCGACGTCGACGGCGGGACGCGCTTCGAGGAGGACGCCTGGATCCGCGCCGAGGGCGGCGGCGGGCGGTCCCGGGTGCTGAAGAACGGCGCGGTGTTCGAGCAGGCCGGCGTGGGCTACTCCGAGGTCGCCGGCGCGACGCTGCCACCCTCGGCGACGGCGCACCGCCCCGAACTCGCGGGCGCGCCCTGGCGGGCCTGCGGCGTCTCGCTGGTCTTCCATCCGCGCAACCCCTACCTGCCCACGACGCACGCCAACGTGCGCTACTTCGAGGCGCGCCCCGAGGGGCGCGCGCCGATCTGGTGGTTCGGCGGCGGCTTCGACCTGACGCCCTTCTATCCCTTCGACGACGACGTGCTGCACTGGCACCGCGTCGCGCGCGACCTGTGCGAGCCGTTCGGCGGCCAGGCCCGCTACGACGCGCACAAGCGCTGGTGCGACGAGTACTTCTTCCTCAGGCACCGCGGCGAGACCCGCGGCGTGGGCGGCCTGTTCTTCGACGACCTCGCGGAGGACGGCTTCGAGTCCAGCTTCGCCTACCAGCGCGCCGTCGGCGACGGCTTCCTGGACGCCTACCTCCCGATCGTGGGCCGCCGCCGGGACACGCCCTACGGCGAGCGCGAGCGCGAGTTCCAGCTCTACCGCCGCGGCCGCTACGTGGAGTTCAACCTGGTCTACGACCGCGGCACGTTGTTCGGCCTGCAGTCCGGCGGGCGCACCGAATCGATCCTGATGAGCCTGCCGCCGCGCGTGCGCTTCGAGTACGCCTGGACCCCCGAGCCCGGCTCGGCCGAAGCCCGCCTGGCCGACTACCTCCGGCCGCGGGACTGGCTGGGGGAGCTGGCTTAGCTGGGGCTCTAGGGCTCGGGGCTCGGAGCACAGGGCCTGGGCTTGACCGTGGGGGCTGGCTCAGGGCCCCGGCGGCTTTGGGCGCGGGGCTGAGGCATCCACGCTCGCGCGATGCCCCAAGCCCTATGCCCCAAGCCCTATGCCCCAAGCCCTATGCCCCGAGCCCTATGCCCCGAGCCCTATGCCCCGAGCCCTATGCCCCGAGCCCCGAGCCCCAGGCCCCAAGCCCCAAGCCCAACGCCCCGAGCCCTGAGCCCGTGCCCCTCCAGCGCCCTACCGGAACAGATTCACCCCCACCAGCATCAGCACCAGGAACAGCAGGAACAGGGCCAGGGCGATGAAGAAGATCACCTTGGCGATGCCGATGGAGGCGCCGGCCAGGCCGGTGAAGCCGAGGGCGCCGGCGATGAGGCCGACGACGAGGAAGAAGAGGGCGAGCTTGAGCATGCGATCTCCGGCGTCTGCCGCGGTGCGGCGGTAGCGGGATCAAGCCACGCCGGCCGTGACTGCGGCGTGCCAGCGGCGCCGGCCGGAAAACGGGCACAAAAAACCCCGCAGGCCAGGGGGTAGCCTGCGGGGTCGGTGGAAGACTAAGCCTGGGGAGGGGCCGTCTTCCGGGATCCTCACCCAGGGGAGAGGGCGGATCCGGCGACGGACCTTGCATCCGTCGCGACCTATGAGACCAAGAACCGCCTGCACAGTTCGTGAAGAAACTCGTTAGCGAAACGTTACATTCAGTGCTAATTCATCCCGATGAAAACGTTTTCATGCTACGAGTGTGCCGCCAACGCGTTCAGTGCTGCTGTCGGCGCCCTCGCGGTGCGGCCGCGCGCGGCGCGGCGGCGGCACCGTCCACGCAGCGTTCACGCCACCGCCAGCGAAACCGGACGAAATGCGTCTCCGGGCCATCACGTCGTCACATGCCGACGTCGAGACGGCGCTCCCGGCGGCGCGTAATGGTCGGACGCGCACAGCCGAGCGGGCCTGCGGCGCGGCCCGGGCCTCCCCTGGACGCGCGTCCGGCGGCTAGTGCGCCTCGTCCCAGTTGCCGCCGACGCCGGCGTCCACGACCAGCGGCACCCGCAGCGTGGCGGCGGCCTGCATGCGACGACCGACCTCCTGCACCAGCTCCGGCACGAAGGCCTCGTCGGCCTCGAACACGAGCTCGTCGTGCACCTGCATGATCATGGCGGCGCGCCCGCCCTGCCCCGCCAGCCAGGCGTCCACCTCGATCATCGCGCGCTTGATGATGTCCGCCGCCGTGCCCTGCATCGGCGCGTTGATCGCCGCGCGCTCGGCGCCGGCGCGCAGGCCCTGGTTCCGCGAGGCGATGTCGTTGAGATAGAGGCGGCGGCCGAACACGGTCTCGACGTAGCCGCGCTCGCGCGCCTGCTCGCGGGTGCGCTCCATGAAGTCGCGGACTCCGGGGTAGCGCGCGAAGTACAGCGCGATGTAGTCCTGCGCCTCGCCGCGCGCGATGCCGAGCTGCCGCGCCAGGCCGAAGGCGCTCATGCCGTACATCAGGCCGAAGTTGATGGCCTTGGCCGCGCGGCGCTGGTCTGCCGTCACCGCCTCGGGGGCGCCGGCGCCGAACACCTCGGCGGCGGTCGCCCGGTGCACGTCCACGCCGCCCTCGAAGGCCCGCACCAGGCCCGGGTCCTCCGAGAGATGGGCCATGATGCGCAGCTCGATCTGCGAGTAGTCGCAGGCGACGATCCTGCGCCCGGGCGGGGCCACGAACGCACGGCGGATGCGGCGGCCGTCCTCGGTGCGGATCGGGATGTTCTGCAGGTTCGGGTCCGACGACGACAGCCGCCCCGTCGCCGCCCCGGCCTGGTGGTAGCTGGTATGCACCCGCCCGGTGTCCGGGTTGATCGAGTTCGGCAGCTTGTCGGTGTAGGTGCCGCGCAGCTTGGCCAGCCCGCGGTACTCCAGGATCAGCCGCGGCAGGTCGTGCTGGTCGGCGATGGCCTCGAGCGCGTCCTCGTTGGTCGAGGGCTGGCCCTTGGGGGTCTTCACCAGCGCAGGCAGCCCGAGTTCGTCGAACAGGATGGCCTGCAGCTGCTTGGGCGACTCCAGGCTGAAGGGACGCCCGGCCAGCGCGTGCGCGCGCTGCTCGGCCTCGTGCATGCGCAGGGCGAGGTCGTGGCTCTGCCGGCGCAGTTCGTCGGCGTCGACCAGCACGCCGTTGGCCTCGATGCGCGCCAGCACCTCGACCAGGGGCATCTCGATGTCGGTGTAGACCGACAGCAGCGCCGGCTCGGCCTCCAGCCGCGGATGCAGGGCGCGGTGCAGGCGCAGGGTGACGTCGGCGTCCTCGGCCGCGTAGCCGGTGGCGTGCTCCAGCTCGACCTGGGAAAACGGAATCTGCTTGGCGCCCTTGCCGCACACGTCCTCGTAGCGCGTCGTGGTGTAGCCGAGATAGCGCGCGGCCAGCGAATCCATGTCGTGCCGGCTCGCGGTGGAATTCAGCACGAAGGACTGCAGCATGGTGTCGTGCGCGTAGCCGCGCACGGCGATGCCGTAGCGGCGCAGCACGTGCAGGTCGTACTTGCCATGCTGCCCGACCTTGGCGACGGCGGGGTCCTCCAGCACCGGACGCAGCATGCCGAGCACGGTCTCGACGTCGAGCTGCGGCTGGCAGCCGGGGTAGTCGTGCAGCAGCGGCACGTAGCAGGCGCGCCCCGGCTCGACCGAGAAGCTCAGGCCCACCAGGCGCGCGCGCAGCGCGTCGAGCGCGTCGGTCTCCACGTCGAAGGCGAACAGCGGCGCCGCGCGCAGGCGCTCGACCCACGCGGCCAGCGCCTCGGGCGCGGTGACGCATTCGTACTCGCCCTTGCCGCCGAGCGCGGGATCCGGCGCCTCCGCCGGCGCGGCGCCCGAGCGCGCGTAGCCGGCCGCGGTATTGCGCAGCGTGCCTTCGGCCGCGGCATCGGCGGCGGTCCCGCCGTCGAGTTCGCGCAGGGCCTGGGTGAAGCCGTAGCGCGCGTAGAGGCCGCGCAGCGTGCCGGCATCGCGCGGGCGCAGCGCCAGGTCGGTGGGCCCGAACGCCAGCGGCACGTCGGTCCTGATCGTGACCAGGGTGCGGTTGAGCCCCAGCCGCGGCAGCGCCGCGCGCAGGTTCTCGCCGATCTTGCCCTTCATGTCGGGCGCGGCCGCGATCACCCCGTCGAGGTCGCCGTAGGCGGTCAGCCACTTGGCGGCAGTCTTGGGCCCGCACTTCTCGACGCCGGGAATGTTGTCGACGCTGTCGCCCATCAGCGCGAGCAGGTCGACGATGCGGGCCGGCGGCACGCCGAACTTCTCCATGACGCCGGCGTCGTCGAGGACGCTGCCGGTCATGGTGTTGACCAGTCGCAGGCCCGGCCGCACCAGCTGCGCGAAGTCCTTGTCGCCGGTGGAGACCGTCACCTCGATGCCCTGCGCCGCGGCGGCCAGCGCCAGCGTGCCGATCACGTCGTCGGCCTCCACGCCCGCCTCGCGCAGGATCGGGAAGCCCAGCGCCGCCACGATCTCGCACATGGGCTGCACCTGCGCGCGCAGCTCCTGCGGCATCTCCGCACGGTTGGCCTTGTACTCGGGGTAGAGATCGTCGCGGAAGGTCCTGCCCGGCGCATCGACCACGAAGGCGGCGTAGTCCGGCGCCTCCTTCAGCGTCGCGCGGAGCATGTTGACCACCCCGAACAGCGCCCCCGTCGGCTCGCCCTCCGCATTGGTCAGCGGCGGCAGGGCATGGAAGGCGCGATACAGGTACGAAGACCCGTCGATGAGGACTAGGCGTGGCATGGGGGCATTCTAGGTGAAGCGGGAAGGGGGAATCGGGAATGGGGACCCGCAGGTCGTGCAGTTCGTCCGGGTTGGCGCTCTTGCCAGGCTTCGTCCGGAGCGCGTCCTCCCGGTCTCCTGCTGCTTCCAGGTCCCCCTTCCCGATTCCCCCTTCCCGCCCCACCCATATTGCTTGAGCCTCCACGCCCCGTAAGCCATCCTCGACCTCCCCGTCCCGAGAACGCCGCCATGCGTGCGCTGCTGATTCCGCT
Source organism: Coralloluteibacterium thermophilum (assembly GCF_042654365.1). Lineage (NCBI taxonomy): Bacteria > Pseudomonadati > Pseudomonadota > Gammaproteobacteria > Lysobacterales > Lysobacteraceae > Coralloluteibacterium > Coralloluteibacterium thermophilum. Next base: position 80,840 of record NZ_JBHSGG010000001.1, read on the forward strand.
CCTTGCCGTCGCGCCCGCGGTCCTGGCGCAGGCGCCGTTGCCCGAGCCCCTGCCGCCGCCGTCCATCGACGATCCCGGCGTGCGGGCGCAGCCGGTCGAGATCGACGACCCGACGCTGCGCCTGCCGCCGGAGCCCGGCGCCGCCACGCCGGCGCCGGCGCCGGCGCGCGCCGGGGCCGAGGGCGAGGGCCGCATCACCGGCGGGCCGGCGCGGGCGAACGACCCGCGCAATCCGCCGGAGGACCTGACCGTGCAGGTGCGCACGCTCGACAACGGCGACGTGGTCGAGGAGTACCGCAACGGCGGCCGCCTGACCATGGTGCGGGTCACGCCCACCCGCGGCGTGTCCTACACCCTGCTGGACACCAACGGCGACGGCTACCTCGACGAGAGCGACGGCCGGGCGCCGGTGTCGCCGGTGTTCTACACGCTCTACGAGTGGCGCTGAGCACCCGGGTTCAGCCGCGGGCGGCGGCGTAGGCCTCGGCCGAGACCGTGCGCCAGTCCGCGCCGCGCGCGCGGAAGGCGCGCTGCGACTCGATCACGCGCCGCGCGAACGGGTCCGCGGCGGCGAGGTCCCCGAGCTCCTGCTCCGCGGCCCGCTGCAGCGCCACCAGCACGTCCTCGGGCAGGCGCCGCAGCTCCGCGCGCGCGGCGCGGACGATGCGGTCCAGCGCCTCCTGGTTGCGCACGGCGTAGTGCGCCAGCATCCCGGCGTCGAGCGCGCGGCAGCAGAGCGCCACCAGGCGCTGCAGGTGTTCCGGCAGCGCGTTCCAGGCATCGAGGTTGACCAGGCACTCGGCGGTCATCTGCGGCTTCTGCCAGCCCGGGAAGTAGTAGAAGCCGGCGGCGCCCTCGAGGCCGAATTCGAGGTCGTTGTAGGGCCCCATCCACTCCGCCGCATCCAGCCGTCCGCGCTCCAGCGCCTCCACGAGCTGCGCACCGGCGGTCGGCACCACCTGGGCCCCGGCGCGGGCCATGACCTGACCGCCGAGGCCCGGCATGCGGATGCGCAGCCCCTGCAGGTCGGCCAGGCTGCGGATCTGCCGGCGCGACCAGCCGGCCATGTGCATGCCGGTGTTGCCGGCCGGCAGCACCATCAGCCCGAAATGGGCGTAGAGCTCGCGCCACAGCGCCAGGCCCTCGCCCTGGTGCAGCCAGGCGAGCGTCTCCTCGGCATCGAGGCCGAACGGCACTGCGGTGAACAGCGGCATCGCGGCCGCCTTCTCCATCCAGTACCAGCTCGCCGCGTGACCCATCTCGACCGTGCCGCGCGCGACGGCGTCGAACACGTCGAAGGTCGGCACCGCCACGCCCGCGGGCGCCACCTCGACCTGCAGTTGCCCGCCCGAGGCCTCGGTGATCGCCTCGCCGAGCCAGCGCGCGCCCTCGCCCAGGCCGGGGAAGCCGGCGGGCCAGGTGGTGGCCATGCGCCAGCGGCGCGTGGGCTCGCGCCGCGCGGGTTCGGGCGGCTGCGGTGCGCCGCAGGCCGCGAGGCCGGCGGCGAGCGCGGTGCCGGCGGTGGCGCCGCGCACGCCGCGGCGGGTCGCGCCTCGCGCCGGGCTCATGCCGCTTCCAGCTTGGCGTAGGCCAGGATCAGCACCTTGGGCCCTGCCTCCTCGAAGTTGACGTGGATGCGCATGTGGCTGCCGCTGCCCTCGTAGTCGGTCACCGTGCCCACGCCGAAGGTCGGATGGCGCACCGCCTGCCCCAGCGCGAACGCGCCCTGCGCCTCCTCCTTCAGCGGCTGCGCGAAGCGGCCGGCGAAGGCCGGGCGCGACACGTTGACGCGCGGGCGCACCTCGTTGAGCAGCTCGCCCGGGATCTCGCGCACGAAGCGCGACGGCACCCCGTACATCTCCGAGCCGTGGATGCGGCGCGCCTCGGCGTAGCACAGCACCAGCTTCTCCCGGGCGCGGGTGATGCCGACGTAGGCGAGGCGGCGCTCCTCCTCGAGCCGGCCCGGCTCCTCCATCGAGCGCGTGCCGGGGAACAGCCCCTCCTCCAGCCCGCACAGGAAGACGATCGGGAACTCCAGGCCCTTGGCGCTGTGCAGGGTCATCAGCTGCACGCCCTCGGCGCCGGCCTCGGCCTGGTTGTCGCCCGCCTCCAGCGAGGCGTAGGCGAGGAAGGCGACCAGCTCGGGCATGCCCTCGTCGTCCTCGCTGCGGGCGAAGCGCGAGGCCACCGACACCAGCTCGTCGATGTTCTCGAGCCGGGACTCGACCTGGCCGCGCGACTCGTTGGCGTAGAAGTCGCGCAGGCCGGAACGCAGCAGCACGTGATCGACCTGCTCGGCCAGCGTGGCGCCGGCGCAGTCGGCGCACAGGCCCTCGACGAGGTCGACGAAGCCGCGCAGCGCGTTGCGCGCGCGCGCCGGCAGGGCGGCGCCCCCGGCCTGGCGCAGCGCGGCGTCCCACAGCGACAGGCTCTCGCTGCGCGCGAGGCGCCGCACCTCGTCCAGGGTCTTGCCGCCGATGCCGCGCGCCGGCGTGTTCACCGCGCGCTCGAAGGCCGCGTCGTCGGCACGGTTGGCGACCAGGCGCAGGTAGGCGAGCGCGTCCTTGATCTCGGCGCGCTCGAAGAAGCGCAGGCCGCCGTAGACGCGGTAGGGCAGCCCCTGCGCGATGAGCTGCTCCTCGAAGGCGCGCGACTGCGCGTTCGAGCGGTAGAGGATGGCGCAGTCGCCGTAGGCGCCGCCGTCGCGCACCCACTGGCGGATGCGCCCGACCACGTACTGCGCCTCGTCGATCTCGTTGTACGCGGCGTAGAGGTCCACCGGCTCGCCCTGGCCGCTGTCGGTCCAGAGCTTCTTGCCCAGCCGCGAGGGGTTGTGGGCGATGACCGCGTTGGCCGCGGCGAGGATGTTCGCGCTGGAACGGTAGTTCTGTTCCAGGCGGATGGTGCGGGCGCCCGGGAAGTCCTGCAGGAAGCGCTGCACGTTCTCGACCCGCGCGCCGCGCCAGCCGTAGATCGACTGGTCGTCGTCGCCCACCACCATCACCTGCCCGGTGTCGCCGGCCAGCAGGCGGACGAAGGCGTACTGCACCGCATTGGTGTCCTGGAACTCGTCGACCAGGATCTGGCCGAAGCGGCGCCGGTAGTGGATCAGCAGGGCCTCGTTGTTGAGCAGCAGCTCGTGCGCGCGCAGCAGCAGCTCGGCGAAGTCGACCAGCCCCGCGCGATCGCAGCGCTCCTGGTAGGCGGCGTAGGCGCGCAGCAGGCCCTGGCCGTAGACGTCGCCGCCGGCGGGCTGGATGTGCTGCGGGCGCCGGCCCTCGTCCTTCTGGCCGTTGATCCACCACACGACCTGGCGCGGCGGATAGCGGCCCTCGTCGAGTTCGAGGTCGGCGACGACGCGCTTGACCAGGCGCAGCTGGTCGTCGGCGTCCATCACCTGGAAGCCTTCCGGCAGGCGCGCCTCCTGCCAGTGCTGGCGCAGCAGGCGGTGGGCGATGCCGTGGAAGGTGCCGACCCACATGCCGCGGCGCGGACCGAGCGGACCGGCGGCCAGTTGCGCCTCGACGCGGTGGCGCATCTCGGCCGCGGCCTTGTTGGTGAAGGTCACCGCCAGGATGCCGTGCGGCGGCACGCCCAGGACCTCGATGAGCCAGGCGATGCGGTGGGTGAGCACGCGGGTCTTGCCGGAACCGGCGCCGGCGAGGACGAGCGCATGCCCCGGATCGGCGGAAACGGCGTCGCGCTGGGCGGGATTCAGCGCGTCCAGCAGGTGGGAAACGTCCATCCGACCATTGTACCGGCGGGGCGCCGCGCCGCGGTCAGCGCGGGTGCCGTGCGCGGAGGTCGTCGAGCAGGGCCTCCAGCGGCACCGGCCGCCCGAACAGGAAGCCCTGCATCTCGTCGCAGCCCCAGTCCTGCAGCCAGCGCCACTGCGCCTCGGTCTCCACGCCCTCGGCGGTCGCCTTCAGCCCCAGGCTCTGGGCGAGGTTGATGATGGCGATGCAGATGGTCTCGTCGTCGCCGCCGGAGCCCAGGTCGCGCACGAAGGCGCGGTCGATCTTGAGCCGGTGCAGCGGCAGGCGTCGCAGGTAGGCCAGGCTCGAATAGCCGGTGCCGAAGTCGTCGATGGCGATGCAGATGCCGTCCTCGCGCATGCGCTGCATGCTCTCCACCGCCGCCTCGGGATTGGCCATCACCACGCTCTCGGTCAGCTCGATCTCGATCGCGCCCGGGGGCAGGTCGAACTCGCGCACCACCGCCGCCACGTCGTCGGCGATTCCCTGCTGGAACTGCGTCGCCGAGACGTTCAGCGCGATGCGGAACCAGCCGAAGCCGGCCTCCTTCAGCCGCGCATGGGCGCGCGCCGCCTCGCGCAGCACCCAGCGCCCGACCGGGACGATCAGGCCGCTGTCCTCGCACACGCCGATGAAGTGGCCCGGCGCGAGCAGGCCGCGCTCGGGATGGTTCCAGCGCAGCAGCGCCTCGGCGCCGACCACTGCGCCGTTGCGGTCGTACTGCATCTGGTAGGACAGCACGAACTGCCCGGCGCGCAGCGCCTCGCGCAGCTGCGACACCAGCTGCAGGCGCTCGCTGGCGCCGCGGTCCAGCGCGGCCGCGTAGGGCACCGCGCAGTTGCGGCCGCGGCGCTTGGCCTCGTACATCGCGATGTCCGCCCGCCGCAGCAGGCCGTCGGCGTCGGCGCCGTCGCGCGGGAACTGGCTGTAGCCCATGCTGGGGGTGATGTGGAAGACCGCGCCCTGCGCCTCGAAGGGCTCGCCGAAGCCGGCGAACAGGCGCGCGATGGCCGCGTCCATGTCGTCGCCGGACCGCTCGCCCAGCACCACCACGAACTCGTCGCCGCCGAACCGGGCCACGGTGTCGGTGGGCTGCACGCCCCGCGCGAGCCGCTGCGCGACCTGGCGCAGCACCTCGTCGCCCACCGCGTGCCCCAGGCTGTCGTTGATGAGCTTGAAGTCGTCGACGTCCAGGAACACCACGCCGACGCGCTGCCCCGCCAGGGCCGCGGCCTTGAGCGCCTGGGCGAGGCGGTCGAGCAGCAACTGGCGGTTGGGCAGGCCGGTGAGGTCGTCGTGGGTCGCGCGGTGCGCGATCTGCTCCTGGATCCGCTGGCGCTCGGTGACGTCGTTCTGGATGCCGAGGTAGTGGGTGGTCTCGCCCGCGGGGTTGCGCACCGGCGTGACGAGCAGTTCGTTCCAGAACATCTCGCCGTTCCTGCGGTAGTTGCGCAGCAGCACGCGGGCGTCGCGTCCGCTCTCGATGGCCGCAGCCAGCGCCCGGCGGCCGACCTGGTCGCGATCGTTGCCCTGGAGGAAGCGGCAGTTGCGGCCCAGCGCCTCCGCGGCGGCGTAGCCGCTCATCTTCTCGAACTGGGGATTCACGTAGACCAGGGGCATGTCCGGATCGCGCGCGTCGGCGATGACGATGCCGTCCTCCGCCGATTCCACCGCGTTGCGCAGCAGGCGCAGCTCCGCCTCGTCGCTGAGCCGTTGGGTCACGTCGACCATGCTCCCCACCGCCCGCACCGTCCTGCCGTCGGCGTCGCGGATGACCGCGCCGTGCTCCTCGACCCGCGCCCAGCTGCCGTCCCCGCGCCGGAAGCGGTAGGTGACGTGCCAGCCCTCGCGCTCGCCGCGCAGCGCCGGCCCGAACTCGCCCATGACGTCGGCGAGGTCGTGGGGATGGACGCGCCGCTGCCAGTCCGCCACGGTGCTGTCGTCGGCGCCGGGAACCCGCCCGAACAGCGCGAAGAACTCGTCGCTCCACCAGACCGTGTCGTCGAGCAGGTTCCAGTCCCAGATCGCGTCGCTGGTGGCGCGCGCGACCAGGCGGAAGCGCTCCTCGCTCACCGCGCGCGCGTCCTCGGCCTCCGCGCGTGCGGTGATGTCCACCGCGAGGAGCATGCGCGCGTCGAGGCCGCGGAACCGCAGGTCGCTGGCGTACAGCTCGGCGATCCAGGTGCTGCCGTCGGCGCGCCGCAGGCGCCGGGTCCGGCCTTCCCAGCCGGCCTCGGCGATGGGCACGGCCAGCGCCTCGGCGGCGACGGCGCGGTCCTCCTCCGCCGCCAGCTCGACCACGCTCATCGCCAGCAGCGTCTCGCGCGGCCAGCCCCCGAAGCGCACCGCCGAGGCGTTGGCCTCCAGCAGCCTTCCGCTCCTCCGGTCGACCACGAGCACCGGCAGGGGGTGGCGCTCGAACAGGTAGCGGTATTGCGCCTCGGCGAGCTGCGCCTTCTCCTCCGCAGTGGCGACGCGCAGGGCCTGCCGGTCGCGCTCGGCCTGGAAGGCGCGGCGCCGGGTCACCGCGCGCGCGAGCGCGCCGGCCAGCAGCACCGAGGCGACCAGCATCAGCAGGAGCAGGGCGCTGCCGGTGGTGGCGAGCGGGACCCAGGAGGGGAGGATGGTGCTGCGCGGGATGCCGCGGGTGACCACCAGCGGGTAGTCCGGCATCCGCCGGAACGCGCTGAGGCGGCGCTCGCCGTCCAGCGCGCTCACCTCATCGACCACGCGCGCCTCGTCCGACGCCTGCACCGCGCGGAACAGGGGCGTCCGCGACAGGTCGGCCGCGGCGAAGCGCGGGAAGCCGGCCGAGCGCGACAGCAGCACGCCGTCGGTCCGGATCAGGGCGGCGATGCCCCAGTCCGGCGCGATCCCCTCGTCGAGGGTCCGGTCGAGCACGGCGATGCGCAGGCGCGCCTCCAGCCACTGCGGGCCGTCCAGCCGCAGCGGCCGCGCCAGGTAGAGCGGCAGCTCCCAGGCGTCGCCGGCGGCCTGCTCCGGCAGGCCGACGTGGAAGTGGTCGGCGTCGGCCTGCAGCAGGCCGTCCGGAAGCGCGGCACGCAGGCGGAGATCGGCGAGTTCGGGGTGTCGCGCGAGCACCTGCCCCATCGCGCGGGCGACCAGCGCCGGCGCCTCCTCCGGTGCGGTCTCCGCGTAGGTCTGCGCGTCGTCGAGGATGCCCGCGAGGGCGCGTTCGAGGTTGCCCAGGCGCAGCTGCAGCTGGCGGTCGAGCGCGCCGACCTCGGACAGCGCCTGCCGCGCTCCGGCCTCCATGCGGATCTCGTAGCTGTGCCACAGCACGAAGGCGAAGGCGCCGGCCGCGCTCCCGGCGATGCCGGCGACGATCAGCCAGATCCGCAGCCGGCTGCCGCGCCCTGCGGTACGCGGCGCGGCCCCGCCGTCCCCTGACACGGATTCCGGGTTCATCGTCCGTCGAGATTAGTGCCGGCGCCGCGGCGGCCGTCAACCGCGGCGGGCGGAGCGGCGCGCCGGCCGCGGGTGCCGGCCGCACTGCGCGGCCGGCGGGGCGCCTACTTCTTCGCGGCGACGCCGACGACCACGGCGAGCGCGCCGGCGCCGAGGAGGATCCAGCCGATCGTCGGGCGGGGCCGCTCGGTCGTGGTGCGGTTGATCTCCAGCGGGCCGACCTGCGCGACCTGTTCCTCGCGCTGGAAGTTGATGACGCCGGCGGAGATCAGCCCGCCGGCGACCAGCAGGAGGATGCCGATGACGAGAGCGGGTGTGCGCATGGCGGTTCCTGTACGGGAAGGTGGGGTGAAGTGAACCCACCGGACGCGGGAGACGAGGTGAAGCCGCGCCCCGTGCGGGAAAGGCGGGGCAGGTGCGGGGCGCCGCGGCCTCCGCGGCCGCGCACGCCGCGGCCGCGGGATGTAGAGTCGTGCGCCCCTTCCGCCCGCGAGCCGCAGCCATGATCGATCTGTACTACTGGCCCACCCCGAACGGCCACAAGATCACCCTGTTCCTGGAGGAGGCGGGGCTTCCGTACACGATCCGGCCGGTCAACATCGGCGCCGGCGAGCAGTTCAGGCCGGAGTTCCTGGCCTTCTCGCCCAACAACCGGATGCCGGCCATCGTCGACGGCGCGCCGGCCGACGGCGGCGCGCCGCAGACGGTGTTCGAGTCCGGGGCCATCCTGCTCTACCTCGCCGAGAAGACCGGGCGCTTCCTGCCCGCCTCGCCGCGCGGGCGCATCGAGACCCTGGAGTGGCTGTTCTGGCAGATGGCCGGGCTCGGGCCCATGACCGGGCAGTACGGGCACTTCAACGTGTACGCGCCGGAGAAGATCCCCTACGCCATCGAGCGCTACGGGCGCGAGGCCCAGCGCCTGCTCGGCGTGCTCGACCGCCGCCTGGCCGGCCGCGCCTTCATCGCCGGCGACGAGTACACCATCGCCGACATGGCCTGCTACCCGTGGGTCGACCCGTACGCGGGCGCCCCGATGGACATGACGCCCTTCCCCGAGGTGCGGCGCTGGAAGGAGGCCATCGCCGCGCGGCCGGCGACGCAGCGTGCCTACGCGCTGACCGCGCAGGTCAACCCGAACGCCGGCAAGCCGCTCGGCGAGGACGAGCGCCGCCAGCTCTTCGGCCAGGCCCCGCGCTGAGCCATCGCCCCGCTTCCCGCCCGCTTCCGGACCCACGCATGCGTTCCATCCTCCTCGCCCTGCTGCTGATGAGCCTCGTCCTTCCCGCCTCCGCCGCCACGCCCCCGCCCCAGGGCCTGACCCTGGAAGCCCTCACCGGCGACGCCCCGCTCTCCGGCCCCTCGCTGATGCGGCCGCAGGTCGCGCCGGACGGCTCGCGGGTCACCTTCCTGCGCGGGCGCGACGACGACCGCAACCGCCTGGACCTGTGGGAGTACGACATCGCCAGCGGCCAGACCCGCATGCTGGTCGATTCCAGCGAGGTGCTGCCGGGCGAGGAGGTGCTGTCGGACGAGGAGCGGGCGCGCCGCGAGCGCCAGCGCATCGCCGCGCTGTCGGGCATCGTCGAGTACCAGTGGGCGCCCGACGCGCGGCGGCTGCTGTTCCCCCTCGGCGGCGAGCTCTACCTGTACGACCTCGACGCGCCGCGCGGCGAGGCGGTGCGCCGGCTGACCCACGGCGGCGGCTTCGCCACCGACCCGAAGCTGTCGCCGCAGGGCGGCTACGTGAGCTTCGTGCGCGCGCGCGACCTCTGGATCATCGACCTGGCCAGCGGTGCCGAGCGGCGCCTCACCCACGACGGCAGCGACACCATCGGCAACGGCGTCGCCGAGTTCGTCGCCGACGAGGAGATGGGCCGCCACACCGGCTACTGGTGGGCGCCCGACGATTCCGCCATCGCCTTCGCCCGCATCGACGAATCGCCGGTGCCGGTGCAGCGGCGCTACGAGATCCACGCCGACCGCACCGAGGTGGTGGAGCAGCGTTACCCGGCCGCGGGCGACCCGAACGTGCTGGTCACCCTGCACGTCGCCCGGCTGGGCGCCGGCCGCGGCGGCGCGCCGCGCATCGTCGGGATCGACCTCGGGCCCGAGCGCGACATCTACCTCGCGCGGGTGGACTGGGTGGACGCGCGGCGGCTGGCCTTCCAGCGCCAGAGCCGCGACCAGCGCCGGCTGGACCTGGTGCTGGCCGACGTCGACGGCCGCGGCCAGCGCATCCTGCTGACCGAGACCAGCGACACCTGGGTCAACCTGCACGACGCCTTCCGCGTGCTGCCCGACGGCGCGCACTTCCTCTGGGCCTCCGAGCAGGACGGCTTCCGCCACCTCTACGTGCATCCGCTGGCCGGGAACGGCGCGCCGCGCCGGCTCACCGAAGGCGAGTGGATGGTCGAGGACGTGCTGGGCCTGGACGCCGAGGCCGGCACGCTGTTCTTCAGCGCGACCCGTGAGTCCCCGCTGGAACGCCACGCCTACGCGGTGCCGCTGGCCGGCGGCGAGCCGGTGCGCCTGACCCGCGCACCCGGCTGGCACGACGTGCGCTTCGCCCGGACCGGCACGGTGTTCGTCGACCTGTGGTCGAACGAGACCACGCCACCGCAGACGACCCTGCACCGCGCCGACGGCAGCCTCATCGCCACCCTGGTCGAGAACGACCTCGACGACCCGGCGCATCCGTACGCCCCCTTCAGGGCCGCCCACCTTCCCATCGAGTACGGCACCCTGACCGCCGCCGACGGCGGCACCCCGCTGCACTACAGCCTGATCCGCCCCGCGGGCTTCGACCCGGCGCGCCGCCACCCGGTGGTGGTGTTCGTCTACGGCGGCCCCGCCGCGCAGACCGTGCGGCGCACCTGGGCGCCGGACTTCAACCAGTACCTCGCGCAGCAGGGCTACGTGGTCTTCTCGCTCGACAACCGCGGCACACCGCGGCGCGGCCAAGCCTTCCTGTCCGCCCTGCACCGCCGGCAGGGCACCGTGGAGGTCGACGACCAGCGCGCCGGCGTGGTCTGGCTGCGCAGCCAGCCCTGGGTCGACGGCGGGCGCATCGGCGTCCACGGCTGGTCCAACGGCGGCTACATGACCCTGATGCTGCTGGCCCGCGCCTCGGAGGACTACGCCTGCGGCGTCGCCGGCGCGCCGGTGACCGACTGGGCGCTCTACGACACCCACTACACCGAGCGCTACATGGACCTGCCCGACGCCAATCCGGACGGCTACCGCGACGCCTCGGTGTTCACCCACCTGGACGGCCTGACCTCGCGCCTGCTGCTGATCCACGGCATGGCCGACGACAACGTGCTGTTCACCAACGCCACCCAGCTCATGAGCGCCCTGCAGGCGCGCGGCACCGCCTTCGAGCTGATGACCTACCCCGGCGCCAAGCACGGCCTGCGCGGCGCCGACAACCTGCACCGGCTGCGCCTGACCGAGGACTTCTTCGGGCGCTGCCTGCGGCGTTGAGGCGCCACCGCTAGGCTGAATCGACATTCATCCGGTATGTTCATGGGATGTCGAAGAACAAGCCAGCGC
>NZ_JBHSGG010000002.1:0-419744 GCF_042654365.1 Coralloluteibacterium thermophilum
TCGCTTCCCTCTTCCGGCCCCGCGACTCTCGCCCCGGGGAGCCGCTCATCATACATGAGATCCGCGGCTCGTCAACAGGTTTCGAAGAACTTTCTTCTTCATCACCCCGCCGTCGTTCAGACCGGCGCCGCCTCGCTGAGCGGTCGGCTAGTATAGGCGCATCTTCCGGCGCCGCGCTAGTCCCCCATGACAACTTTTTTTCGCCGGGCCTCCCGCGCCCGCCTCCTCCTTGCTCTGCTCCTCCTGTGGGCGCTCGCGCTGCCCGGCTGCGCGTCGAGCGAACCGTGGGTGGAGCTCCGCGGCCAGCGCTTCACGGTGGAACTGGCCATGGACGACGAGAGCCGGGCGCGGGGGCTGATGTTCCGGGAGGAGATGGCGCAGGACCGCGGCATGCTCTTCATCCATGAGGAGGAGGCGCCGCTGGCCTACTGGATGAAGAACACGCGGATCCCGCTGGACATCCTCTACTTCGATGCCGAGCGTCGGCTGGTCTCCGCACAGCTCGGCGTGCCCACCTGTTCGGCGGGCGACCGCTGCCCGCCTTACCCGAGCGAGCGGCCGGCCCTCTACGTACTGGAGCTCAACGCAGGCGTCGCGCGAAGGCTCGGCGTGCAGCGCGGAGACACGCTCACCTTCTCGCCCGAGATCGAGCGCCAGCTGCCCTGAAGACATCCTGCCGACGAGCAGGACGCCCCCGCGCTTGATTCGTCACGGACGGGCATCCACATTCGTCGGCATGGACAGGCCCAAGACACTTCCGGACTGGGACGCGCTGGCGACGCTCGCCGACGACGACGTCCCGCTGCTCGACACGGCCCTGCTGGTCGCGCGCGACGAGTATCCCGATCTCGACCCGGAGCTCTACAGGGAGCGCATCGCCGGCTACGCGGCGGCCCTGCGCCCGAGGGTGGAGGCGCTCGAGGATCCGGCGGCCAAGATGGCGGCGATCAACCGCTATCTGTTCGAGGAGCTGGGCTTCGCGGGCGACGCGGACCGCTACTACGACCCGCGCAACAGCTATCTCAACGACGTCTTCGACCGTCGCCGCGGCATTCCGCTGTCGCTGGCGATGGTGCAGATGTCGCTGGCGCGCGCGCTGGACGTGCCGCTGGACGGCGTCTCCTTCCCGGGCCACTTCCTGGTGAGCCTGGCGGTCGACGACGGGGTCCTGGTGATGGACCCCTTCAACCGCGGCCGCTCGGTGGGCGCGGACGAACTGAAGCAGCGGGCGACCCCGCACCTCGGCGGGCAGACGCCCGACGACGAGCTGCTGTTCGAGATCCTGGCGCCGGCGTCCAACCGGGCGATCGTCATGCGCATGCTGCGCAACCTGAAGTCGCTGTACGCCGAGGGCGAGCGCTGGGAGAAGGTCGCGCGCTGCGCCGACCGGCAGCTCAAGCTGGCCCCGGGGACGCTCGACGGTCTCCGCGACCGTGGCCTCGCCTACCTGCGCCTCGGTCACGCGGCGGGCGCGCGCGAGGATCTTGGCCGCTATCTCTCGCTGGCGCCCGGGGCGGCGGACGCCGACGCGGTCCGCAACGCCATCATCGAGGCGGGACAGGCGCCCGTCCGCCTGCACTAGGCGGACCGCGCCCGCTGCGGGATCAGACGACCATCATCTCGAAGTCGTCCTTGGTGACGCCGCAGTCCGGGCAGGTCCACGTGTCGGGCACGTCCTCCCAGCGTGTGCCGGGAGGAATGCCCTCCTCGGGAATCCCGACGGCCTCGTCGTAGATGAACCCGCACACCACGCACATCCAGGTGCGGGTGGGCGAGGCGGTGGCGGATGCATCGGTCATGGCGCTCGGGGACTAGACTGCACGGCCCTGCATTTTCCCACGATCGTGGTTTCCCGCGTGAACGCAGCCAGCCTGCCCAGTGGCGGCCTCTATCTCCTGACGCCCGACGATCCCGACACCGACCGCCTGCTGCGGCGGGTGGAACAGGGCCTGCGCGGCGGCGCCCGCCTGCTCCAGTACCGCAACAAGACGGCACCTCCCGCGCTCCGGCGCGCGCAGGCGCTTGCCCTGAAGCGCCTCTGCGACGATGCGGGCGTCCCGCTGATCGTCAACGACGACGTGGCCCTGGCGGAGGCCGTCGGCGCGGCCGGCGTGCATCTGGGCGCGGAGGACGGCGGTATCGCCGCCGCGCGCGCCCGGCTGGGCGAGTCCGCCATCGTCGGCGCCTCCTGCTATGCGGATCCGGCGCGCGCGCGCGCCGCGGCGGAGGCGGGCGCTAGCTACCTCGCCTTCGGCGCCTTCCACAGCTCCGGGACCAAGCCACTGGCGGTGCGCGCCGAACCCGCCATCCTCGCCGCCTGCGCGGGCCTCGGCCTGCCGCGAGTGGCCATCGGCGGGATCACCCCGGACAATGCGCGTCCGCTGGTCGAGGCCGGCGCCGACTTCCTCGCGGTCATCGACGGCGTGTTCGGCGCTCCCGACCCGACCGCGGCCGCGCGCGCGATCAGCGCCCTGTTCCCGCCGCCCGCGCGCGGCTGACCTTCCCTTCCGCGATACGACGACCCGAATGAAGACCGACGCGTCCCACGCCCTGTTCACCCGCGCCCTCGACCTGCTCCCCGGAGGCGTCAACTCGCCCGTCCGGGCCTTCGGATCCGTCGGCGGCGAGCCGTTCTTCGCCGAGCGCGCGGAAGGCGCCTACCTCTGGGACGTGGACGGCAACCGCTACATCGACTACGTGGGCTCGTGGGGGCCGATGATCGCCGGGCACGCGCACCCCGCGGTGATGTCCGCGGTCGAGACGACCATGCGCAAGGGCCTGTCCTTCGGCGTTCCGAACGCGCTGGAAGTGCGCATGGCCGAAACCATCGCCGCGATGGTGCCGAGCTGCGAGATGGTCCGGATGGTGAACTCGGGCACCGAGGCCACGCTGTCGGCGATCCGCCTGGCGCGCGGCGCCACCGGGCGCACGCGGATCGTCAAGTTCGAGGGCTGCTACCACGGCCACGGCGACTCCTTCCTGGTCAAGGCGGGCTCCGGCGCCCTGACCTTCGGCCTGCCGAACTCGCCGGGCGTGCCCAAGCCGCTGGCGGACCTGACCCTCACCCTTCCCTACAACGATGCCGCCGCCGCGGACGCGCTGTTCGCCGAGCACGGCGACGACATCGCCGCGCTCATCATCGAGCCGATCGCCGGCAACATGAACTGCATCCTCCCGCGCGAGGGCTACCTCCGGCACCTGCGCGCGCTGACCGAGAAGCACGGCGCCCTGCTGATCTTCGACGAGGTCATGACCGGCTTCCGCGTCGCCCCGGGCGGTGCGCAGCAGCTGTTCGGCGTGACGCCGGACCTGAGCACCTTCGGCAAGATCATCGGCGGCGGCATGCCCGTCGGCGCCTACGGCGGCCGCCGCGCGCTGATGTCGCAGGTGGCTCCGGCGGGGCCGGTCTACCAGGCCGGCACCCTGAGCGGGAACCCCGTGGCCATGGCGGCGGGACTGGCGACGCTGGACCTCGTGCGCGCACCGGGCTTCCACGAGGACCTGCTGCGCAAGACCCACCTGCTGTGCGACGGCCTGGAGGCCGCCGCGCGCGACGCGGGGGTGGCGGTCACGACCAACCGCGCGCCGGCCATGTTCGGCCTGTTCTTCACCGACCGGAAGGTCGAGAGCTACGCCGAGGCGACCGCCTGCGACGTGCAGGCGTTCAACCGCTTCTTCCACGGCATGCTCCGCCGCGGGGTCTACCTGGCGCCGAGCGCGTACGAGGCCGGTTTCGTGTCGAGCGCGCACAGCGACGCGGACATCGCCGCGACCGTCGAGGCGGCGCGCGGCGCCTTCGCCGAGGCGGCCTGACCGCCGACGCGCGCAACCGGCGGCTCAGCCGCCGGCCGTCGTCGCCACGAAGGAGGCGAGTGCCGCGCGCAGGCGCGCCAGCCCGTCCGCGAGTTCCTCCTCGGTGAGGTTCAGCGGCGGCACGAAGCGCAGCACGTCGGGCCCCGCCTGCAGCATCAGCAGGCCGTGGCCGGCGGCATGGTCGAGGATCTCCCCGGCCCGGCCGCGCCAGGCCGGTGCGAGCACCGCCCCGAGCATCAGGCCGCGGCCACGGATCGCCCCGATCAGGCCGAACTCCTCGGCCAGCCCGGCCAGCGCCGCCCGCAGCGTCTCGCCGCGGGCCGCGACGTCGTCCATCAGCGCCGGCGCGCGCAGCTTGGCCAGCGCCACCCGCGCCACCGCCGCGGCGAGCGGATTGCCGCCGAAGGTCGTGCCGTGGGCACCGAAGCCCAGACTCTGCGCGGGACCGGGCGCCACCAGCATGGCGCCGATGGGGAACCCCGCGCCCAGTGCCTTGGCGAGGGTCACCACGTCGGGACGCACGCCGTCGTGCTCGTGCGCGAACAACCGCCCGGTGCGGCCCATCCCGGCCTGGATCTCGTCCAGCATCAACAGGGCACCGTGGGCGTCGCAGAGGGCGCGCAGCTCCGCGAGGAAGCCCGGCGCCGCAGGCATCACCCCGCCCTCGCCCTGGATCGGCTCGACCAGCACCGCACAGACGTCGCCGCCGGCGAAGGCGGCGCGCGCGGCCTCGACGTCGTTGAAGTCCACGTAGCGGAAGCCGCCCGGCAGCGGCTCGAAACCCTCCTGGTACTTCGGCTGCGCGGTCGCGGTGACCGTCGCCAGGGTGCGGCCGTGGAAGCTGCCGCGGAAGGTCAGGATGACCCGCCGCTCCGGCCCCCGCCCCTGCGCCGCCGCGTGGCGGCGGGCAAGCTTGATCGCCGCCTCGTTGGCCTCGGCGCCCGAGTTGCACAGGAACACGCGCTCCGCGAAGCCGCTGGCCTCGACCAGTTCCTCCGCCAGCCGCAACGGCGGTTCGCTGTGGAAGACGTTGCTGGTGTGCCACAACAGCCCGGCCTGGGCGGTGAGCGCGGCGACGAGGTCGGGGTCGCAGTGGCCGAAGGCGTTGACCGCGATGCCCGCGGCGAAGTCCACGTAGTCGCGCCCGTCGGTGTCCCACACCCGCGCGCCCTGCCCGCGCGCGAGCACCATCGCCCGCTGGCGGTAGATCGGCAGATAGTGGCGCTCGCCCTTGGCGAGCAGGTCGGCGGTGGCGGTCATTGCGGCAGGTCGTCGGGGAAAGGACGCGATTATCCGGGATGCCGCGCCGGCTGCGCAGGGGCTTTCGCTCGCCTGTGCGCGGCGTTGCGGCCAGAATCGGGCCGGAGCATCCGCAGAGAGGGTCGATGACGCGCCATCGCAGCAGCTTCCGCCCCGCGCCGTTCCTGCAGGGAGGGGCCGCATGAACAGGCCCGACCCGGAACTGGGGCCCGCGCCGACGCCGGTCCGGCGGCGGATCTACGCGGTCGTGTTCGGGCACGACACCCGCGCCGGCCTCGCCTTCGACCTGTGCCTGATGGTGGCCATCGTCGCGAGCGTGCTGATCGCGATGCTCGACAGCGTGGAAGGCCTGCACGCGCGCTACGGCCACGCCTTCTACGCGGTCGAGTGGGGGTTCACCGTCCTGTTCACGGTGGAGTACCTGCTCAGGCTGTGGATCGTCGCGCGCCCGCTGCGCTATGCGCGCAGCTTCTACGGGGTGATCGACCTGCTGGCGATCCTGCCGACCTATCTGTCGCTGCTCGTCGCCGGAAGCCAGTACCTGCTGGTCATCCGCATCCTGCGCATCCTGCGCGTGTTCCGCCTGTTCAAGCTGGTGCGCTTCCTCTACGAGGCGCGCCAGCTCTCGGACGCGCTGCGCCGGAGCGCGCGCAAGATCTTCGTGTTCGTCTTCGCGATGCTGACCATCGTGACGGTGTTCGGCGCGCTCATGTACCTGATCGAGGGGCCGGAGCACGGCTTCGACAACATCCCGCTGTCGATGTACTGGGCGATCGTCACGGTGGCGACGGTGGGCTTCGGCGACATCGCCCCGGCGACCGCACTCGGCCGCATGCTCGCGTCGGTCCTCATCCTGATCGGCTACGGCATGATCGCCGTGCCGACCGGCATCTACACCGCGGAGCTGGCCTCGGGCCTGCGCCGCGGAGCGCGCCAGCGCGCCTGCCCGCGCTGCCGACTGCGGGGGCACGAGGCCGACGCCGTGTTCTGCCGCCAGTGCGGGGCCGGCCTGGCGTTCGAGACCCCGCCGGAACCTCAGTCGAGGTAGAGGTCGGGGAGCAGCGGCCTGGACGGATCGACCGCGTAGCGGTCGAGGTCGGTGATGCCGGCTTCGGCGAGCACCTCGTCGTCGATCAGGAAGCGGCCCGTGCGCTCCCGCGCCGGCCGCGCCAGCACCAGCGCCGCGGCGTCCGCCATGATCTCCGGCGACCGGCCGTTGCGCGCCTCCACACCGGGGATCATGTTGAGCGCGTCGGTCGCGATCAGGGTGCGCGGCCACAGCGCGTTCACGGCCACGCCGCGGGGACCGAACTCGGCCGCGAGGCCGAGGGTGACGAAGCTCATGCCCATCTTCGCCAGCGTGTAGGCGGTATGCGGGCCCCACCACTTCGGGTCGAGCGACGGCGGCGGCGCAAGCGTCAGGATGTGCGGATCCGGCGCCTCCAGCAGGTGCGGGAGACAGGCCTGGGCGCACAGGAAGCTGCCGCGCGCGTTGACCTGCTGCATGAGGTCGAAGCGCTTCATCGGCGTCTCGAGCGTGCCGCGCAGCCAGATGGCGCTGGCGTTGTTGACCAGGGCGTCGATCCGGCCGAAGCGCTCCACCGCCCGCGCCACCGCCTCGTGCACCTGGGCCTCCTCGCGGATGTCGACCTTCAGCGCCAGCGCCTGGCCGCCCGCGGCCTCGACCGCGGCGGCCGTCTCGTGGATGGTGCCCGGCAGCTTCGGGTTGGGAACCCCCGACTTCGCGGCGACGACGATGTTGGCGCCCTCGCGCGCGAGGCGCACCGCGATGGCGCGGCCGATGCCGCGCGACGCCCCGGTGATGAAGATGGTGCGGTCGGTGAAGAGGCCCATGTCGTTCAGTTCCTGCCTTCGTTGTCGCGCCAGCCGAGCAGGCGCCTGGTGATGAAGCGGTAGACCGGCTTGCCGGTCGCGAACCAGCATTCGCGCAACCAGGACGGCCGCGCCAGCAGCCGCCGCTCGACCGGGGTCAACCGTTCCGGACAGTAGGTGCGCTTGTGCTTGAGGAGGTGCCGCAGGTCCTCGCGCGCGAGCAGGCGCATCCACCGGGCGCGCGGGTTGCCGCGCACCGCGATCTGGAAATCGACCACCGCCGGCGTGCCGTCGTCGCGGACCAGCCAGTTGGACTCCTTGGCGAGGTCGTTGTGGCAGACGCCCGCGCGGTGCACGGCCTGGATCAGGCGCCGTGCCGCGCGGAAATAGGCGATGTCGCGGGGCCTGCCCTCGTACATCGGGCGCCCCTCGATGTAGCTGCGGTCGAGGCTGCCCTGCCTGAAGGCAAGGACGCGCGGGACCGCGGGGACGCGCTCCAGCCGGCGCAGGCAGGCGGCCTCGTTGCGGGCCAGCCAGCCCGCCAGCCGCGGCAGCGGGGCGCCCCGGTAGTCGCGGCGGATCACCGGGACCGCACCGCTGCGGATGCAGACGATGCGCCCGAACAGGTCCTTCTTGAGCAGGCTCTCGCGGGCGGGGAAGACGGCCATGACCGCAATGCTACCGGCTGGGCCGGGCGTGTCGACGCTGGAAGCCGCCGCTGCGCGACGCAGCGGCGGCACGGCCCCGGCCGCCGGCTCCGACCTATTCCTGCTGGAACTGCGGCAGGGCCTCGACGAGCCGGTCGAGGCGACGGTGCGGATCGTCCTCCTGCAGCAGCTGCTGGCGCAGTTCCGCACCGATCGGCAGCAGCTCGGCGAGGCGCCAGCCGACCCAGTCGGCCTCGTCGAACCGATGCTGCGCCGCCCCGGCGTGCGGCCCCTGCGCCACCTCCAGCAGGCGCGCGAGCAGGACCGCGAGCAGGCCGTGCTCGGGGCGCAGCGCGGGCGCGGTGTCGGGCGGGCACCAGCGCACGTCGGCCAGCAGCAGGCCGTTGTCGCGCACCCGGGTCCGGTTCACCCGGAAGCGCCGCCGGCCGCGCGCGACGATGGCCAGCAGGCCGTCGTCGGTGGTCGAGAAGTCGACGATGGAGGCCTCGGTGCCCACCGCCGCCGGCGTCGCCAGTGCGCCGACCTCCGCGCCGCCGAGGATGAGGCAGACGCCGAAGCCGCTGCTCGCGCGCGCACAGTCGCGGACCAGGTCGAGGTAGCGCGTCTCGAAGATCCGCAGCCCCACCTCGCCGCCCGGGAAGAGCACGGTGTTCAGCGGGAACAGCGGCAGTGCGTCGGCGACCATGCGGCCAGTCTAGGACCTGGACGCGCGACGCGCCGGTCGACGTCAGCCGGCGAGCGCGGTGGCGAAGCGGCGCGGCGCGGCCTCGAAGCCGCCGTTGGACATGAACACCACGCTGTCCCCCGGACGCACGCGCGCGCGCAACGCGTCGATCAAGGCCTCCACGGTGCCGACCGCGACCCCCTCGCCACGCAGCGCCGCCACCACGCGGGTGGCGTCCCACGGCAGCTCCGGCCGCTGCAGGAACACCACCGCATCCGCGCCTTCCAGCGACGGCGCGAGCTCGTCGGCGTGCGCGCCCAGGCGCATGGAGTTGCTGCGCGGCTCCAGCGCCACCAGCACGCGCCCGCGGGTGGCGGCGCGCAGGCCGGCGACCGTCGTGCGGATCGCGGTGGGGTGATGGGCGAAGTCGTCGTAGACGCGGATGTCGCCGTGCTCGGCGACCAGCTCGAGGCGCCGCTTGACGCTGCGGAAGCCCGCCAGCGCCGCGCAGGCCTCCGCGGGAGGCACACCGACCGCCGCCGCCGCGGCGACCGAGGCGACCGCGTTCAGCACGTTGTGCTCGCCCAGGAGGGACCACGCCACCTCGCCCACCGGCGTCCCGCGGTGAAGCACGGCGAAGGCCGAGCCGTCCGGACGGCTCGGCCGCGCGGCCCACTCGAACGCGGGATCCAGGCCGAAGCGCTCGACCGGCGTCCAGCAGCCCATGCCGAGCACCCGCGCGATGTTGGCGTCGTGGCCGTTCGCCACGATCCGCCCGCTGCCGGGGATGGTGCGCACCAGGTGATGGAACTGGCGCTCGATGGCGGCCAGGTCCGGGAAGATGTCGGCGTGGTCGTATTCGAGGTTGTTGAGCACCGCGACCTGCGGCCGGTAGTGCACGAACTTGGAGCGCTTGTCGAAGAAGGCGGTGTCGTACTCGTCGGCCTCGACCACGAACTCCGCGCCGCTGCCCAGCCGCGCGGACACGCCGAAGTTCTCCGGCACGCCGCCGATGAGGAAGCCGGGGTCTCGGCCGGCGGCGTCCAGCACGTGCGCCAGCATCGAGGTGGTGGTGGTCTTGCCGTGCGTGCCCGCCACCGCGAGCACGCGGCGCCCCGGCAGCACCTGCTCGGCGAGCCACTGCGCGCCCGAGGTGTAGCGCAGGCCGGCGTCGAGGACGTGCTCGACCGCCGGATTGCCGCGAGAGAGGGCATTGCCGACCACGACCTGGTCGAGATCCGCCGAGAGATGCCCCGCGTCGTAGCCGGACGCCAGCGCGATGCCCAGCGCCTCGAGCTGGGTGGACATCGGCGGATAGACGTTCTGGTCCGAGCCTTCGACGCGATGCCCCTGCTCGCGCGCGAGGGCCGCGACGCCGCCCATGAAGGTGCCGGCGATCCCCAGGATGTGCAGTTTCACGATCGCGTTCCGCGCCGCCTCAGGCGGCGGTGGCCTGCTCCGTCGCGGCGATGATGCGCGCGAACACCTCGTCCAGCCCACCGACGCCGTCGACCAGCGCAAGACGGCCGCGCTCGCGGTAGTGCTCCACCACCGGCGCGGTCTGCTCGTCGTAGACCTTCAGGCGGTGGCGCACGGCCTCGGCGCTGTCGTCCGCGCGGCCTTCGGCCTTGGCGCGGCCGGCGATGCGCTCGACCAGCAGCTCGGTGGGCACCTCGAGCTGGATGGCGGCATCCACCGGCTGGCCCAGGCGCTCCAGCAGCGCATCGAGCGCGGCGGCCTGGGCGAGGTTGCGCGGATAGCCGTCGAGGATGAAGCCCTTGGCCACGTCGGGCTGCGAGAAGCGGCTCTCGAGCATGCCGAGCAGGATCTCGTCGGACACCAGGTCGCCGCGGGCCATGATGGCCTTGGCCTCGTTCCCGAGCGGGGTGCCGGCGGCGACCTCCGCGCGCAGCAGGTCGCCGGTGGAGATGTGCGGCACGTCGAAGTGCGTCTTCAGCCGAGTGGCCTGCGTGCCCTTGCCCGAACCGGGCGCGCCCAGAAGTACCAGTCGCATCGCTGTGGGGGTTCCCGTATGTGGGCGGCGCGAACGCGGCGTCCGCCTGAAAAGAACGACGCACGGCGCGCAACGGTTCCTCGCGATCACTCGCCCAGCCGTACGCCCGTGCGGACCGGGCAACGCTACCCGCCGGCGCGGGGACAAGTCAAACCGGTCGCCGCGGCGTTCACTCGGCGCTGCCGGGCCGATCACGCCACCGCTGCCGCACCGCGGCTACACCTGTCGCCGCGCACCCGGGAACCGGCTGCGCACAGTCCCGACGACGCGAGGCCATGGCCGTTCCACAACCCGACGCCGCCCTCGGCGGCGACGCCATCGAACAACTCGTGCAGGCCTACCGGTCGCGCAGCCTGATGCTCTTCGTCGGCGCGGGCGTGTCGATGAGCCTCGGGCTGCCCTCCTGGCACGAGCTGGTGGACCACATGGCGGAGGAGCTCGGCTTCGACCCGGAGGAGTTCCGCGGCTACGGCAGCGAGCTGACCCTGGCCGAGTTCTACCGCATCGCCAAGGGCCAGATCGGCCCGCTGCGCAGCTGGATGGACCGCGAGTGGCACAGCGGCGCCTACGACATCGCCAACTCGCGCATCCACGCACTGATCGCGCGCGCCGAGTTCGACCTCATCTACACCACCAACTACGACCGCTGGATCGAGAAGGCCTTCGAGCACCACGGCAAGCCCTACCTGAAGATCACCGGCGTCGGCGACCTCTCCGCCGTCTGCGGCGACAGCACCCAGATCGTGAAGTTCCACGGCGACTTCGACGACGACACCTCGCTCGTGCTCGACGAGAGCAGCTTCTTCGAACGCCTGGAGTTCGAGTCGCCGCTGGACATCAAGCTGCGGGCGGACGTGCTCGGGCGCTCGGTGCTGTTCATCGGCTACAGCCTCTCCGACATCAACATCCGCTACCTGTTCTTCAAGCTGTCGAAGCTCTGGCGCCAGGCCCCGCACGGGGTGCCGCAGCCGGTCTCCTTCATCTTCTCGACGCGGCCGAACCCGGTGCAGGAGGCGGCCCTGGCGCAGTGGAACATCCGCATGATCGCCGCCGACGGCGACGACCCGGCGGAGTCGCTGGAACGCCTCATGACCCGGCTGGTCGAGGCGACGCCGGCGCGCCCGCGTGCCGCGGCGGCCGCCGGCAAGGCATAGCACGGGAAGCGCGACCGCTGACCGGGCGGCGGATGCTGCGGGTGCAGCGTGGCTGTCGCCGGTCGCATTGGACATACTCGGGGCGCGGCCGGCGGCCGCGTGGCATTCCTGTGGTCGAACGGTTCCGGCGTGTGCGCTCGGGAAACGCTCCACGAATCCCGAATCGCCAGCTCGACGCGCGCAGCGCGTCCTGAAACCGCCCCCTCCGTGCGCCCGCGCCCGAAGTGCTTTTCGACACGGAGAAGACATCCCCATGCTGCAGACCCACGGACTCTGGCTGGCGCTGGCCTGTGCCGCGCTCGCGATCGCGTTCGGCATCGTCTGGACCCGGCAGGTGCTGGCGCGGCCCGCCGGCGACGCCCGCATGCAGGCCATCGCGCAGGCGATCCAGGAAGGTGCGGCCGCCTACCTCAACCGGCAGTACACGACGATCGCGATCGCCGGCGTCGTGCTCTTCCTGGCGCTGGGCCTGGCGCTCGACTGGGGCACCGCCATCGGCTTCCTGCTCGGGGCCGTGCTCTCCGGGGCGGCCGGCTACATCGGCATGAACGTCTCGGTGCGCGCCAACGTCCGCACCGCCGAGGCCGCGCGGCACGGCATCAACGCCGCCATGGACGTGGCGTTCAAGGGCGGCGCCATCACCGGCCTGCTGGTGGTGGGGCTGGGCCTGCTCGGGGTCGCCGGCTACTACGCGGTGCTGCAGGGCATGGGCGTCGCGACGGACGCGGCGCTGCACGCGCTGGTGGGCCTGGCCTTCGGCAGCTCGCTGATCTCGATCTTCGCGCGCCTGGGGGGCGGCATCTTCACCAAGGGCGCCGACGTCGGCGCAGACCTGGTCGGCAAGGTCGAGGCCGGCATTCCCGAGGACGACCCGCGCAACCCGGCGGTGATCGCGGACAACGTCGGCGACAACGTGGGCGACTGCGCCGGCATGGCGGCGGACCTGTTCGAGACCTACGCGGTCACGGTCATCGCGACCATGCTGCTGGGCTTCCTGATGGCCGGGACGGTCGGCGCGAACGGCGTGCTCTATCCGCTGGTGCTGGGGGGGGGCTCCATCCTCGCCTCGATCGTCGGCACCTTCTTCGTGCGCATCGGCGGCAACGGCTCGATCATGGGCGCGCTGTACAAGGGGGTGATCGTCTCGGGCCTGCTCGCGGCGGTCGCGTTCTACCCGGTCACCGCCGCGCTGATGGGCGACTCCGCGCTCGGCACGCTCAACCTCTACGGCTGCGCCCTGGTGGGCCTGGTGCTGACCGGCGTCATCGTGTGGATCACCGAGTACTACACCGGCACCGACTACCGACCCGTGCGGCACGTCGCCGCCGCCAGCACCACCGGCCACGGCACCAACATCATCGCCGGGCTCGGCGTCTCGATGAAGGCCACCGCCTGGCCGGTGCTGGCGGTCTGCGCGGCGATCTGGGCCTGCTACAGCCTCGCAGGCCTCTACGGCATCGCCATCGCGGCGACGGCGATGCTGTCGATGACCGGCATGATCGTGGCGCTCGACGCCTACGGCCCCATCACCGACAACGCCGGCGGCATCGCCGAGATGGCCGAGCTGCCGCCGGAGGTGCGCGCGGTGACCGACCCGCTGGATGCGGTCGGCAACACCACCAAGGCCGTGACCAAGGGCTACGCCATCGGCTCCGCCGGCCTCGCCGCGCTGGTGCTGTTCGCGGACTTCACCCACAACCTGGAGGCCGCGAACCCCGCCGCGACCTTCCGCTTCGACCTCGCCGACCCGGCGGTCATCATCGGCCTGTTCATCGGCGGCCTGATCCCCTACCTGTTCGCGGCGATGGCGATGGAGGCGGTGGGCCGCGCGGCGGGCAGCGTGGTCGAGGAGGTGCGCCGGCAGTTCCGCGAGATCCCCGGGATCATGGACGGCAGCGGCAAGCCGCAGTACGACCGCGCGGTGGACATGCTCACCCGCTCGGCCATCCGCGAGATGATCGTGCCCTCTCTGCTGCCGGTGCTGGTCCCGGTGGCGGTCGCCTTCGGCATGAACTGGCTGATGGGCCCGGGGGCGGGCATCCGCGCGCTCGGCGGCCTGCTGATCGGCACCATCGTGACCGGCCTGTTCGTCGCGATCTCCATGACCACCGGCGGCGGCGCCTGGGACAACGCCAAGAAGTACATCGAGGACGGCCACCACGGCGGCAAGGGCAGCGAGGCCCACAAGGCCGCGGTCACCGGCGACACCGTCGGCGATCCCTACAAGGACACGGCCGGGCCCGCGGTCAACCCGCTGATCAAGATCATCAACATCGTCGCCCTGCTGCTGGTGCCCCTGCTCTAGGCGGGCCGGCCGGTCACTCCGCGAAGCGGCCGCGCGCCGGGTCGAACCACGGCGTGCACAGGATGCGCTGGCCCTGCTCGATCACGCGCAGGGTCGGCATCCACACGCCCTCGCCGCGGTCGACGAAGTCCTCCTCGACGAAGTCGGCCACGCCGAGGCAGTAGCGGACGCGGCGCGCCTGCACCATCCCGAAGCGGCCCCCGGCGTCGCGTGCTGGCGCCTCCACCGGCGTCGGCACCAAGAGTTCGCCCTCGGCGGAACCGCCCGGCGGCAGCACCCGGGCCAGCGGGAGGATGGGACGCGTCGGCGCGGGGTCCGGGAGCGGCAGGCCGGTCTGGGCGATGCTGGCGTCGCCCTCGCCCTCCAGGTCGATGCGGAACACGCCGCCGCCGGGGCGCTGGTTGGTCCCGCGGTCGAACACCGCCAGCGGGACCTCGCCGTCGTTGGCGAGGCGATAGCGCAGGCGCAGGACCTCTCCGGCGTCGATGGCGACCGCGAGCACGGCCGCGCCATCGCGCAGCTCGGCGGTGGGACGGGATGTGGACACGTGGATCGGCTCCTCTGCCGCGATGGCGCCCGGGAACGCGCCTGCCGCGGCCAGGACGCAGCAGGCGAGGCGGGCCCGGATCATGCCGCCGAGCCTAGCAGGCGCGGCGGCCCGCGGAGGGCCCGACCGCCGCGGCAGGCACGCACGGCGGCGGCGCCCCGGCATGCGTCGTTCGCGGTCACAGCGTGTAGTGCAGGCGCAGCGGCAGGCCCAGCTCGGTTCGCAGGCCGTTCTCGGTCAGCGGGAACGGGTTGTGCGCGATAGGACCGCTGCCGTCGCCGAAGTCGTAGACGAAGTCGCTCTCCACGCCGACCGCCTGGCGCTCGGCGTTCGGCACGCTGCCTGCGTCGACGCGGTCGCTGCCGTTGTAGGTGCCCGGGAAGAAGGTACCGGTGACGCCGTTGAAGGCGTGCGAGAGCTCGTGGTAGAGCACCACCACCGGGGCCGGGAACTCCTGCGCCATGAAGAAGTCGGGGTTGTAGCGCACCTCGACGTCGGAGCCGGCGCTCGGGCGGCCGTTGACGATCCGCCCGCCCGAGCTGATCGCATAGCCGTTCTGCTCGTTGGCCAGCTCGCGGATGGCGACGGTGTTACCGGAGGCGTCGGCCGCGGCATCGAGCGCGGCCAGCATCTGCTGCCCGGCCGGCGAGGAGGCCAGCATCGCCAGGTCGGCCTGCACGCGCTGCACGAACTCGGGCGAGCCCTCCACGCTCACGCCGCGGCTGCCCAGCGCGGGCCGGTCGGCGACGTCGACGGTCTCCACCGCGGCGCCGCTGCCGGTGGCGATGGCGTGGGCATCGGCCCCGCCGAGCGCGTAGACCACGTTCCCGCGGCCACCCTCGACCTCGATGCGGTCGCTGCCGCCGCCGGTGTAGATGCGGTCGTTGCCGGTCCCGCTGTACACGAGGTCGTCGCCGGCGCCCGTATGCACCATGTTGTCGCCGGCGCCGGTGTAGATCAGGTCGTCCCCGTCCCCGCCGTCGATGTAGTTGCGGCCGTTGCCGACCCGGACCTCGTCGCTCCCGCTCCCGCCGTAGATCACGTTGTTGCCGTCGCCGGCGACGATGGTGTTGCTGCCGCCGTGGCTGACCACGTAGTTGTCGCCGGCGCCCGCGTCGATGGTGTCGTTGCCGCTGCCGGTGAAGATGCGGTCGCTGCCGCCGCCGGTGGCGATGGTGTTGTCGCCGGACTCCGCACGGACCACGGTGTTCACGCCGACGTCCGGCGCCACGACGATCACGTCGTCGCCGCCCCCGGCCCGGATCTGCAGCTCCTGGCCCTGGGCGAGGCGCAGGTCGATGCGCTGGCCGTTGACGTCCACGGCCAGCGCGCCGTTCGCGCCCTGCGACACCTGGATGCTGTCGGCATCGTCGCCGGTCACCAGGGTCAGCTGGTCGCTGGCGAGGTAGTAGCGGCCGCCGTACTCGGTGAGCGTCTGCTCGCGCTGCACGACGACCTCGCTGCCCCGGTGCAGCACGTCGGTGACCACCGGCTTGCCGTCGGGCGTCTCGGTCTGGGTCCGCTCCGCGGCATTGCTGCCGTTGCCGTCCACGGTGACGGGCACGGCGGCGAGGCGACTGCGCTGCGCGACGTCGGTCAGGGCGTACTCGGCGCTCACCAGGCGGCTCGACTGCGGTTCGCTCAACAGGCCGGGCGGCGCCTCCTGGAGCGTCGGACCGGCCCAGTAGCCCTGGAGGTCGTTGGCGCGGGCCTGGGCGGTGGCGGCGTCGGCGAGAGGCGTGCGGACATCGAGCTGCAGGGACATGGCGGGACCTCGGAAGCGGCGAAGATGACAGGGGAATGACAGGGATACGCCCCGGTACGGACCGCCGCCAAGCTGGGGCGGACCCCAGCCCCCCTGCTGCGACGCAGCAGCGCATGCCTTACCATGCCCGCCCCCGCAACCACTGGCCGCACGGCCACAACCCAGGAGAGCGCATGGGCCTCGACCGCGTCCCCACCGGCAAGGATGTGCCGAACGAAATCAACGTCGTCATCGAGATCCCCAAGGATTCGGAGCCGGTGAAGTACGAGGTGGACAAGGACAGCGGCGCGATCTTCGTCGACCGCATCCTGTCGACCCCGATGCGCTATCCCTGCAACTACGGCTACGTGCCGAACACCCTGTGCGGCGACGGCGACCCGGCCGACGTGCTGGTCGTGCTCCCGCTGCCGCTCATCCCGGGTTCGGTGGTCCGCTGTCGCCCGGTCGGCGTGCTGAAGATGAGCGACGAGGCCGGCAGCGACGAGAAGCTGCTCGCCGTGCCGGTCGCCAAGATCTTCGCCGGCTACGCGCACATCGAGGACATCGACCAGGTCTCGTCGCACTGGCTCGAGCGCATCGGCCACTTCTTCGAGCACTACAAGGACCTCGAGAAGGGCAAGTGGGTCAAGGTGGACGGCTGGGGCAACGCCGAGGAGGCGCGCCGCATCCTGACCGAGGCGGTCGAGCGCGCCGCGAAGTAACCGGTCCCCGGGCCGTCCCGGCGCAGCCCGCGGGCGGCCCGCTTCGCTGCTAGACTCGGGCGCACCGGCGCGCCTGCGCCCGGTGCGGGGAGTCGGGGGGTTGGTGCGCGTAGTCATCGCGGTGCAGGCCGAAGGGGCCGACAGGGAACTGGCCGGCGCGCTGGTCGACTATGGGGTCGACTGGGACGTCGAATGGACGGCGGATGCCGGTGCGGCCGCGGCGGTCCGCGACGCCGACGTGGTGGTCGCCGATGCGCACGCGCCCGGCGGCATCGACCTGCTCCAGCAGGTCCGGCTCGGCAACCCCAAGGCCGTGCGCATCCTCGTGCTGGACGAGGACGGGAACGATGCGCCCGGCGCGCTGCGCGCGCTCGAGAACACCCACCGCTTCCTGCGCCGCCCGCTGTCCGCGGACGAGATCGTCTCGGCGGTGGAGAGCGTGATCGAACTCCACCAGATGCTGGATTCGACCGACCTGCGCGAGGCCATCGGGCGCATCGGTGCCCTGCCCCCGCCGCCGCGGCTCTACCTGGAACTGCACCGCAAGCTGGAGGATCCCCGCGCCACCACCGCGGCGATCAGCGCGCTGATCGCGCAGGACCCGGCGACGGCGGCGAAGGTGCTCCGGCTGTGCAACTCGGCCTATTTCGCCTTCGGCCGCAAGGTCACCGACATCCGCTCGGCGGTCGTCCGCCTGGGCCAGGACGCGATCCGCCGCGTCGTGCTGGCCGGGGAGGTGTTCGCCCTCAGCGCGCCCGAGGGCATCGACCGCGACGCCCTCAGCCGGCGGGCGATGGTGGCCTCGCGGCTCGCCGCGCGCCTGCTCGACGGCCCGAGCGCCGACCTCGCGGCGACGGCCGCGGTGGTCGCGGAAGTGGGCATGCTGCTGCCCGGCGTGCGCATCCCGGAGGAGCCCGCGCTGGCCAAGACCCGCGGCCCGCACTATGCGGAAGCGGGCGCCTACCTGCTGGGCCTGTGGGGCCTGCCCATGCCGATCGTCGAGGCGGTCGCCAACCAGCGCCAGCCGCGCCGCAGCCGGTTCCGCGGCTTCTGGGTCGGCGGCGCGGTGCACGTGGCGACCTCGCTCGCGGCGGGCTACCCGCTCGACGAGGCCTATCTCGAGAGCCTCGGCCTGACCGGCCGCGTCCCGATGTGGAAGGAGATGGCCGAGGCCATCCGCGCCTCGGGCATCTAGTCGACGGACGCGGCCGCGCCCGCCGCGGACGACGTCAGTAGACGGGGCCGGCGCTGCCCGCCCGGAACGGGTACTGGGCGAAGATCTCCGCGATGCTCTGGTCCAGCCGCGCCGCACGCTCGTCCGGGGACCGCGTGTTCGCCACCCGGCCGACCGACACGCCCTCCCAGACCAGGCGGTTCTGCGCGACGTCGACGATGTCGACGTTCAGCGTGCCCTCGGTGTAGCGGGTCACCTGGGTACGGTCGCGCCAGTACGGCACGGCGAAGTAGCCGCGGGCGCGGTAGCTGTAGTAGTACGCGTAGTCGACGGTCGGCATCGAGTAGACGTCGGTCCGCTCCTGCAGGTAGGCGTTGATGTTCACCCACAGGTCGGGGTTGGCCTCGTCGTACACGTAGCCGCGCGCCTCCATCTCGCGGCGCGTGGCGTCCTTGACCCGCTGCGTCGAGAACGACGAATAGCCCTCGCGGTCCATCGCCAGCGGCGAGTAGAACGCGAAGCTGCGGTAGCGGCTGAAGTCGGCCTGCGGATCGACCTCGGTGCGGATCGACGGACCGGTCGCGCACGCCGCGAGCAGGGCGACCAGTACGAGCACCGCGCCACGCGCGAGCCAGCGGGAAACAGGGGACATGGACTCACTCCGGTTCGTTTCGTTCTGAAGGCCCAGTACGCCGGCGGACGGCGCCCGGTTGCAGTCGCGCGACGGCGCGTTCAGCAGCCAGCCGGCCACGCGGACGATGTTCCGCCCGACGCGGTGTGGGGCGCGTCATTCTGACGCGGACCGGACGATCCCCGCACCTGCCGGAACGCAGGGGCTCCGGGGCCGACGGGCGGCGCCGGGCGCCGTTGGCCTTTGCGATCAGCCGCTTGGCGCGCGTCGCGACCGGCGGCGCGAACGGTTTCAGCACAAACTGTTGACAGCGCCCGTTCAGCGTGTTCTGGTCCGCAACATGAACCTTGATGCACTGCCGCAGACCCGCACCGCCGCGCTCCCGCGCGGCGTCGCGCCTGCCGCAGCGCCGGTCGCGCTCGTCCTCGTACTTTCGCTTCTTATTACCTCGCCGACAGGTGCGGAATCGTCGTGACCGACTGAAACAACGCAACAACCAGGTCCCGAATCGAGAACCCCGCACCGGCAACGGCGCGGGGTTCTTCGTTTTTCAGGGTCTGGCCCGTCCCGCAGGGAGCAGCCAGCTTGAACAGCGACGCCATCAAAACAGGTCCCGCCCGCGCGCCCGCCCGGGCCATGCTGCGGGCTACGGGACTGGACGACGCCGCCATCGCGCGGCCGATGATCGCGGTGGTCCACACCTGGACCGACGTGTCGCCCTGCAACATGACCCTGCGCGACCTGGCCGGCCACGTCCGCGCGGGCGTGGTCGCGGCCGGGGGCACGGCGATGGAGTTCAACACCATCGCGGTCACCGACGGCATCGCCATGGGCTCGGACGGCATGCGCGCCTCGCTGGCCTCGCGGGAGACCATCGCGGACTCCATCGAGCTCGCGGTCCGCGGCCACTGCCTCGACGGCGTCGTGCTGCTGTGCGGCTGCGACAAGACCATCCCCGCCGCCGCCATGGCGCTCGCGCGGCTCGACCTGCCGGGCGTCGTCCTCTACGGCGGCACCATCATGCCGGGCCGCTGCCACGGCCGCGCCACCACGGTTCAGGACGTGTTCGAGGCGGTCGGCGCGCATGCGGCAGGCCGCATCGACGACGCCGAGCTGGATGCGGTCGAGCGCAGCGCCTGTCCCGGCGCCGGCGCCTGCGGCGGGCAGTTCACCGCCAACACCATGGCGATGGTGCTGACCTTCCTCGGCATGTCGCCGCTCGGCGACAACGACATCCCGGCCACGCATCCGGCGAAGGCGGCGGCCGCGCGCCGCTGCGGCGAGCTGGTCATGGCGCGCCTGCGCGAAGGCGCGGGCGGACGCGCCCTGGTGACGCCGGCCTCGCTGCGCAACGCCGCGCGCGCGGTCTCGGCCACCGCCGGTTCGACCAACGCCGCCCTGCACCTGCTGGCCATCGCGCACGAGGCCGGCGTGCCCTTCGACCTGGAGGAGTTCGAGGCCACGGCGCGGGTGCCGGTCATCGCCGACCTCAAGCCGGGCGGTCGCTACACCGCGGCGGAGATGTACGCCATGGGCGGCACCGCCCTGGTGGCGCGCGCGCTCGCCGACGCCGGCCTGCTCGACGACGTGCCGACAGTGACGGGGCGTGGCTTCCTCGCCGAACTCGCCGACGCGCCGCCGGGCGATCCCGCGCAGGACGTGGTGCGGCCGCTCGGCGACCCGATCAAGCCCAGCGGGGGCTACTCGATCCTCTACGGCGACCTCGCCCCGGAGGGCTGCATCCTCAAGCTCGCCGGGCACGGGCGCAGCCGCCACGAGGGTCCCGCGCGGGTGTTCGATTCGGAGGAGGCCGCCTTCGCCGCGGTGCAGGCGCGCGCCATCCGCGCCGGCGACGTGGTGGTGATCCGCTTCGAGGGCCCGGCCGGCGGCCCCGGCATGCGCGAGATGCTGGCGGTCACCGCGGCGCTGGTGGGACAGGGACTCGGCGACGAGGTCGCCCTGGTTACCGACGGCCGCTTCTCCGGCGCCACCCGGGGCTTCATGGTCGGCCACGTCGCCCCGGAGGCCGCGCGCGGCGGCCCGCTCGCCCGCCTGCGCGACGGCGACCGCATCCGCATCGACGCCGTCGCGCGCCGCATCGAGGTCGACGCCGACCTCTCCGTGCGCACGCCCGCGCGCATCGCGCCCCGCGTGGTCGGCGGCGCGCTGGGCAAGTACGCGCGCCTGGTCGGCTCCGCCGCACGCGGCGCGGTCACCACCGATCCCCCCGCGCCGGCGACGCCGCCGCGCGCCGTTCCCACGGCCCACCTCCTCGCCACCACCGACTGAAGAGCCCGACCATGACCCAGACCTCCGCTTCCTCCTCGCAGCGCCCGCGCATCGCGGTGATCGGCTATGGCAGCCAGGGCCGTGCGCACGCCCTCAACCTGCGGGATTCCGGCTTCGACGTGACCGTGGGGCTGCGCCCCGGCGGCCCGACCTCCCTGCGCGCGCGGGAGGACGGCTTCATCGTGCGCACGCCGGTCGAGGCCGTCGCGTCCGCCGATCTCATTGCAGTGCTGACGCCCGACATGGTGCAGCCCCAGCTCTACGCCGAGACGATCGCGCCGAACGCCAGGCAGGGCGCGACCCTGCTGTTCGCGCACGGCTTCAACGTGCACTTCGGCCAGATCGCGCCGCGCGCCGACCTCGACGTGGTGCTGGTCGCGCCCAAGGGCCCGGGCGCGCTGGTGCGCCGCGAGTACGAGATCGGGCGCGGCGTCCCCTGCGTCTGGGCCGTCCACCAGGACCCGGCGGGGCGCGCCGAGGCGCATGCCATGGCCTATGCCGCCGGCCTTGGCGGCACCCGCGCCAACGTCATCCGCACGACATTCAAGGAGGAGACCGAGACCGACCTGTTCGGCGAGCAGGCGGTGCTGTGCGGCGGCGCCAGCGCCCTGGTGCAGGCCGGCTACGAGACCCTGGTCGAGGCGGGCTACCAGCCGGAGATCGCCTACTACGAGGTGCTGCACGAGCTGAAGCTGATCGTCGACCTCTTCTACGAGGGCGGCATCACGCGGATGCTCGAGTTCATCTCGGAGACCGCGCAGTACGGCGACTTCGTCAGCGGGCCGCGCATCGTCGACGCCGGCACCAAGGCGCGCATGAAGGCCGTGCTGTCGGAGATCCAGGACGGCACCTTCGCGCGCAACTGGATCGCCGAGTACCGGGCCGGTCTGCCGAACTACACCGCCTTCAAGCAGGCGGATCTCGCGCATCCGATCGAGGAGACCGGGCGCCGCCTGCGCGCCTCGATGCGCTGGCTCCAGGCGAACCGCGAGGCGTCCTCCACCACGCAGGATGCGGCGGACAAAGCCGCCGCGGCCGCATGAACGCGCTGGCGGCCGAGGCCCTGCCCGCCGGGGAGCCCGCCGACGCCCCGCGCCCGCAGCCCGCGAACGGCGCGCAGTGGCTGGTGCGCGCGCTCGAGGCGGAAGGCGTGGACGTGCTGTTCGGCTACCCCGGCGGCACGATCATGCCGTTCTACGACGCCCTGGTGGACGCGCGCCTGCACCACGTCCTGGTGCGCCACGAGCAGGGCGCGGCGCTCGCCGCCAACGGCTACGCGCGCGCCAGTGGCCGGGTCGGCGTCTGCGTGGCGACATCGGGGCCCGGCGCCTCGAACCTGGTCACCGGCATCGCCGACGCGCTGCTGGACTCGGTGCCGATGGTGATCCTCACCGGCCAGGTCGCCACGCCGCTGATGGGCACCGACGCCTTCCAGGAACTCGACGTGTTCGGCATGACCCTGCCCATCGTCAAGCACAGCTTCCTCGCGCGGGCGGTGGACGAGCTGCCGCGGATCGTCGCCGAAGCCTTCCGCCTCGCCCGCGAGGGCCGCCCCGGGCCGGTGCTGATCGACCTGCCCAAGGACGTGCAGCTCGCCGATGCACGCCACCTGCCGGCGCACTGCCCTGCGACCGTGGCGCCGCCACCGATGCCCGAGGAGGCGGCCCTCGTCGAGGCCATCGCCGCCATCGCGACCGCCGAGCGTCCCGTGGTCTACGGCGGGGGCGGCATCGCGCTGGGAGATGCGGTCGAGGCCTTCCGGACCTTCGTCGAGGCCGCCGCGCTGCCCACCGTGCTGACCCTGCGCGGCCTGGGCGCCCTGCCGCCCGGGCATCCGCAGGCCCTGGGCATGCTCGGCATGCACGGCAGCCGCGCGGCCAACATGGCGGTGCAGGAGGCCGACCTGCTGGTGGTGGTCGGCGCCCGCTTCGACGACCGCGCCACCGGCAGGCTGGACGGCTTCGCGCCGGAGGCGCGGGTGGTCCACCTCGATGCCGACCCCTGCGAGATCGGCAAGCTGCGCGCCGCCGACATCGCCATCCCCGGCGCGCTTGCGCCGGCGCTGCGCATGCTCGCCGCCGCGCGCAGTCCCTGCGAGGCATGGCGGGAACACTGCCGCGAACGCGCCGAACGCCACGCACCGCGCTACGACGCGCCCGGGAACGACATCTACGCGCCCGCCCTGCTGCGCATGCTGTCCGAGCGCGCGCCGGACGACGCCGTGATCGCCTGCGACGTCGGCCAGCACCAGATGTGGGTCGCCCAGCACTGCGGCTTCCACCACCCGCGCAACCACCTGACCAGCGGCGCGCTGGGCACCATGGGCTTCGGTCTGCCGGCCGCCATGGGCGCGCAGCTGGCCTGCCCCGGACGCAGCGTGGTGCTGGTCTCCGGCGACGGCAGCTTCATGATGAACGTGCAGGAGCTCGCCACCGTCGCGCGCTGCCGGCTGCCGATCCGGATGGTCCTGCTCGACAACGCGGCCCTGGGCATGGTGCGCCAGTGGCAGGAGCTGTTCTTCGCCGAGCGCTACAGCGAGATCGACCTGTCCGACAACCCGGACTTCGCGGCGCTGGCGCGGGTGTTCGGCATCCCGGCCTGGCGCATCGAGCGCCGCGACGAGGTCGGACCCGCGCTCGACGCGCTGTTCGCCGTCCCCGG
Source organism: Coralloluteibacterium thermophilum (assembly GCF_042654365.1). Lineage (NCBI taxonomy): Bacteria > Pseudomonadati > Pseudomonadota > Gammaproteobacteria > Lysobacterales > Lysobacteraceae > Coralloluteibacterium > Coralloluteibacterium thermophilum. Next base: position 23,480 of record NZ_JBHSGG010000002.1, read on the forward strand.
CCCCGCCCTGCTGCACGTGGCCATCGATGCCCGCGCCAACGTCTGGCCGCTGGTGCCGCCCAACCACGCCAACCACAGCATGCTCGACGCCCCGCCCGCGGGCGCCGGCGCGCCGAGCCGGGAGCCGCGCCGTGCGCTATCGGCTTGAGCTCGTGCTGCGGTCCGCGGACGGCGCCCTGCAGCGGGCCATCGGCTTGGTCGAGCGCCGAGGCTTCGCCCCCCGCGCCATCGAGGGCGCCCCCGACGGCGCCGACGGCTGCTGGCGCCTGCGCATGACGGTGGAGAGCAGCCGCCCGCCGGAACCCCTGCGTCGCCTGATGCAGAAGAACCACGACTGCCTGCAAGTGGAGATCACCGCATGTCCCTGATGCTCTGGTTCGACGGCCGCCTGGGTCCCCAGGACCAGCTGGCCGCGCCGCTCACCACCCACGCCCTCCACTACGGCACGGCCGTCTTCGAGGGCATCCGCAGCTACGCGACCCCCGACGGCGCCGCGGTGTTCCGCCTCGACGACCACCTCGAGCGCATGCGCCGCGGCGCCGAGGCGCTCGGCATGGAGTTCGATGTGGCCCGCGCCGCGGCCGCGACCATCGCCGTGCTCCGCGCCAACCACCACCGCGACGCCTACGTGCGGCCGCTGCTGTGGTGCGGCACCGGCGGCCTCGGCCTCGACGTGGCGCCGCTGACGCGCCACCTGATGGTGGCCTCCCTGCCGTGGAAACCGCATCTGGGCGAGCGGCCCATCCGCCTGACGGTCTCGCCGATGCGGCGCAACCCGGCACGGGCGATGCCGCCGCTGAAGCTCGCGGGCGGCTACGTGAACGCCATCCTCGCCAAGCGCGAGGCCACGGCGCGCGGCTACGACGACGCGCTGTTCGTGGACGAGGCCGGCGCGGTGGTCGAGTGCAGCGGCGTCAACGTGTTCCTGGTGAAGGACGGTGCGGTGGTGTCGGTCGAGCATGCCGATGCGCTGCCCGGCATCACCCGCGACACGGTGCTGGCGCTGAGCGGCGGCAGCACCCGCGCGGTGGGCCTCGACGAGCTGCTGGATGCCGACGAGGTGTTCGTCGCCGGCACCTCGGCCGAGGTCCTGCCGGTCGCGGAGATCGACGGCCGCCGCTTCGGTCCCTCGCCGGTGGCCGATGCCCTGCGTGCGGAGTACCTGCGCGTCGTGCGCGGCGGCGCGCCGCAGCACGAGGCATGGCTGACCCGCGTGCCCGGCGCGCACGCCCATGCCGCCTGACCCGACGCGGCCGATGCCGCGCCTTCCCTGCCCTGCGGCACACGCCGCCCGCCCGGGCTTTCCTTCAGAGGAGTGCACCGCATGACCGCATCCGACCCCTCGGACCAGGTACGCGTCTTCGACACCACCCTGCGCGACGGCGAGCAGTCGCCGGGCTGCAGCATGACGCCGGCGCAGAAGCGGGTGTTCGCCCGCGCGCTCGCCGAGCTCGGCGTGGACGTCATCGAGACCGGCTTCGCCGCCAGCTCGCTGGCCGACATGGAGGCCTGCCGCGCCATCGCCCAGGATCTGCGCGAGACCACGCTGTGCAGCCTCGCCCGCTGCAGCGACGGCGACATCGACGCCGCCGCACGCGCGCTCGAGCACGCCGCGCGGCCACGCATCCACGTCTTCATCTCCACCAGTCCGCTCCACCGCGAGCACAAGCTGCAGCTGAGCCGGGAGCAGGTGCTCGAGCGCGCGGTGCGCGGCGTGGAGCGCGCGCGCGGCCTGGTGGACGACGTCGAGTTCTCCGCCGAGGACGCGCTGCGCACCGAGGAGGACTTCCTGGTCGAGATCTTCTCCGCCGCCATCGCCGCCGGCGCGGGCACCATCAACGTGCCCGACACCGTGGGCGTCGCCACACCGGGCGAGATGCGCGGGCTGTTCGAGCGCCTGCGCGCGCGCGTCGCCGGGGCGGAGCGGGTGGTGTTCAGCGCGCACTGCCACAACGACCTCGGCCTCGCGGTCGCCAACTCCCTGGCCGCCATCGAGGGCGGCGCGCGGCAGGTGGAGGTGGCGGTCAACGGCATCGGCGAACGCGCCGGCAACTGCGCCCTGGAGGAGCTGGCGATGGCCCTGCGCACGCGTGCGGCCTGGTACGGCGTCGGCACCGGCATCCGGACCGGGCGTCTGCTGGCGACCTCGCGCCTGCTCACGCGCCTGACCGGCATGGGCGTGCAGCGCAACAAGGCCATCGTCGGCGCCAACGCCTTCGCGCACGAGGCCGGCATCCACCAGCACGGCATGCTGAGGCACCGCGGCACCTACGAGATCATGCGCCCGGAGGACGTGGGCTGGCCGGCCACGCGGATGGTGCTCGGGCGCCACAGCGGCCGTGCCGCCGTCGCCGACCGCCTGCGCGCCCTCGGCTACGTGCTGGAGGACGACGCGCTGAACGACGTGTTCGCGCGCTTCAAGGCGCTCTGCGAGACCCAGCGCCTGGTCGAGGACGCCGACCTGCAGCGTCTGGTCGAGGGCGAGGATGCGGCCGGCGCCGGCTGGCGCATCGCCGCGCTGAGCGTCGCCGACGGCCGCCGCCGCGCCCACGCGCAGGTGGTGCTTTCCGACCCGCTCGGCGGCGTGGTCACCGAGACCGCCGAGGGCGACGGCCCCGTCGCCGCCCTGTTCGCCGCCATGGCCCGCGCCACCGGCATCGCGCTGACGCTGGAGAGCTACCAGGTGCACAGCATCGGCATCGGCGCCGACGCCCGCGGCGAAGCCAGCCTCAGCGTCGCCCACGAGGGCGTCGAGTACACCGGCACCGGCACCAGCCGCGACATCATCGAAGCCAGCGCCCTGGCCTGGCTGGACGTCGCGAACCGGGTGGCGAGGAAGGAGGGTGGAGCGGGAATGGGGAACCGGGAATCGGGACCCGGCACGCGCCCTGGCCCCGCACGCCCCGCTCCAGCCGTGGCGTGTTGAGGCGGGACTGGGCCTGGGGCGGGCGCAGGGCGCAGGGCGCAGGGCGCAGGGCAAGAATGGGCACGGGGCTCGGGGCACAGGGCTCGAAAACAAGCCCAAGTAGCCAGCCCCACGCCCACGCCCTAAGCCCTAAGCCCTAAGCCCTAAGCCCTAAGCCCTAAGCCCTAAGCCCTAAGCCCCAAGCCCCAGGCCCCAGGCCCACTCCCGACTCCCTCTTCCCCCTTCCCGCCTCACCACTCAAACCATGCCAAGAACCCTCTTCGACAAACTCTGGGACGCCCACGTCGTGGCGCCCGAAACCGACGACGCACCGGCGGTGCTCTACATCGACCTGCACCTGATCCACGAGGTGACCTCGCCGCAGGCCTTCGCGGAGCTGGATGCGCGCGGGCTCGCGCCGCGGCGGCCGGACCGCACCAAGGCGACGCTCGACCACTCCACCCCGACCCTGCCCCCGGGACCCGACGGGCGCCTGCCCTACGCCTCGGCGGCCTCGGAGGCGCAGGTCGAGCGGCTGCGCGCCAACTGCGCGCGACACGGGATCGAGCTGTTCGACCTGGGTTCGGCCGAACGCGGCATCGTCCACGTGGTCGCGCCCGAGCTCGGCCTCACCCAGCCGGGGATGACCATCGTCTGCGGCGACAGCCACACCTCCACGCACGGCGCCTTCGGCGCGCTGGCCTTCGGCATCGGCACCAGCGAGGTCGGCCACGTCCTCGCCACCCAGTGCCTGCTGCAGCGCCGCCCGAAGACCATGTCGGTGACCGTCGAGGGCGAACTGGGGCCGGGCGTCACGGCCAAGGACCTCGTCCTCCACGTCATCGGCGTCATCGGCGTCAACGGCGGCACCGGGCACGTCATCGAGTACCGCGGCAGCGCGATCCGCGCGCTCGACATGGAAGGGCGCATGACCGTGTGCAACATGTCCATCGAGGCCGGCGCGCGCGCCGGCATGGTCGCGCCCGACGAGGTCACCTTCGCCTGGCTCGCGCACGCCCCGCGCGCACCGAAGGGCGCGGCCTTCGAGGCGGCGAAGGCGCGCTGGGCGGCGCTGGCCACCGAGCCGGGCGCCCGCTTCGACCGCGAGGTGGTCGTCGATGCCGCCGACATCCGCCCGACCCTGACCTGGGGCACCCATCCGGGCACGGCGCTGGCCGTGGACGCACCGGTGCCCGCCCCCGCGGACGCCTCGGCGCGCAAGGGCATGGACTACATGCGGGTCCGACCGGGCGAGCCGCTCGCGGGGATGCCGGTGGACGTCGTCTTCGTGGGTTCCTGCACCAACGGGCGCCTGACCGACCTGCGCGAGGTCGCGCGCGTGCTGGAGGGCCGACGCGTGCATCCGCGGGTGCGCATGCTCGTCGTGCCGGGCTCCGAGGCGGTCAAGCGCGCCGCCGAGGCCGAAGGCATCGACGCGGTGGTGCGCGCCGCCGGCGCCGAGTGGCGCGAGCCCGGCTGCTCCATGTGCATCGCCATGAACGGCGACCTCGTCGCCCCGGGCCAGCTCGCGGTGAGCACCAGCAACCGCAACTTCGAGGGTCGCCAGGGCCAGGGCGCGCGCACCATGCTCGCCTCCCCGCGCACCGCGGCGGCCTGCGCGGTCGCCGGCGCGGTCGCCGACCCGCGCACGCTCGATGCCCTGACGGAGGCCGCCTGATGCACGCCTTCGCCACCCTCGCCTCCGCCGCCGTCGTGCTGCCGCAGGAGAACATCGACACCGACCAGATCATCCCGGCGCGCTTCCTGTCCACGACCGAACGGGCGGGCCTGGGACGGCACGCCTTCAACGACTGGCGCTGGCTCGACGACGGCGCACCGAACCCGGCGTTCCCGTTCAACCAGGCGCGCAACGCCGGCCGCGCCATCCTGCTCGCGGGCCGCAACTTCGGCTGCGGTTCGTCGCGCGAGCACGCGCCCTGGGCGCTGCGCGACCTCGGCGTGCGCGCCGTGGTCTCCAGCGAGATCGCCGACATCTTCCGCAGCAACGCGCTGAAGAACGGCCTCGTCCCGGTGGTGCTCGACGAGCCCGTCGTGCAGGACCTGATGACCCGCCCCGACGATGTGCTCGAGATCGACATCGACCGCCGCGTGCTGCGCACGCCCGCAGGCGTGGAGCACGCGCTCCCGCTCGACGCCTTCGCGCGCACCTGCCTGATGCGGGGCGTCGACGAGCTCGGCTACCTGCTCGCGCAGGCCGATGCCATCGCGCGCCACGAAGCCCTGCACGCCTGAGGAGAACCGCCATGTCCGCATCCCGCACCCACCACATCGCCGTCCTGCCGGGCGACGGCATCGGTCCGGAAGTGACCGCCGCCGCGGTCGCCGTGCTCCGCGCCGGCGCCGAGCGCCACGGCTACCGCATCGAGGTCAGCGAGCATCTCGTCGGCGGCGCCGCCATCGACGCCACCGGCGAGCCGCTCCCGGCCGAAACGCTTGCCGCCTGCCGGGCCGCCGACGCCGTCCTGCTGGGCGCCGTCGGCGGCCCGAAGTGGTCCGATCCCGGTGCGCGCGCGCGCCCCGAACAGGGGCTCCTGGCCCTGCGCCAGGGACTGGGCCTCTACGCCAACCTGCGCCCGGTGCGCCCGCACCCGGCGGCCCTGGGCGCCTCGCCGATCAAGCCGCACCTGCTGGCCGGCGTGGACCTGCTTGTGGTGCGCGAACTCACCGGCGGCATCTACTTCGGCGCGCGCGAACGCAGCGCCACCCACGCCAGCGACCTGTGCACCTACAGCGTGGAGGAGATCGAACGCATCGTGCGACGCGCCGGCGCGCTGGCGCGCGAGCGCCGCGGCTACCTGGTCTCGGTCGACAAGGCCAACGTGCTGGAGACCTCGCGGCTGTGGCGCGAGACCGCGACCCGGGTGATGCGCGAGGAGTTCCCCGACGTGCGTCTGGAGCACCAGCTGGTCGACGCCATGGCGATGCATCTCATCGCGCGGCCGCGCGAGTACGACGTGATCGTCACCGAGAACATGTTCGGCGACATCCTCACCGACGAGGCGTCGATGCTGGCCGGCTCCCTCGGTCTTCTGCCCTCCGCATCGCTGGGCGATGGCCGCGTCGGCCTGTACGAGCCCATCCACGGGTCGGCGCCCGACATCGCCGGCCGCGGCGTCGCCAACCCCTTCGCTGCGATCGCCTCCGCCGCGCTGCTGCTGCGGCATTCGCTGGGGCTGGAGGACGAGGCGGCCTGCATCGAGCAGGCCATGGCCCGGGCACTCGACGCCGGCGCGCTGACGGCGGACCTCGCCGGCCCCGGCACCGCGATCGACACCGCCGCCGCCACCCGGGCGGTGATCGCGGCGCTCGACCCGCCCTGCCAGGTGGCCGGGATGCGCGACTGACCCCGCGTGCAATTCCATACGATCAAGTATGGGAGCGGATATGGCCCCTGCCGCTGCCGCAACCGTGACGGCCCACACACGACTCCGGCCTCGGACCGGACAGGGCGGGCGGCAGTCGCGTACCATCCCGCGGTTGCACTGCGAGGGTGAGGTACGGGGCCGTGGATGTTCTGCTGGCCGGAAGCGCGACGCGCTACTCCGAGGAATTGAGCGCACTGGTGTCCGACATGGGGGAGCCCTGGCACATCGCCGCGGCCTCCGATGCGGCGACCGCCATCCAGGCCGTCTCCGAGCGGACCTACGGCATGGTGGTGGTCGGGACCACGCCCGGTCTCGGTGCCGCGGACCTGCTCGGCCAGATCCGCACGCTGCGCCCGGACGCGATCCGCGTGGTGCTGCTCGACGGCGACGCGCCGCCCTCCCCGCGCGTCATCAACGAGGCCCACCGCTTCCTGCCGGCGACGCTCCCGGTGGAAGGGCTGCTCGACGCGCTCTACAGCGCCACCGAGCTGCGGGAGCTGCTGAACGACCCCTCGCTCCAGGAGCGGGTGGGCCGCATCGAGCGCCTGCCCTCGCCGCCGCGCCTGTACTTCGCGCTGAGCCGGGCGCTGGAGGACGACAGCGTCGGCATGCCGCAGATCGCGCAGATGGTGATGAGCGACGCCGCCATGGCCGCGAAGGTGCTGCAGCTCTGCAACTCCGCCTACTTCTCGACCGGCCGGCCGACCACCGACCTGCGCGCGGCCGTGACCCGGCTGGGCCTGCGCCATCTGCGCGACGTGGTCCTGGCGAGCGAGGTGTTCTCCTCCGCCTGGCCGAAGCACGTCGACATCGAGGCGGTACAGCGCCGCGGCCTGCTCGCCTCCCGCCTCGCCGGAAAGCTGCTCCCCGCATCGAGCGCCGAGCTGGGCACCACCGCCGCCCTGCTCGCGGACATCGGCCTGCTGCTGGCGGACGTGCGCGATGCGCGCGACCCGGCCCCGGCCGATCCCACCGCGCCCGACCACGTCTCCGCCGGCGCCTACCTGCTCGGCCTCTGGGGCCTGCCCATGCCCATCGTCGAGGCGGTCGCCTTCCATCGCACCCCGGCCCGCAGCGGCGAGCGCAGCTTCTGGGTGACCGGTGCGGTCCACGTCGCCACCGCGCTCATCGCCGACGCTCCCGTGGACGAAGCCTGGCTCGCCCGGATCGGCGCGCTCGACCGCCTGCCGCGCTGGCGCGAGCAGGCGGAGGACCTGGTCGCCACCACCGTCGCCTGACCCGCGCGCGGCGGCGGCAGCGCCCGTCCGTTCGTCGCTCCCGCATCCACTGCGGGCACCCCGGAAGGCGAAGCGGCGACCGAGCCGCGCGAACCCTCCGCCCGCCTGCACGACCGCGAGAGAGGGCGGGCCTGCACGACGCAACGCCCGCCCGTCCCGCTCAGTCCACCCGGTAGAGCTGCGAGCCGGCGGCCTTGAACTCCGCCGCCTTCTCCGCCATGCCCCGCTCCAGGGCGTCGTCGGGCGCGACGCCCTGCGCGTCGGCGTACTCGCGCACGTCCTGGGTGATCTTCATCGAGCAGAAGTGCGGCCCGCACATCGAACAGAAGTGCGCCGACTTGTGCGCCTCCTTGGGCATGGTCTCGTCGTGGTAGTCGCGCGCCCGCTCCGGATCGAGCCCCAGGTTGAACTGGTCTTCCCAGCGGAACTCGAAGCGCGCCTTCGACAGTGCGTTGTCGCGCGCCTGCGCGGCGGGATGCCCCTTGGCGAGATCCGCGGCATGCGCGGCGATGCGGTAGGCCATCAGACCCTCGCGCACGTCCTCGCGATTGGGGAGGCCGAGGTGCTCCTTCGGCGTGACGTAGCAGAGCATGGCGGTGCCGAACCAGCCGATCATGGCCGCGCCGATGGCGCTGGTGATGTGGTCGTAGCCGGGCGCGATGTCGGTGGTCAGCGGCCCGAGCGTGTAGAACGGCGCCTCGCCGCACTCGCGCAGCTGCTTGTCCATGTTCTCCTTGATCAGTTGCATCGGCACATGGCCGGGCCCCTCGATCATGGTCTGCACGTCGTGCTTCCACGCGATCTTCGTCAGCTCGCCGAGCGTCTCCAGCTCGCCGAACTGCGCGGCGTCGTTGGCGTCGGCGATGGAGCCCGGGCGCAGGCCGTCGCCCAGCGAGAAGGCCACGTCGTAGGCCTTCATGATCTCGCAGATCTCCTCGAAGTGCGTGTAGAGGAAGTTCTCCCTGTGGTGCGCCAGGCACCACTTGGCCATGATCGAGCCGCCGCGGCTGACGATGCCGGTGACGCGCTTCGCCGTGAGCGGCACGTAGCGCAGCAGCACGCCGGCGTGGATGGTGAAGTAGTCCACGCCCTGCTCGGCCTGCTCGATCAGCGTGTCGCGGAAGATCTCCCAGGTCAGCGCCTCGGCCTGGCCGTTGACCTTCTCCAGCGCCTGGTAGATCGGCACGGTGCCGATCGGCGCGGGCGAGTTGCGCACGATCCACTCGCGGGTCTCGTGGATGTGCTTGCCTGTGGACAGGTCCATCACCGTGTCGGCGCCCCAGCGCAGCGACCACACCAGCTTCTCCACCTCCTCGGCGATCCCCGACGACACCGCGGAATTGCCGATGTTGGCGTTGACCTTGGTCAGGAAGTTGCGGCCGATGATCATCGGCTCGAGCTCGGGATGGTTGATGTTGGCCGGGATGATGGCGCGGCCACGGGCGACCTCGTCGCGCACGAACTCCGGCGTGATGCGCTGCGGGATGGCCGCGCCGAACGACTCGCCCGGATGCCGCCGCAGCAGATGCGCTTCGCGGATCGCTTCGATGCGCTGATTCTCGCGGATGGCGACGAACTCCATCTCCGGCGTGACGATGCCGCGCCGGGCGTAGTGCATCTGGGTGACGTTGGCGCCCGCGAGGGCGCGACGCGGCGCGCGGCGTGCCGGGAAGCGCACCGCGTCCAGCCGGGCGTCGGCCTCGCGGGCGCGCCCGAAGTCCGAGCTCAGGCCGCCGAGGGGCTCGCTGTCGCCGCGCTCCGCGATCCAGGCCGCGCGCAACGGCGGCAAGCCGACGGCGAGGTCGATGGTCCGGTCCGGATCCGTGTACGGGCCGGAGGTGTCGTAGACGGTGAACGGCGCGTTCGGCTCGGGCGGCAGGCCGATCCGCGGCGTGTCGGCGAGCGCGATCTCGCGCATCGGAACGCGCAGGTCCGCGCGGGAACCGGCGACGTGGATCTTGCGGGAGCCCGGGATCGGGCGGGTGACCGACTCGGAGAGCTTCCGGGTCTCGTCGAGCAGAGGCTGCAACTGGGCGTTCATGGCGTTCGTCCTGGTGGAGGCGGACGAAGCGGCGGCGCCCGGCACCGCACGCGCGGCCCCGGGCGAAGCTCCCTACACCGGTACGAGCCGGATCAGGTTCGAAGGGACTCTCTCAGCCCTGCCGGACGACGCCGGCGGGCACCCCCGCTTCAGAGGGCATTGAAGCACGCCCGCGGGTTCCCCACACGCACAAAAAAGCCGCCGAAGCGATTCGGCGGCTGCAGTCCACTCTTCTGACCTCAAGTAAAAACCGCGGACCGGGCCGTTCTCGGGGGGAGGGGAGATCCGTCGAACGGCCCGGCCGCGATCAAGTGGCGACCGGGCCACCCACCCAGCCGCCGTGGAGATGGACCCTGTCCCTCGCGGAACGTTCCCCCGAACCTGTCTCCCCGCTTAAGCGCATTGCGGATCAATGGCTTGCGAAGACGCGGCGCCATGGACCAGCGGCGCCAGCCCAGGAGGCGTCGGACAGGGCCGCCCGCATGGAGCGACGCACGCCGCACGCAGATGTCCGTGTCGGCAGGTCGCCTCCAGGAGGCGGGCCCGCGACGGAAGCCGCGGGCGCGCGCGTTGCAATCCGGGCGGGTCGCCGTGCCCTTCATCCCGGTGACTTCCGGCACTGCGGCCTCCGGGAAGCGGCTGGCGATGCTTCACACAGCAGGAAGCCCGCGAGGGCGCTGATAAACTTGCGCGCCACGCGCGCCACGGCGCCCTCCGCCCTTCCTCCAGGACACCATCATGAGCCTCGACTTCGACCACGCCCGCTTCGCCATGATCGAGCAGCAGATCCGCCCCTGGGAGGTGCTGGATCCGCGCGTCCTCGAGGCGCTGGCGAGCGTCCGCCGCGAGGATTTCGTGCCGGCGGCGCAGCGCAACCTGGCCTTCGCCGACGTCGGCCTGCCGCTCGGCGACGGCGAGACCATGATGAAGCCCGTCGTCGAGGGCCGCACGCTGCAGGCGCTGGACCTGGAAGCCGGCGACGAGGTCCTCGAGATCGGCACCGGCACGGGCTACCTGACCGCCTGCCTGTCCCGCCTCGCCCGCGCGGTGACCAGCATCGACATCCGCGCCGACTACGTCGAGGCCGCCCGCGGCCGCCTGGCCGCCGCGGGCTGCGGCAACGTCGACCTGGCCGTGGCCGATGCCCTGGCCTACGCGCCCGGCCGGCAGTTCGACGCCGTCTGCGTGACCGGCGCCGTGGCGACCGTGCCCGCCCACTTCGTCGAGTGGCTGCGCCCGGGCGGCCGCCTCTTCGTCGTCGAGGGGCGCTCGCCCGCCATGGAGGCGCTGCGCATCGTCCGCACCGCGTCCGGCAGCCAGCGCGAGAGCCTGTTCGAGACCGACCTTCCCTACCTGCGCGGCGCCGCGCCGGTTCCCACCTTCACTCTCTGACCCACCGCGGCCGCCGGCCGCGGCTCTTCCGAAGGACCGTCGATGACCCCGTTCCGCACGCTCTCCCTCGCCGTGGCCCTCGGCCTCGGCCTCGCCTCGACCGCGGGCGCCACCGACCTGCTGCAGGCGTACGAAGCCGCGCGCCTCGGCGACCCGCAGCTCTCGCGCGCCGACGCCACGCGACTGGCGACGCAGGAGAACGTGCCGCTGGCGCGCTCGAACCTGTTGCCGCAGATCTCCGGCAACGCCTCGCTGACGCGCTCCGAAAGCACCACGGACGGCCTGAACCCGATCATCGACGAGGAAGGCAACGTCGTCTACGGCAATGCCCGCAGCGAATCCGATACCACTGACCGCCAGTATGGCCTGACGCTCCAGCAGTCGATCTACGACCACGCCAACTGGACCCGGCTGCGCGCCGCGCGCACCCGGGGCGAGCAGGCGGACTTCGAGTACCGCGCCGCCGCCGATGCGCTGTTCGTGCGCACGGCCGAGGCCTACTTCAACGTGCTGACGGCGATCGAGACCCTGGCCTCGGCGCGGGCCCAGGAACAGGCGGTGCGCCGCCAGCTCGAGCAGGCCGAGACCCGCCTCGAGGTCGGGCTCGCGCCGATCACCGACGTCCACGAGGCCCGCGCCGCCTACGACAGCGCGCGCGCCAACGCCATCCTCGCGCAGACCGCCCTCAACGACGCCAACGAGGCCTTGACCGAGATCACCGGCGAGCCCGCCACCAACCTCCGCGGCCTGGACCCCGACTACGTCCCCACCGCCCCGATGCCGGAGGACGTGAACGCCTGGATCGATCGGGCGATGGCCAACAACCCCAGCCTGAGGGCGGCGGAGCTCGCCGCGCAGGCCGCCGAGCACGACATCGACACCGCGCGCGCCGCGCACCTTCCGCGCCTGACGGCGACCGCGAACTACGGCAAGTCCGCCCAGTGGGGAACCCAGACCACCAGCGACTTCGAGCGTCTCACCACCTCGGACAGGCGCAGCGGCTCGGTGGGCATCGCCCTCCAGGTCCCGATCTTCTCCGGCGGCGCGATCCGTGCCGGCGTGCGCCAGGCGACCTACCAGCGCGATGCCTCGCTCGACCTTCTCGAGGAGACCCGGCGCGCCCTCAACCGCTCGACCCGCAGCATCTACGACGCGGTGGTCGCCGGCATCAGCGAAGTCGAGGCGCGCCGCGCCGCGGTGGTCTCGGCGCGCAGCGCCTACGACGCCTCGGAGGCGGGGCTGGAGGTCGGCACCCGCACCATCGTCGAGGTGCTGATCACCCAGCAGAACCTGTTCCAGGCCCAGCGCGAGTACGCCGCGGCCCGGCACAACTTCCTGGTGAACACCCTGCGCCTGAAGCAGGCGACCGGCACCATCTCCTTCGCGGACCTGGAGGCGCTCAACCGGCTGCTGACCATCGACGCCGAGGCCGCCCTCGATCCCGACGCGATCCGCGAGTCCGCGACGCCGGACACCGGCCTCGACCGCCTGCCGCGCGACCCGTAAGCGGCCTCAGGCGCCGGGGGGCGCTGCGGCCGGCGGCAGCAGCGCCTCAACCAGCGCAAGGGTGTGCGCCAGCGCACCCCGCTGCGCCTCCACCAGGCCGCGCCCCGCCTCGCCCATGCGCCGGCGCAGCGGCGCATCGTCGAGGAGCGCGACGACCGCCCCGGCCACGCCGGCGGCATCGGGAACCTGGCGGACCGCGTCCACCGCCTGCAGCGCACGGGTCACCTCGACGAAGTTGAAGGTGTGCGGCCCGACCACGGCCGGCACCCCGAGCGCCGCCGGTTCCAGCAGGTTGTGCCCGCCGATGGCCTGGAGGCTGCCGCCGACGAAGGCGACGTCGGCCGCGGCATAGAAGGCATTGAGTTCGCCGAGGGTGTCGACGACGAAGCAGTCGGTCTCGGGGCCGGGCAGCCCGTCCACGCTGCGGCACTGCGTGCGGAACCCCGCCTCGCGCGCCAGCACGACGGCGCTGACGAAACGCTCCGGATGCCGCGGCGCCCACAGCAGCAGGGCGTCGGGATGCCGTTCGCGCACGGCGCGATGCGCCGCCACCACGGCTTCGGTCTCCTCCTCGTGCGTGCTCGCCGCGACCCAGACCGGGCGCGCGGCACCCCAGCGCGCCCGCCACGCCTGCGCCTGCGGGATCAGCGCGGGATCGAGCCGCTGCTCGTACTTGAGGTTGCCGGTGACGATCACCGCGCCCTCGGGCGCGCCCAGGAGCAGGTAGCGCCTGGCATCGGCCTCGGACTGCGCGGCCACCGTCCGCACCGCGGCGAGCGCCATCCGCACCAGCGGCCCGAGCGGCGCGTAGCCGCGCAGGGATCGCGCGGACAGGCGCGCGTTCGCGATCAGCAGCGGAATCCCGCGGTCGCGGCACTGGCAGAACAGGTTCGGCCAGATCTCCGTCTCCATGATCACGCCGACCTCGGGCCGGACGTGGTCGAGGAAGCGACGCACTGCGCCGGGCATGTCGTAGGGCAGGTACAGATGCTCGACGGCGTCGCCCCAGAGCGCGCGCGCGCGGGCCGAGCCGGTGGGCGTGACCGTGGTCAGCACCAGGCGCCGCCCGGGATGCGCCGCACGGAAGGCGTTGACCAGCGGCTGCGCGGCGTTGACCTCGCCCACCGACACCGCATGCACCCACAGCGCGCCGGCGGCCGGCCGCGAAGGCAGGTGCCCGAACCGCTCGCCCCAGCGCTGCAGGTACTCGGGCTGGCGCATGCCGCGCCAGACCAGGTGGTAGAGCGTCAACGGCGCCAGCAGGTACATAGCGAGGGAGTAGAAGCCGCGCAGCAGGCGCTGGCCGGGTCGGTCGGGCATCCGCGGATTGTAGGGGCTGGAGCGGATCGCCACGTCCTCCCCGGACGAACCCGCCGCGAGGACGCGCCGCAGACCGCATGGCGACGGACGGAGCCCCTACAATCCGCGGATGCCCCAGCACAGCGCTTCGCCCCCGGACACCGCAGGATCGCCGCCGCTCGCGCTCCGCCACTGGGTCGGCTGGATCGGCGTCGGCATCGGCGCCGCGGCGGCCCGCCTGCCGTGGCCGCTCCAGCGCGCCGTCGGCCGTGGCCTCGGCCGGCTGCTCAAGTTCGCGATGCCCTCGCGACGCCGTGCCGCGCGCCGCAACCTGGAGCTGTGCCTGCCGGAACTCGACAGCGCCGCGCGCGAACGGCTGCTCGACGCGAGCTTCGATGCGCTCGGGATCGGTGCGTTCGAGTTCGCGCGGGCATGGTGGGGCGACGTGGCGCCGATGCGCCGCGACCTGCGCATCGAGGGACTGGAGCACCTGGCCGCCCTGCGGGCGGAAGGCCGCGGCATCCTGCTGGTGTCCGGGCACTTCACCACGCTCGAGCTGTGCGGCCGCCTGCTCTGCGACCACCTCGAACTGGCCGGCATGTACCGCCTGCACGACAGCGCGGTGATGGAGTGGGCGGTCAAGCGCGGCCGCCTGCGCTATGCGAGCGCCATGTACACACAGGACGCCCTGCGCCCCGTGGTCAAGCTGCTCAGGTCGGGCGGCGCGCTCTGGTATGCGCCGGACCAGGACATGCGCGGGAAGGACACGGTCTTCGCGCCCTTCTTCGGCGTGCCCGCGGCGACGATCACCGCGACCCACCAGCTCGCGCGCCTCACCGGCTGCGCGGTGGTGCCCTTCTTCCATCGCCGCGAGGGCGGCCGCTACGTGCTGCGGGTGGCGCCGCCGCTGCCCGACTTCCCCGGCACCGACGCCGAGGCCGATACCGCGCGGGTGAATGCCGCGATCGAGGCGATGGTGCGCGAGGCGCCGGACCAGTACCTGTGGATCCACCGCCGCTTCAAGCGCCGCCCGCCGGGTTCGCCGCCGCTCTACTAGCGCGGGCCGCGCCCTTACGGGGCCAGTGCGGCCGCGCGACTGCCTCCTCGCACCCGCCGAAGGCGCTCCGCTAGGCGTTCTGCCCCGCGTCGCCGGTGCGGTCGCGTGCCAGCAGCGCCCCGGCGAACAGGGCCGTGAGCAGGAGGGTCACGCTGCCCCAGAAGGTGGAATAGAACGCCAGGTGCGTGTTGAGCGGGAAGACCGTGGCCAGCAGCGCCAGGCCCGGCGCCGCCGCGCGCATGCGCGCCCCCGCCCCGGCGAACCACCAGGCACGCAGCGCCATGGCGACGCCGGTCAGCCACAGCAGCAGGCCGACGAAGCCCGTCTCGCTCAGCACCTCCAGCACGATCTGGTGCGCGTGGAAGGCGCCGTAGGGTTCGCCGCCGCAGCGGCGCCCGCCCCCCGGACGCAGGAACTGGTCGTCGGGCGCCGCGAACTCCGGGTAGGCGCAGCGGAAGCCGCGCACGCCCACGCCGGTGAGGGGATGCGCCAGGGTCATGTCCCAGGCGGCCCGCCAGATCGCGACGCGTCCCGAGAGCGCATGGTCGACGCCGTCCTCGTCCCCCGCCAGCGCCGCCTCCGTTCGCTCGAAGCGCGCGGCCAGCCGGTCGGAGAAGGTGTAGGCGAGCCCGCCGAGCACGACGCCGCCCAGCAGCAGCGCGACCAGCACGCGGCGCAGGCCGAGCACGACCCAGCCGTTGACGAGCACCACCAGGGCGTAGCTCAGCCAGGAGGCGCGCGAGCCCGCCAGCAGGATGACGACGAAGAGCGCCGCCGCGGCGACGAGCCAGCCCCCGGTCCCGAAGCGGCTGGCGGCCGCGGTGAGGACGAACGGCGAGAGGCTCGCGAGGACGAGCCCGAGCTTGAAGTTGCCGTCGGGCCCGAAGATGCCGTTGATGCGGTCGACCTCCGTCGGCAGGCGCCCGCCCAGGCTCCAGCCGGTCAGCGCCTGCGCCAGGCCGTCCAGGGTCCAGACCGCCGCGATGACCGCGATGCCGGTGAAGGTGATGCGTCGCCCGCGACGGTCCGACACGGCCATGGCCGCGACCCACAGGCCGGGCAGGTAGATCAGGTGCCCGACCACGTTCTGCAGGGTCTCGCGCGGATCGACCGCGCCGATCAGCGAGACCGCCTCCGGCAGCCAGTAGCCGAGGAACAGCACGGTGGTGAGCGCCCAGGCCTCGTAGCTCAGCAGGGCGCTGCCGCGCCAGAAACGGTGCCGCACCAGCAGCACGCAGCCGGCCAGGGCGCCGAGCACCAGCAGGCCGGCCGTCACGCCCCGCGCCGGCCACAGCGCGACGAGCGCCAGCACCCACCAGGGGGCCCAGCGGAAGCTGCGTTCAGCGGCGAGGAAGCGGGTCGACGAGTCGGGCATACACGTCCAGCGTGGCGGCCTGCATCGCGGCCAGGGAGTGCGGGATGGTAACCGGCGCCGGCGGCGGGTTCTCCAGCAGCGCCAGCGCGCGCGCCTCCAGCGCCTCCAGGTCGGCGAGCGGCACGGCACCCGCCGGGTAGAGCCCCGCAAGCAGTTCGCCGACGCCGCCGTGGTCCCAGCCGAGCACCGGCCGCCCCACCGACAGCGCCTCGAGGACGGTCCTGCCGAAGGCCTCCGGCTTGCGCGAGAGCTGCAGGACGAGGTCGCAGGCGGCATAGGCCTGGGCGACGTCCGCGCGCGGGGGGCCGATGGCCAGGACGTCGGCCACGCCGGCCTCGCGCGCCAGTGCGCGCAGTTCGTCGAGATAGCCCTCGCGCCCGCGGCCGGCCGCGCCCATCAGCCACAACCGCGCGTCGATGCCGCGCCGGCGCAGCGCGGCGAGCAGGGCGATCGCGTCGCCGTGGCCCTTCAGGCGCGTGCCGCGGCCGGGCATCAGCAGCAGGCGACCGCCGTCGAGCTCCGGGTGCGTCGCGGCGAGCGCCTCGCGCCAGCCGGGCGGCGGCGCGGCCGCGCGCGGGAAGGCCGCGGGCTCGATGCCGCGCGGCACGACGACCAGCCGCGCGGGATCGGTCGCGGGGTAGTGGCGCAGCACGTAGTCGCGCACCGTGCGCGAGACGCAGATGACGCGTTCGCCGCGGGCCATGATCGCGGAATAGCGCGAGGGCGAATTGAGCCCGTGCACGGTGGTGACGAAGTGCGGCCGCCCGGGGCCGCGCCAGCCGCGCAGCGCCAGCCAGCCGATCCAGGCAGGCAGCCGCGAGCGCGCATGCACGATGTCGGCGCCGGCCTCCGCCAGCAGCCTGCGCAGGGGGCGGATCCGACGGAAGGTCAGGAGCGACTTGCGCCCGATGTCGAGCGCGACGTGTTCGCTGCCCGCCGCGCGCAGCGGCTCGACCAGGCGTCCGCCCGCCGAGACCACGATGGAGCGGTGCCCCGCGGCGACCAGGGCCGCGGCGATCTCGAGGGTGGAGCGCTCGACGCCACCGGACTCCAGCGCCGGCAGCAGCTGGACGACGGTCAGTCGGCGCGCCACCGCGTACAGGTCACTGCTTCAGGACGTAGGTGGCCCCGCAGTACGGGCACAGGACCTCGCCGCCCTCGGCCTCGATCGGCAGGTAGACCCGCGGGTGCGAGTTCCACAGGCTCATCTCCGGCAGCGGGCACGACAGCGGCAGGTCCGCCCGGGTGATCTCGTAGCGGCGTTCGGCGTTCGCCTGCACGCCGCCCGGACGGGGGGTGGCAGGCTGCGGAGAGGAGGTCTCGGTCATGGTCACGGACAGGCGCGGATCAAGCGCGCTAGTGTAGCCGAGCGGCCGCACGGCGCAGTCAGGGCAGCGTCACGAGAAGGAGATCGGCGCCGTCCCTGCCGGCCGCCACGCGCCCGCCCGTCCCGGCCCAGGCCGCGGCATCGCCCGGCCCCAGCGTCTCGCCGCCGAGGACCGCCCCGCCCGCGAGCACCTGGAGCCAGGCGCGACGATCCGCGCCGACCGGAAGGTCGAGCGCCGCGCCGGCACCGAGGCGGCCCCATGCGACCGCGGCCGCGCTCTCCAGCGGAAGCGCATCGGCAAGGCCGCGCGCCGCCACGGTGCGCATCCCCTGCGCGGAGGCGACGGGCGCCGGCATCGTCGCCACGTCGGGCGGCAGGTTGACCCGGTCCGGCTGCAGCCAGAGCTGCAGCATGCGCAGCGGCGCCTCCGCGGACGCATTGGCCTCGTGCGCAACGTGGCCGTGCCCCGCGCGCAGCCGCAGCAGATCGCCCGCGCCCAGGGCCCCGCCCTCGGCCGCCAGAGTGCCGTCGAGCACGAGGCTCAGGATCTCCATGTTGGCGCGGCGCTGCGGGGGCAGCGCGACACCCGGCGCGAGCACCAGCTCGTTGAGCGCGCGCAGGACGCCGAAACCGGTCCAGGCGGGATCGTGGTAGTCGCCGCCGGAGAAGGCATGGCGGGTCTCGACGCCCGGGCGGCGGGTGAGGCCGCGCGCCTGCGCGCGGCGGACGAACATCAGCGGCATGCGCCACGGCTCCAGCAGATCTCGGATGCGACTGCGGCGCCCGGAGGCGCCGCAGGGTGCAGCAGTATGCGGCAGGCGGACGGCTTACTCGGCCACCGCCTCGACGGTGATCGCGATCTGGACCTCGTCGCTCACCGCCGGCGCGTAGGCGCCGAGCCCGAAATCGGAGCGCTTCAGGGTGACGCTCGCATCGAAGCCGGCCGCCGGCTTCTTGCGCATCGGGTGCTCCGCCAGCCGGTTGACGGTGACGTCGAGGGTCACCGGCCGGGTCTCGCCGCGCACGGTGAGGTCGCCGGTCACGCTGAGGCGGTTCTCGCCGGCGGCCTCGACCGACGTGCTCCTGAAGGTCGCGGTCGGGTGCTGGGCCATGTCGAACCACTGGGCGTCGGCCAGGTGCTCGTTGAACTCGGCGCTCTGGGTCTGCAGGCCGGACAGCGGGATGGTGACCTCCACGCGCGAGGCGGCCGGGTTCTGCGGGTCGTAGGTGACGCTGCCCTCGACGTCGCCGAAGCGCACCGTCGGCCTGGAGAAGCCGAAGTGGCTCCAGCTCGCCAGCACGTCGGTGTGGGCCGGATCGATCTGGTAGGTGGTGGGCTCGGCCAGGGCCGGGGCGGCGACGAACGCCAGCGCGGCGGCGAGTGCGGCAGGACGGAACTTCATGTGCGGCTCCTTGCGGTCGGTACGGGGATCAGACGATGCGTGCGGCCTCGTCGAACGGCAGCCGCGGCGAGCGCGGGAACAGCTTGCTGTCGTCGCCGTGGCCCAGGTTCACCAGGAAGTTGGAACGGATCGCGGTGCCGGCGAAGAACAGCGCGTCGACCTTGGCGTTGTCGAAGCCGGACATCGGGCCGGCATCGAGGCCGAGCGCGCGCGCGGCCAGGATCAGGTAGGCGCCCTGCAGGGTGCCGTTGCGGAAGGCCGAGACCTCGGCGAGCCGCGCATCGCCGTCGAACCAGCTCTTGGCGTCGGTGTGCGGGAACAGGTAGGGCAGCTTGTCGTAGAAATGGGTGTCGTGGCCGACGATGACGGTGACCGGCGCCGCCAGGGTCTTCTCTCGGTTGCCCTCGGAGAGGGCGGGCGCGAGCTTCTGCTTGGCCTCCTGCGAGGTCACGAAGACGAAGCGCGCCGGGCTCTGGTTGGCGCTGGTGGGGCCCCACTTCACCAGGTCGTACAGGGCACGCAGGGTCTCCTCGGACACCTCGCCGCGCAGCACGTTGTGGGTGCGGGCGGTGCGGAACAGGGTGTCGAGGCCGGCGGCATCGAGGGGCTGACGCGTGGACGTGGACATGGCGGACTCCGTGCGGTCGATGCGGCAAGTGTAAGGGTCCGCCGAAAGGGCGACGTCACGCCGTGGACGGAACTGATCGTCTTCGCCGCCGTCCCTTGTCGCATCGCGTCGCCGCCGCGGGCCCGGCGGCAGCGACACCGCCTAGACTGTAGCGATGCCCGCGCCCGCCCCCGCACTCTGGACCCTCACCGACGGCGCCGCCGGCAACCGCCGGCAGGCCGAGGCGCTGGCGGCTGCGCTTGCGGGCACGGCGCGGCGCGACCTGGTGCTGGCGCCGCGGGCGCCCTGGCGCTGGCTGGCGCCACGCCGGGTGCCGGGTGCGGCACGGTGCTTCGATCCCGCCCTGGCGGGCGGGCCGGCCGCAGCGCCGGCGCTCGCGATCGGCTGCGGCCGCCAGGCCGCGCTCGCCACCCGCCTGCTGCGCGCCCGGGGCACCCGCACGATCCAGCTTCTCGACCCGCGCCTGTCGCCACGGCACTGGGACCTGCTGATCGTGCCCGAGCACGACCGCCTGCGCGGGGAGAACGTCCTCACCGTCCGCGGCAGCCTGCACCCCATCGACGACGCCTGGCTGGCGGCCGCCCGCGCCACCTGGGCCCCGCGCCTGGCGGGCCTGCCCGCGCCACGGACCGGCCTGCTCCTGGGCGGGCCCATCGCCCAGGTGCCATGGACGCCGGCCGACCTGGACGCGCTCCTCGACGGGCTCGCCGCCGAGGCCCGCGCGAGCGGGGCGAGCCTGCTCGTCACCGGCTCCCGCCGCACGCCGGCCTGGGCGGTGCAGGCCGTCCACGCGCGCCTGGGCTCCCTGCCCGGGCTGCGGTGGTTCGGCGCGCACGACGGCGAGAATCCCTACCCCGGCATCCTGGCCTGCTGCGATCGCCTCGTCGTCGGCGCGGACTCGGTGAACCTGCTGTCGGAGGCCGCGGCCACGCACGCGACGCTGCACGCGGCCTTCGCGTCGCGCGCAGCGGGCCGGCACGCGGACTTCCTCGCCGCCCTGCGCGGCTCCGGCCGCCTGGACGGGCTGGACGCCGCCCCGCTGCGCGAGCTGCCGCGCGCCGCGGCCTGGGTGCGCGAGCGCCTGGGGCTGGGCGATCCACCGTCCCCGACGGCGACACCCGTGGAGACGGTCCCGATCAGAAGGGCTTGATCGCCACCAGGATCACGACCGCGAGCGCCAGGCCGACGACCGTCGGCGGCGCGTGGCGGGCGACGGCGGACGCCGGTCCGTCGTCGCCTGCGTGGACGAGCCTGCGCAGGCGCCCGGAGACCACCCCGTGCAGCGCGGAGAGGGCAAGGACCAGCACGAGCTTGGCCAGCAGCCAGCCGCTCGGAAACCAGCCGCCCTGCGTGGCCAGCGCCAGGCCGAGCGCCCACGCCAGCAGCATGGCGGGCGACGTCGCGATCCGGTCCCAGCGCAGGACGTCCCGAAGCCAGTCCGCGGACGCCTGGCCTGCCCCGTGCCGGGCCGCGACCGAAAGCGCAAGCGTCGCCGCCAGCATCCCGCCGATCCAGACGATCACCGCGCCGATGTGCAGGGACTTCAGCCAGAGATAGAGCATCGCGGCCTCACCCCGCCGCCAGCAGTGCCTTCTGCCGTCGCGCCAGCGCGCGCTCGTTGGCGAAGGCGCCGAAGGGAATGAACGCCGCGCCCAGCATGCGGGCGACCTCCGCGCGCGACCAGCCGCCCCCGCTCACGGTCTGGATCAGCATCCAGACGTAGAGAAGGAAGGCCATGCCGTGGACCGGCCCCATGACCGCGCTCGCCTGCGGAATGCCCGCGAGGTGCTTCAACGGGACCGCGACGAGGACGAGCAGCAGGAGCGTCGTTCCCTCGAGGATCGAGACCGCGCGCATGCGGCGCAGCTGGGCGAGGTCCTCGGCGCGGCCGCACGGAGCGTTCATTCGACCTCCTTCAGGACCTTCTCCACCCGTGCCAGACGGGCATCGAGGTCGGCCACGCCGGCCTGCAGCGCGCGCAGCGCCTCGGCGTTTTCCCGCTGGGCCGCGACCGCGCGCCCGGCGAGATCGCGATACGCCTCCTCGGCGCCCGCGCGCAGACGGGCCTGGCGGGTCGCCACGACGAACTTCATCGCGAAGATCGCCAGGACGGTCGCCAGGAGGAGGATCGTGACGAACAGGAACAGCTGCGGGTTTTCCACGGTGCGACTCCTCAGGGGTCGGGTTTCTTCTCGGGCGCGCTCAGGGACCGCACCGCCCCGGCGATGGCGGCGGGCGTCAGCGCGATGTGGAAGGGCGCGGCCTCGAAGTAGTTGAGGGCCTTCCCGTCCGGCGACAGCGCGTGCTCGCTCCTCACCAGGCCCGCGTCCTCGAGCTTGCGCAGGTGGAGGTGCAGGAGAGGCCGACTGATGCCCAGCTCGCGCGCCAGCTGGCTGACGTAGACGCGGCCGCGGGCATGCAGGGCGGCGACGATCCGCAGGCGGTGCGGGTTCGCCAGCGCAGCCAGCATCTCGAGCAATCGGTCGCCTTCGGCGCTCGTCACAAGCGGCCCCTCCTCACGTGCGGGGATCCTAGGCGGCGACGACGCGCGTAGTCAACGATTTCGAACACATGAAAGAAATTACTTACACCATATGCGACCCGCATCACCGCCTGCCAGGCGCCCGGCAGGCGGTCGGCGGCGGCTCAGGCGTCGGAGAGGCGCTCGGGCAGCGGCATCGTCCGGGCCGGGCGCGCAGGCAGCGCGGTGAAGTCCAGCCCCGCCGATCGGCAGGCCGCGCGGATGGCGGCGCGGGTGCGCGCGAGATCGGCATCCTCCTCGACGATGCGCGGACGTGCGTCCAGGGTGCAGGCGAGGCCGCGGGCGACCAGGGCGGCGTGGGCCGCGGCGAGTTCCGCGGCCTGCACCTGCGCGAGCAGGCCGGCATCGGCGAGCGCCGCAATCAGGCCGGGAGAATCCTGGGGTGCGGCCACCGCCGGATGCGCCGCGGCGTGTTCGAGCACCTGCGCCTGGAGCAGGAACTCCAGATCGACCAGGCCCCCCTCCCCCTGCTTGAGATCGAAGCGTCCCGCGCGGGAACGGTCGAGCTCGGCGCGCATGCGCGCGCGCATGGCGAGGATGTCCTGGCGCAGGCCGTCCGGGTCGCGCGGGTGGGCCAGGGTCTCGTGGCGGACCCGCGCGAAGGCCGCGGCCACCGCCTCGCTGCCGGCGACGGGGCGCGCCCGCACCAGCGCCTGCCGCTCCCAGGTCCAGGCGCGCTCGCGCTGGTAGGCGGCGAAGCTCGCCACCGAGGAGACCAGCATGCCCTTGGCGCCGTCCGGGCGCAGGCGCACGTCGACCTCGTAGAGCCGCCCGGCCGCCGTGAGGGTACCGAGCAGGGCGACGATCTTCTGCGCCAGCCGCCCGTACCAACGGGCGGCATCCACGCCACGGGCACCGTCCGAGACCGCGTCGGCGGGCGCGTCGTAGAGGAACACCAGGTCCAGGTCGGACCCGAAGCCGAGTTCGAGCCCGCCGAAGCTGCCGTAGCCAAGCACCGCGATGCCGCCGTCCGGCAGGCGTCCGTACGCCTCCACCACCTCGCGCTCGGCCAGCGCCAGCACCACCCCCACCACGCACTCCGCCAGCGCCGCGAGCTGGTGCGAGGACTCCACCGCGGTCTGGCGCTCGGTCAGCGCCGCCAGGGCGATGCGGAAGGCGAAGCCGTGCCGCAGTTCGTTCAGCACCTCCAGCCGCGCCTCGGTGTCGGCCGGGTCCAGGTGCCCGCTGCGCCGCTGCCACTCCGCCTGGAAGGTCTCCACCGTCGGCAGCGGGCCGGCCGCGCGCGCGTCCAGCAGTTCGTCGAGCAGGAGCGGGTGCGCCGCCAGGCGCTCCGCCAGCAGGGCGCTGCGCGTGGCGACGTCCACCAGCCGCGTGAGCGCGCCCGGCTGCTCGTGCAGCAGGGCCAGATAGCTGCTGCGCCGGGCGATGGCGCCGACCAGGGCGATCAAGCGCGGCAGCGCCGCGTCGGGCGCGGTGCCGGCGGCGGCGGCCTCCAACAGGGCCGGAAGCACGTGGTCCAGCCGGCTGCGCCCGCGCGCGCTCAGGCCGCGCAGCGCCGGGGAGGTCGCGAATGCCCGCAGCGCCGCATCCGCCGACGCGGCGTCGGCGAAACCGGCGGCGGCCAGCGTGGCGGCCTCGCCGCCGTCGGGCAGCGCCTTCCAGTAGATGCGCAGTGCACCGTCCGGCGCCTGCCTGCGACGCGCCGCGAGCAGGCGGCCGAACTCGCCGGCGACGCGGTCGCGGTGCGCATCCAGGACAGCGCGCAGCGAATCCCAGTCGGCGAAGCCCATGCCGGCCGCGAGCCGCGCCTGCGCCTCGGGCTCGCGCGGCAGCTCGTGGGTCTGCATGTCGCCGCGCATCTGCACGCGGTTCTCCAGGTGCCGCAGGAACAGGTAAGCCTCGCGCAGGTCGCGCGCGATGTCCGGCGCCAGGTACCCCGCCTCGGCCAGCGCGGCGAGCATCGGCAGCAGCCGGCGGTCGCGCAGCGCGGGCTCGCGGCCTCCGCGCACCAGCTGCAGCGCCTGCACGAGGAACTCGATCTCGCGGATGCCGCCCGGCCCGCGCTTGATGTCGTCGGCCAGCTCGCGTCGCGCCACCTCGGTGGCGATCAGCGCCTTCATCTCGCGCAGGCCCTCCAGGGCGGTGTAGTCGAGATAGCGCCGGTAGACGAAGGGCCGCAGCGCCTCCAGCAGGCGCTCGCCGGCGCCGAGGTCGCCCGCGACCGGCCGGGCCTTGATCCAGGCATAGCGTTCCCAGTCGCGGCCCTCGTTCTGGAAGTACTGCTCCATCGCCGCGAACGGCAGCGCCACCCGCCCGGCGCTGCCGAACGGCCGCAGCCGCAGGTCGACGCGGAACGCGAAGCCATCGGCGGTCACCTCGTCGAGCAGGCGGGTGAGCCCGCGCACCGCGCGGATGGCGAAGGCGTCGTCGGTGAGCGGCTCCGCGCCGTCGGTCGCGCCCCCGTGCGGGTAGGCCAGCACGAGGTCCACGTCGGAGGAGAAGTTCAGCTCGCCGCCGCCGAGCTTGCCCAGGCCGAACACCACCAGCCGCTGCGGCGCGCCCTCGCGGTCGCGAAAGCGCCCATGCCGGACCTCCAGCCGCGCGACGGTGGCATCCAGCGCCGCGGCGATGCCCTGCTCCGCGATGCGCGTGCAGCCTGCGAGGGTGGCCGCGACATCGTCCAGGCCGCGCACGTCGCGCCAGATCAGGCGCGTGGACTCGGCCGCCCGCCAGCGCCGCAGCAGGCGCTGCCAGTCGGCTTCTGCTTCCAGCGACAGCACCGGCGGCGGCGTGGGCGCGTCGTCGAGCCGCTCCGCCAGCGCCGGCTGGCGCAGCAGGGTGTCGATGGCGAAATCGCTGACCAGGGCCAGACGCGCGAACTCCGTCTCGCGGCCGGCCACGGCGATGCCGGCCCCGGCGAGCGCCTCCAGGCTGTCGCGGACGCGCGGAAAACGCGCCAGGATCGCTGCGTGTGCGTGCATGCAGGAAGTGTCGCATGCGCCGCCGCGGCGGCCTCCACGTCGCCTCGACCCGCGCGCGGGCTCCATGGCGGCATGCTCCTGCTCCGCCCCCGCCTCGCCGCCCTCGCGTTCGCCACGGCGGCGCTCTGCGCCTGCGCGCCCGCCGCCGACCCCGCACCGGCACCGCCGGCCGCATCCGACAACCGTGCCGAGGAGGCCCGGCTCGAAGCGCAGGCGCGCGCCTCCCCCGACTGGCTCGACGGCCTGTGGCACGGGACGCTGTACCGGGAGTACGAGAACGCGCAGTGGCCGGTCGAACTGGACGCGCGGCCCGGCGCCGCGCCCTACCGGGTCAACTACCGCACGCTGGGCTGCATCGCCGAGCTGGTTCCCGGGGACGCCGCCTTCGCCGTGCCGGACGAACCCGAGTTCGCCCAGCGCGTCGTGGAGGGCGTCTCGACCTGCCTGCCGCCAGGTCGCGTGCGCCTGATGCGCGGCAACGGAGGCGAGCTGCACTTCAACTACATCTCGGCCGACGACGTCTCCCACCGCGCCAGCGGCACCCTGCGCAGGCTCTGAAGACGACGACGCCCCGGCCTGCGCCGGGGCGTCGCGTGCGCGGCGTGGCCCCTTGGACGGACCACGGCGCGATGCGGCGCTACTCGTCGTAGCTGCCGCGCAGGGTCACCCGCGAGAAGGCCGTCTCGCCGACCACCAGCGCGTACCAGGTGCCGGCCGTCGGCACGCGCACGCTCACGGTCTCGTTGTTGCCAGGGCGCCGCGAGGCGAGGTCGTGCTCGTCGACCGTGGGCATCTCACCCTGCCTGAGGTAGAGCGAGACGTCGCCGCTGCCGCCGGCGGTCAGCACGCGAAGGTTTCCGGCGCCTTCCGGCACCTCGATGCTGAAGCCGAGCGCCTCGCCAGGCGCGCCGGACAGGTCGCGGAGCGTCGTGCCGTTCCCGATGGGGGTGACGCCGCCACCGACATCGCCGTCGTGGGTCGCCACCAGGGTGAGGCCCGAGACCGCGCTGTAGCCGCGCACGAACACGTACCAGGTCCCGGCGTCGGGATCGTCGAACGCGCAGGTCTCGTTGTTGCCGGCACTGTAGGGCCGGCAGTCGTACGCGGTGGTGGTCGGCTCCTCGCCGTGGCGCACGTAGAGGTCGCCGTCGCCGGTCCCGCCGCCGATCTGCGCGGTGAAGGTGGTGGCGTCCTCGGGCACCTCGATCTGGTAGCGCGCCCATTCGCCCGCCGGGATGGCGATGCCGGTCACCGGCACGCCGTTCTCGAGCGTGGCCGGCGGCGGCGGCGGGGTGTCGTCGGCGACGGCGGTGAGGGTCGCGCCGTCGAAGGCCGTGAAGCCGTAGAGCGCGACGTGCCACGGCCCGGGCGCGGGGTTCTCGAACGCGCAGGTCTCGTCGTTGCCGTCCTCGTAGGGACGGCAGTCGTAGAGCAGCGGGGTGACCTCGCTGCCCTGGCGGACGTAGAGGTCGAGGTCGCCGGTGCCGCCGCCGGTCTCGATGGTCAGGGTGTAGGTGTTCTCCGGGACGTCGATCACGTAGCGCAGCACCTGGCCGTCGGTCTCGACGCCCACCGGGATCGCCTCGCCGCTGGCCAGCGGCAGCGGATCGACGGGATCGGGCGGCTCCGGCGGCTCCGGCGCCTCCTCGCCCAGGGCGACGGCGATGGCCGCCTCCGCGTTGACGATGCCGGTGCCCACGGGAACGTCGGGTGCGTAGACGTAGGGCCGGGTGGTGGCCTCGAGCACGTCCTTGATCTCCGCCGGGCTCAGCTTCTCGCCGCCGGCCGCCACCACCGCGCTCTGCACCAGCGCGACCACGCCGGCGACGTGCGGCGCCGCCATCGAGGTGCCGCTGTAGGACGCGTAGGCGTCGCCACCGGGAACCGGTTCCTCCTCGCCCGCATTGATCGTCGACCACACGCCGGCACCGGGGGCGCTGACGGAGATCCCCGTGCCCCAGGTGGTGCTGAAGCCGCGCATGCCGTCGCGGTTGTTGGCGGCCACCGCGATCACGCCCGCGCAGTTGGCCGGGCGGTTGTTGGCGACGTCGTTGTTGCCGTTGCCGGCGGCCACCACCACGGCCGTGTTCTGCGCGAGCGCGGCGTCGATCGCGTCCTGGTAGATGCCGCAGGCACCGCCGCCGCCCAGGCTCAGGTTGATGACGTCGGCCTTGTGCGCGGTATTGGCCGGGATCTCGCTGCCGCCCGGGCCGCCGCCCACCGGACCGGCGCCGGAGGCCCAGTAGATGGCGTCGGCGATGTCGGAGAGATAGCCGCCGCCGGTGCCGAGCACGCGCACCGGCAGCACCCTCGCCCCGGGCGCGACACCCGCGCCGCCGAGGCCGTTGCCGGTGCGCGCGGAGACCGTGCCGGCGACGTGGCTGCCGTGCCAGCTGCTCGGGATCGGGATGATTCCCCAGAACAGTTCCCAGTCGCCCAGGTCCCAGGCGCCCGGCGCGCGCCAGTCGTCGTCGCGGCCGGAGGTCGCTGCGTCGGTGATGAAGTCCCAGCTCGCGTCGGCGAGCGCGGTGTCCAGGTCCTCGTGCTCGACGATGCCGGTATCGAGGACCGCCACCACGATGCCCTCGCCGCTGCTGCGCGCCCAGGCCGGCGGCAGGTTCACGCCGCCCGCCGGCTCGTGGTAGTGCCACTGCAGCGCGGCGTAGTCGGGATCGTCGGGTTCGGCCAGGGGCTTCTGCTTGACGTCGGGCTCGGCGTACTCCACCTCGCGGTCGGCGGCGATGCCGCGCAGCACCGCGTCGAGCTGGCGCGCATCCAGCGGGCGCGACAGGCGGATGAGGTCGGCGCCCACGCCGAGCCGGCGCAGGTGGCTGGCCTGGACGGCGTCGCCGGACGCGATGGAGACGCCCTGCTCGCGCGCGATCGCGGCCTGCACGCGGGCGACGGCCGCCGCGGGATCCTGTCGGGCCGGCGAGCCCTCGCGGTACTTCACGATGATGCGGTCGCTGCCGCCGGCGGCCTCGACCTCGGCGGCCAGCGCGCGCCCGTCCTTGCCGCCGATGCCGGGGACCGCCGCAAGGCCGCCCGCGTGGGCCGCAGGCGCTGCGAGTGCGGCGGCGATCATGCCCGCCAGCAGGTGGCGGCGCAGTGCTTCCTTCTTCGTTTCCACGTGCACGTCTCCCGTTGTTCGCCGGCACCGGCCGGCCGCAGCGCGTGCCCGTGCGGGCCGCTGCGGGAAGACGAAGACCCCTGTCCGCGCCACGCGACGCGGCACCGCGAGGCGCCGCCGCGACACCCTCCGTCAGGTCGTGTCCGGCCGGGGCTTGGCGGCGCGACGCGCCGCTGCAGACCGGACGCGACCGACGCTAGCGGCGGCGTCCGGGCGAGGCAATGTGAATGCGTGCCAATGGCGACGGGGCGTGGAAAAAAAACGAAACCCGTGCCGTTGCCGGCACGGGTTTCTCCCTCCCCCACGTCTTTGTTCCGCATCCTCCCGGAGCCGCGCGCGCAACGCACGCTGCGCTGCAATACGCCCTCAGCGGAGATCGCGGAGCACCTCGCGCGCGGCGTTGCGGCCGGGCAGGCCGGTGACGCCGCCGCCGGGGTGCGAGCCGGACCCGCACAGGTAGAGGCCCGGTAGCGCGCCGCGGTAGGCGGCCTGCCCCAGGAAGGGCCGTGCGGAGAACAGCTGGTCGGCGCCCAGCGCGCCGTGGAAGATGTCGCCGCCGACCAGGCCGAACTCGCGTTCGAGGTCGAGCGGCGAGAGCGCCCGCCAGCCGAGCACGCTGCGCGCGAAGTTGGGCGCGACCCGGTCCACGGTGTCGATCATGAGCCGCGCCACGGTGTCGCGGTGCGCATCCCAGCCGCCCTCGACCTCGGGGTTCACGTGCTGGCAGAACAGGCTCGCCACGTGCGCGCCGGGCGGAGCGAGGCTGTCGTCCAGCGTCGAGGAGATCACCAGTTCGACGATGGGCGCGCGTGCCCAGCCCGGGTTGTGCTCGCGCGACCTGGCGTCGAAGTAGGCGCGCTCGAAGTACGCCAGGGACTCGCCGACGAGGATGCCGGCCTGGTGGTGCGCCTGCAGGCCGGTGCCGGGCGCGGCGATGAAGTCGGGCAGCTCCGAGAGCGCCACGTTCATGCGGAAGGTGCCGGATCCGCAGCGGTAGCGCGCGACGCGCCCGCGCAGGTCCGGATCGACGTGCTCGGGCGGGACCAGACGCTGGTAGAGCAGGCGCGGGTTGATCGCCGAGACCACGGCCCGCGCGCGCACCACCTCGCCATCGGCCAGCACCACTCCGCAGGCGCGGCCCTTCTCGACCAGCACCGCATCGACCGCGGCCGCGGTGTGCATGCGCACGCCGCGCGCACGCGCCTCCGTCGCGATGGCGTCGCTGATCGCGCCCATGCCGCCGATGGCGTGGCCCCAGACGCCCTGCCTGCCGTTGACCTCGCCGAACACATGGTGCAGCAGCACGTAGGCGGAGCCGGGGGTATAGGGACTGGCGAAGTTGCCGACCACCGAGTCCCAGCCCAGCGCGGCCTTCAGCGGCTCGGACTCGAACCAGTCGTCGAGCAGTTCGCCCGCCGACTTGGCGAAGAGGTCGAGCAGGTCCCGGCGGCCGCGCAGGTCGAGCGTCTTCAGCTGGCGGGCGACCGCGGCCGAGGCGATCCAGTCGGCCAGCACGAAGCGTTCCGAGACGTTGGGCGGCGTCCGCCGCATCAGCGCGCGCAGCACGGCGACCACGCGTTCGAGCATGGCGACGTAGGCCGGCAGCCGCTCGGCGTCGCGCGCCGAGAAACGCGCCACCTGGGCCTGCGCATTGGCGCCGCCGAGGCGGAAGGCGCGTCCGTCCGACAGCGGCAGGAAGTTCGCGAACGGCCGTTCGACGATGCGCAGGCCGTGCTCGGCCAGGCGCAGCTCGCGGATGATGTCCGGGTCGAGCAGGCTGACGGTGTAGCTGCAGGTCGAGTTGCGGAAGCCGGGATGGAACTCCTCGGTCACCGCGGCGCCGCCGAGCACCGGCCGGCGCTCGAACAGCCGCACGCGCAGCCCGCCCGCGGCGAGGTAGGCCGCGCACACCAGGCCGTTGTGGCCGCCGCCGATCAGGGCGATGTCGCAGTCGCCAGCCTTGGTCATGCCGTCCCTCCCCTCCGGCGGGGACTATAGGACATGGCCTTCGCGCGCGGACCGCGATGCTGCGGCGCCCGTCGCCGCAGCATCGCCATGCCTCCAGCCGCAACCCGCCATCCCGACGTCGCCGCCGGCCTGCGCCGCCCCACCCCCGCGGAGCTGGAGGCCGCGCGCGGGCTGGGGCTCGACGACCTGGTGGCGCCGGGCCTGGCCGTGCTGTTCTGCGGCATCAATCCGGGCCTGTACTCCGCCGCGACCGGCCGGCACTTCGCGCGTCCGGGCAACCGCTTCTGGCCGGCGCTGCACGCGTCGGGGTTCACGCCGACCCGCTTCTCCCCGTTCGAGAACGAGCGGCTGCCCGCCCTCGGCCTCGGCATCACCAACATGGTCGCCCGCACCACCGCGCGCGCCGACGAACTCGCCGCCGCCGAATACGTGGCAGGCGCCGCGCGCCTGCGCCGCCTGCTGAGGACGACGCGCCCGGGCTGGCTCGCCGTGGTGGGCCTGGGCGCCTGGCGCAGCGCCACGGGCGCACGCGACGCCCAGGTCGGCCCGCAGCCCGAGCCGTTCGAGGGCACGCGGGTATGGCTGCTGCCGAGCCCCAGCGGGCTCAACGCGCACTGGCAGCCCGTCGCGCTGGCCGCCGAGTTCGCGCGCCTGCGCGAGGCGGCCGGGCTGCCCGACCGCAGGCGCTGACGGGCAGGCGCGTCGCCGACGTGGCGGCTCGCACCGTCCCGGGGCGACCGCGCCTTCGACAAAAAAAAAAGGCCCCGCCGAAGCGGGGCCTTTTCGTAGGCGGTGCAGCCGGTGGCCGGACTCAGAAGTCCATGCCGCCCATGCCGCCCATGCCGCCGGCGCCCGGCATCGCGGGCTCGTCCTTCTTCGGCAGCTCGCCGACCATGGCCTCGGTGGTGATCATGAGGCCGGCGATCGACGCGGCGTTCTGCAGCGCGGTGCGGGTGACCTTGGTCGGATCCAGGATGCCGAACTCGACCATGTCGCCGAACTCGCCGTTGGCGGCGTTGTAGCCGAAGTTGCCCGAACCTTCCTTCACGCGGTTGAGGATGACCGAGGGCTCCTCGCCGGCGTTGGTGACGATCTCGCGCAGCGGCGCTTCCATCGCACGGCGGGCGATCTGGATGCCGTGGTTCTGGTCCTCGTTGATGCCCTTGAGGTTCTCGACGGCCTTGAGCGCACGGATCAGAGCCACGCCGCCGCCCGGGACGACGCCTTCCTCGACGGCCGCACGGGTCGCGTGCAGGGCGTCCTCGACGCGCGCCTTCTTCTCCTTCATCTCGACCTCGGTGGCCGCGCCGACCTTGATGACGGCCACGCCGCCGGCCAGCTTCGCCACGCGCTCCTGCAGCTTCTCGCGGTCGTAGTCCGAGGAGGTCTCCTCGATCTGCGCCTTGATCTGCTTGATGCGCGACTCGATCGCACCGCTCTCACCGGCGCCGTCGATGATGGTGGTGTTCTCCTTCGAGACCTGCACCTTCTTGGCGCGGCCGAGGTCGTTGATGGTGGCCTTCTCGAGGGACAGGCCGACTTCCTCGGAGATCACGGTGCCGCCGGTGAGGATCGCCATGTCCTCGAGCATCGCCTTGCGGCGGTCGCCGAAGCCCGGCGCCTTGACCGCGCAGACCTTGACGATGCCGCGGATGGTGTTGACCACCAGGGTCGCCAGGGCCTCGCCCTCGACTTCCTCGGCGACGATCAGCAGCGGCTTGCCGGCCTTGGCCACGCCCTCGAGGACGGGCAGCAGGTCACGCACGTTGGAGATCTTCTTGTCGTGCAGGAGGATGAACGGGTCGTCCAGGTCGGCCTGCTGCGACTGCTGGTTGTTGATGAAGTACGGCGACAGGTAGCCGCGGTCGAACTGCATGCCCTCGACGACGTCGAGCTCGTTCTCGAGGCCCGAGCCTTCCTCGACGGTGATCACGCCTTCCTTGCCGACCTTCTTCATCGCGTCGGCGATGATGGTGCCGATCGACTCGTCGGAGTTGGCCGAGATCGTGCCGACTTGGGCGATGGCCTTGTCGTCGGCGGTGGGCTTGGAGAGGTTCTTCAGCTCGCCGACGGCGGCCTGCACGGCCTTGTCGATGCCGCGCTTGAGGTCCATCGGGTTCATGCCGGCGGCGACCGCCTTCATGCCCTCGCGGATCAGCGCCTGGGCCAGCACGGTCGCGGTGGTGGTGCCGTCACCGGCGTTGTCGGAGGTCTTGGACGCGACCTCCTTCACCATCTGCGCGCCCATGTTCTCGAACTTGTCCTGGAGCTCGATCTCCTTGGCGACGGACACGCCGTCCTTGGTGATCGTCGGGGCGCCGAAGCTCTTCTCGAGCACGACGTTGCGGCCCTTCGGGCCGAGCGTGGCCTTGACGGCGTTGGCCAGAACGTTGACGCCACGGACCATGCGGGCACGTGCGTCTTCGCCGAAGCGGATTTCCTTGGCTGCCATGATGTTGTTACCTCAAACGAGTAGAGCGGGAATGGGAATCGTCGATCGGGAGGGGGTGGGGTCGGCAGGCAGAGGCGCTGGCCCCTGTGCCCGCGACCGGCTCACCGACCCGCTCAGCCGATCACGGCGAAGATGTCGTCTTCCTTCACAACGAGGTACTCGGTGCCGTCGAGCTTGACCTCGGTGCCGGAGTACTTGCCGAACAGGACCTTGTCGCCGGCCTTGACCTTCGGCGCGCGGACCTGACCGTTATCGAGGAACTTGCCTTCACCCACCGCCACGACCTCGCCCTTGATCGGCTTCTCGGTCGCGGAGTCAGGGATCACGATGCCGCCCGCGGACACCTTTTCTTCTTCCATGCGCTTGATGACGACGCGGTCGTACAGCGGCTTCAGGTTCATCGTTCTTGACCTCAGCAGAGTCGTAAAGGATTGATTGAACGGACAAAGGGGCGGGCGCGTTAGCACTCGACCCTTATGAGTGCCAATGATACGCACGAAGAATCCCGGACCGGAACCCTTCGTGACTGCGCCGGGATGTGGGGGACGCGGCGACGCTTTCAAGGGCCCGCGGCACCCATCGCGCCGGTCGCCGACGAGTGGCGCGCCATCGCCGGGGGTGCTAGCCTTGCCGGTTCGACCCGCGCCGGAACCCGCCATGTCCGCACGACTCGTCCTCTGCGCCTGCCCCGATGCCGCGACCGCCGCCGCGCTCGGCCGGGCGCTGGTGGACGCGCGGCTGGCGGCCTGCGCGACGGTCCTGCCGGGGGCCACCTCCATCTACCGCTGGGAGGGCCGCATCGAGGAGGCGCAGGAGGCGGTCCTCCTGATCAAGACCTGGGCCGACCGGGTCGAGGCGCTGGCGGAACGCATCCGCGCGGAGCATCCCTACGAACTCCCGGAGGTCGTCGCGGTCGAAGCCGCCGGCGGGCTGGCCGGATACCTGGCCTGGATCCACGCCGAAACCCGCACGACGGATACGCCCGCCGCATGACCCGCCTGTTCCTCGCCCTGCTGCTGGGCGCCGCCGCCCTGCCGGCGCTCGCCATCGACGAGTCCGACCTGCTGCCGATCGAGGAGGCCTTCGCACTCTCGGCGTCGGCGCCCTCCGCCGACCGGGTGGAGTTCCGGTGGGCGATCGCGGACGGCTACTACCTGTATCGCCACCGCACCCGCGTGCAGGCGGAGGACGGCTTCGCCATCGTCGGGGAGCCCGCGCTGCCGGACGGCGTGCGCCACGTGGACGAGTTCTTCGGCGAGGTCGAGACCTACCGCGGCACCCTCGTGGCGACGGTCGCCGGCACGCCCGCGGCCGGCGCGCGCAGCGCCCGCTTCCGGGTCAGCTACCAGGGCTGCGCGGACATCGGCATCTGCTATCCGCCGCACACGGAGACGGTCGAGGTGGCCCTGCCGGCCGCGCCGGCCGCCGCCGTGGACGGGCGCGCCGCCCTCGACGCGGTGTTCGGCCGCGCCGCCGGCGGGCCGCTGGCCGGGCTGGACGGCGACGCCGCCGACCTCCCGATGGCGCCGGAACGGGCGTTCCGCTTCGAGGCCATCGCCGGCGGCGCCGACACGCTGCTGCTGCGCTTCACGCCCGCGCCGGGCTACTACCTCTATCGCGACCGCGCGGCGTTCCGGCTGATCGACGCCGAGGGCCTCGCGCTCGGCGCGCCGGCCTGGCCCGAGGGCAGCGCGCATCGCGACGAGTACTTCGGGGACGTGGTCGTCTACTTCGACGAGGTCGAGGTCGCCCTGCCGCTCGCGCGCGAAATCGGCCCGGCACGCACCGTCCGGCTCGAGGCCACGTTCCAGGGCTGCCAGACCGACGGCATCTGCTATCCGCCGATGACCCGCACCGTCGAGGTGGCCCTGCCGGCCGCGGACTCGGCCTCGGTCGCCGGCGCGGCGGACGGCGGCCCGGTGCGGGAGACCCCCCCCCCCGCGCGCGCCGCGATGCCCTGGTGGGCCGCGCTGCTGTTCGCGCTCGGCGGCGGCCTGATACTGAACCTCATGCCCTGCGTCCTGCCGGTGCTGTCGCTGAAGGCGATCTCGCTGGCGCAGAGCGGCCAGGGCCGCGGCGCCGCGCGCGCCCGCGCGCTCTGGTACACGGCCGGCGTCCTCGTCGCCTTCGCCGCCCTGGGGGCGGTCGCGCTCGCGCTGCGCGAGGCCGGGATGGCCCTGGGCTGGGGCTTCCAGCTCCAGCAGCCGCTGGTCGTGGCGGCCCTGGCCTACGTCATGTTCGCGCTTGGCCTCTCGCTGTCGGGCGTGTTCTCGGTGGGCACGCGGCTGGCGGGCGTGGGCGACGCCCTGACCCGGCGCACCGGACCGGCCGGCGACTTCTTCACCGGCGTACTGGCGGTGGTGGTGGCCAGTCCCTGTACCGCGCCGTTCATGGGCGCGGCGCTGACCTTCGCCTTCGCGGCGCCGCCGGCGCTGGCGATGCTGGTGTTCCTCGCGCTCGGCCTCGGCCTGGCGCTGCCGTTCCTGCTGATCGCGTTCGTGCCCGCGCTGGCGGCACACCTGCCGCGCCCCGGCCCCTGGATGGAGACGCTCAAGCAGGTCATGGCCTTCCCGCTCTACGCCACCGCGGCCTGGCTGGCCTGGGTGCTCACCAGCCAGCGCGGCGCGGATGCGACCGCATGGCTGCTCGCGGGCGCCCTGCTGCTCGCCTTCGGGCTGTGGCTGGCGGAGCGCCTGCGCCATCGCGAGCGCCCGGTGCTGCGGACGGCCGCCCTCCTCATCGCGCTGGCGGCGGCCTGGCCGCTGTGGCGCGTGCACGGGCTTCCCGCGCCCGAGCGCGGCCTCGCGCAGCCGACCCGCGCCGACGGCGCGATTCCCTACTCGGCCTCGGCGCTCGAGGCCCTGCGCCGCGACGGGCGCACCGTGTTCGTCAACATGACGGCGGACTGGTGCATGACCTGCAAGGCGAACGAGCGCCGCGTGCTGGACACCGCCGCCTTCCGGGCGGCCTTGGCGCGCGCGGGCGCCGTCTACATGGTCGGAGACTGGACGAACGTGGATCCCGAGATCACCGCTTTCCTCGAAGCACACGGCGCCGTGGGCGTCCCGCTCTACGTGGTGCTGCATCCCGAGCACGGCGACCGCGTGCTGCCGACGGTGCTGACGCAGTCGCAGGTCGAGGCGGCCCTGGCCGGGGGCGCCCCGTGAGCGGCGCGCGCATGCTCCGCTTCCTTCCCGTCGTGCTGGTGGCCGCGCTCGCGGCCGGCGCGGGACTCTGGTTCGGCCGCGCGTCCCAGCTCCCGCCGGTCAAGCCGGTCCCGGAGGGCGTGACCGTCGCCGGTCGCGGCGACCTCGCCCCCGACATCCGCCTGCCCGACCTCGACGGCACGCTCTACGGCCTCGATGCCTGGCGCGGCCGGCCGCTGCTCATCAACTACTGGGCGAGCTGGTGCGCGCCCTGCGTCGAGGAGATGCCGCTGCTGGCCGGCTTCGCCGCCGCCCAGGCCGGCAAGCCGGACGGCGTGCAGGTCATCGGCATCGCGCTGGACGAGGTGGACGCGGTGCGCGACTTCCTGCGACGCGTGCCGGTGGCCTACCCCATCCTCATGGAGATCGCCGGCCCCGACGACAGCTCGGTCCGCCTCGGCAACACCCGCGGTGTCCTGCCCTACTCCGTCCTCCTCGACGCCGACGGACGCATCGTCCGCACCAAGCTCGGCCCCTTCACCCACGACGAACTGGAGCGCTGGGCGTTACTGAGGAGCGAGTGAGGAGACGCGGAAGCGAAGACGCGTTGGCGTCCCGCCACGCCCCAAGCCCAAGCCCAAGCCCAAGCCCCAAGCCCACGCCCCGGCCCTGAGCCCCCCGGGCCCCTGCCATTCAAACACCCACCCAACTCCGCCCAACTCCGCCCATCTGACCGCAACATGCTGGACAGTACGGCGGGCGCGGCCCCAGACTGTGCGCTTCCGTCCTCGCCCGCGCACCCTTGGCACAGATCCTCGTCCTGCACGGCCCCAACCTGAACCTGCTCGGGGAACGCGAGCCGGCGGTGTACGGGCGCGCCACGCTGGCGGAGATCGACGCCGCGCTGCGCGTCCAGGCCGAGGCGGCGGGCCACACGCTGGAGAGCCTGCAGTCCAACGCCGAGCACGTGCTGGTCGAGCGCGTGCAGGCGGCGCGCGGCGACGGCACCGCCTTCATCCTGATCAACCCGGCCGCCTTCACCCACACCTCGGTCGCCCTGCGCGACGCACTGGCGGCGACGGGCCTGCCCTTCGTCGAAGTGCACCTCTCCAATCCGCATGCGCGCGAGCCGTTCCGGCACCACAGCTACTTCAGCGATCTCGCGGTGGCGGTGATCTGCGGCTTCGGCGCGACCGGCTACCGCCACGCGCTCGACCACGCGCTGCGGCACCTGGAGCCCGGCGAGGCATGAGCCGCCTGCCCGACGCCCGGTGGCTGTTCGCGCTGGTCCTGGCCGCGTGGTGCGGGCCCGCGTCCGCCGACGCACCGGACTGCACCGGCCCCGGGGCCATCGCCGACGCCGACCTGTGCATGGCGCAGGACTTCGAACGCCTGGATCGCGCGCTCGGCGACGCCGTGCGCGACCTGCTCGCGCAGATGGAGGCATTCGCCGCGTCCGGCGCATGCAGCAGCTGCAGCGCGGAGCAGCTCGACCGCGCCCAGCGGCAGTGGCTGCGGTTCCGCGAGGACGACTGCGAAGCCGTCTACGCCATCGCGGCGGACGGCTCCGGCCGCAACCAGGCCCGCCTGGACTGCCTGATCGACCACACCCGGACACGGACCGTCCAGCTCGACACGCTCTACCGCCGCGCGCTCTAGGCGCGCGCCGCTCCCACCATCCGACACGTCACCACGAGGGCCTCATGGACCTGCGCAAGATCAAGAAACTCATCGACCTGCTGGAAGAGTCGAACCTGGCCGAAATCGAGATCAAGGAGGGCGAGGAGTCCGTCCGCCTTTCGCGCGTGCCGACGGGTGCCGCGGCCGCCCCGGTCGCCGTCGCCTACGAGGCCCCGCGCGCGGCGCCGGCACCCGCCGCCGGCACGGACGGCGCTCCCGCTCCCGCCGCGGCCGCGCCCGCCAAGGGCGGCAGCGACCTGCCCCCGGGCGAGGTCGTGCGCTCGCCGATGGTCGGCACCTTCTACACCGCGCCCAATCCCGACGCCCCGCCCTTCGTGAGCGTCGGCCAGCAGGTCAAGGTCGGCGACACCCTCGGCATCATCGAGGCGATGAAGATGTTCAACCCCATCGAGTCCGAGATCGCGGGCACCGTCGTCGCCGTCCTCGCCGAGGCCGGTCAGCCGGTGGAGTTCGACCAGCCGCTGTTCGTCATCGGGTGATGCCAGCGAAGCTGGGAAGAGGGAATCGGGAAGAGGGACCTGCAGCGATGCTGCGGCCGGCCCGGCAGCGCACCGTAGCGCCCGCGGCACTCCACCCTCGCCCGTCCCGATTCCCGCTTCCCCATTCCCGCCTTCCAGGTCCCAAGCCATGCTCGAAAAAGTCGTCATCGCCAACCGCGGCGAGATCGCGCTGCGCATCCTGCGCGCCTGTCACGCCCTCGGCATCAGCACGGTCGCGGTGCACTCCACCGTCGACCGCAACCTCAAGCACGTGGCCATGGCCGACGAGTCGGTGTGCATCGGCCCGCCGCCGTCGAACCAGAGCTACCTCGACATGCCGGCGATCATCGCCGCGGCCGAGGTGACCGACGCGCAGGCCATCCACCCCGGCTACGGCTTCCTGTCGGAGAACGCGGACTTCGCCGAGCGCGTGGAGCAGTCCGGCTTCATCTTCATCGGCCCCAAGGCCGAGACCATCCGCCTGATGGGCGACAAGGTCGAGGCGATCAAGGCGATGAAGGCCGCCGGCGTGCCCTGCGTGCCCGGTTCCGGCGGGCCGCTCGGCGACGATGCCGCGACCAACGCCCGCATCGCGCGCGAGATCGGCTACCCCGTGATCATCAAGGCCGCCGGCGGCGGCGGCGGCCGCGGCATGCGCGTGGTGCACGTCGAGGGCTCGCTGCACTCGGCCATCGCCACGACCAAGTCCGAGGCCAAGGCCGCGTTCGGCAACGACATGGTCTACATGGAGAAGTTCCTGGAGAATCCGCGCCACGTGGAGATCCAGGTGCTCGCCGACGGCCAGGGCAACGCCATCCACCTCGGCGAGCGCGACTGCTCGATGCAGCGCCGCCACCAGAAGGTCGTCGAGGAAGCTCCGGCACCGGGCATCACGCCCGAACAGCGCGCCGAGATCGGCCGCGTCTGCGTGGAGGCCTGCATCCGCATCGGCTACCGCGGCGCGGGTACCTTCGAGTTCCTCTACGAAAACGGGCGCTTCTACTTCATCGAGATGAACACCCGCATCCAGGTCGAGCACCCGGTGACCGAGATGATCACCGGCATCGACCTGGTGCGCGAGCAGCTCAGCATCGCCGCCGGCAACAAGCTGTCGATCCGGCAGGAGGACGTGGTCATCAACGGCCACGCCATCGAATGCCGCATCAACGCCGAGGACCCGGAGACCTTCCTGCCCAGCCCCGGCCTCATCAGGCACTTCCACGCCCCGGGCGGGCCGGGCGTGCGCGTGGACAGCCACATCTACGAGGGCTACCGCGTCCCGCCGAACTACGACTCCATGATCGGCAAGCTCATCGTGCACGGCCCCGACCGCGAGACCGCGATCTGCCGCATGCGCGTGGCGCTGTCGGAGATGGTCGTGGACGGCATCAAGACCAACATCGCCCTGCAGCAGCGGATCATGGCCGACCAGGGCTTCCAGGCCGGCGGCATGAACATCCACTACCTCGAGAAGCGCCT
The DNA here is from genome assembly GCF_042654365.1 of Coralloluteibacterium thermophilum. Lineage (NCBI taxonomy): Bacteria > Pseudomonadati > Pseudomonadota > Gammaproteobacteria > Lysobacterales > Lysobacteraceae > Coralloluteibacterium > Coralloluteibacterium thermophilum. The sequence continues at coordinate 62,876 of NZ_JBHSGG010000002.1, forward strand.
CAAGGAACACCGCGAGAAGGCCATCGGCCTGGGATGAGGCCGAGAAGCGGGAGATGACGGGCGCGCGACGAGGAGAGGCGCCGCCCCTCCTCGTCCACTCGCCTCTCGCTCCTCTCCACTCACTCCTCGCCCTTCGCCCCTCTCCACCCGCGCCTCGCTTCAGACGGCGTTGACCAGGCGCCCCTCGCGCCACGCTGCGACGTTGTCCAGCGTGGTGCGGGCGATGGCGTCCAGGGCCTCGTGGGTCAGGAAGCCCTGGTGGGCGGTCACGACGACGTTGGGGAAGGTCAGCAGCCGCGCGAGCACGTCGTCCTGCAGCGGCCGGTCGCTCAGGTCCTCGAAGAACACCGCCTCCTCCTCCTCGTACACGTCGATGCCCAGGTAGCCGAGCGCGCCGGACTTCAGCGCCTGGATCACCGCGCGGGTATCGACCAGCGCGCCGCGGCCGGTGTTGACGAGCATGGCGCCGGGCTTCATCGCCGCCAGCCGCGCCGCATCGACCAGGTGCCGGGTGCCCGGGGTCAGCGGGCAGTGCAGGCTCACGATGTCGGCGTCGGGGAAGAGGCGGTCCAGCGCGACGTATTCCACGCCGGCCTCGACCAGGGCCGGGTCCGCCACCGGGTCGAAGGCGAGCACGCGACAGCCGAAGCCGAGCATGATGCGCGCGAACACCGCGCCGATCTGCCCGGTGCCGACCACGCCCACGGTCTTGCCGAACAGGTCGAAGCCGGTCAGCCCGCGCAGCGAGAAATCGCCTTCCCGCGTGCGGTTGTAGGCGCGCGGGATGCGCCGGGTCAGGGCGAGGATCAGCGCCACGGCGTGCTCGGCCACGGCGTGGGGCGAATACGCCGGCACCCGCACCACCGGCAGCCCCAGCGCGCGCGCGGCGTCCAGGTCCACGTGGTTGAAGCCCGCCGAGCGCAGGGCGATCAGCCGCGTCCCGCCGGCGGCGAGTCCTTCGAGCACCGTCCGGTCGAGGCGGTCGTTCACGAAGGCGCAGACCACCTCGGCGCCGGACGCGAGCGCGACCGTGTCCGGGCCGAGCCGCGCAGGCTGGTAGACCAGGTCCACTGCGTAGTCCGCGGCGACGGCGTCGAACGCCTCGCGGTCGTACGGCTGGGCACTGAAGAGGATGATGCGCACGGCAGGCTCCTTTGCGTGGCGCCGGCGGGTAGGCGGCGCGGGCGGACTAGAATGCACAGGATGCCCGTCACGGGCGGATCGACGCCACGTACGCGCCATGCCCTATCTCGAACTCAGCCTGCCCTGCACCGACGTCAGCCAGCCGCGCCTCGAAGCGGCCCTGGAGGACCTGGGCGCCCTCGCGGTCACCCTCACCGACGCGCACGCCGACGCGCCGGACGAGCAGGCGATCTTCGAGCCCGGCGTCGGCGAGCAGCCGCTGTGGGGCGAGATGCGCCTGACCGCGCTGTTCCCCGAGGGCAGCGACGGCGACCTCCTCCTCGCCGCGCTGGAGTCCTTCGATGCCGGCCTCGACCTCGGCGGCGCCGCCTTCCGCGTCGTCGAGGACCAGGACTGGGAGCGCGCCTGGCTCGACCAGTTCCACCCGCTGTCCTTCGGCCGGCGCACGCACATCGTGCCCTGGAACCAGGACCTGCCCGAGGCCGCGCGCGACGCGGACGCGGCGGTGGTGCGGCTCGACCCGGGCCTGGCCTTCGGTTCGGGCACCCATCCGACCACGGCGCTGTGCCTGGAATGGCTGGATGGCCTCGACCTCGCCGGCCGCGAGGTGCTCGACTTCGGCTGCGGCTCCGGCATCCTCGCCGTCGCCGCGCTCAAGCTCGGCGCCGCGCGCGCCGACGCGATCGACAACGACCCCCAGGCCATCCTCGCCACCGACGACAACGCCGCGCGCAACGACGTGGCCGACCGGCTCCGCGCCTGGCTGCCGGAGGACGCGCCGCAGCGCGACTACCCGGTCGTGGTCGCCAACATCCTCGCCTCGGCGCTCGACCTGCTCGCGCCCCAGCTCGCCGCGCGGACCGCGCCCGGCGGCAGGATCGCGCTGTCCGGGATCCTCGCAGGCCAGGAGGACGAACTGCTGGCCCGCTACGCCGCGTGGTTCGACGCGCTCGAGGTCGCGCGGCGCGAGGACTGGATCCGCATCGCCGGCGTGCGCCGCGCCGCGAACGCCGCGACCGGCTGACGTAGACTCGCCGCCAGCATGGCATCCGACCGCGCCCCCGCCGACGACGCCCACGCCCAGGGCGTGCTGTTCGAGGCCCCGCCCGAGGCGGACCCGGCGCCACCGCCGCGCTTCGCCCGCGTGCGCGCGGTGGCGCCGCATCGCGCCGGCTGGCGCTGGTGGCTGGCCGCCGGGCTCCTGCTGCCCCTGCTGGTGGCGCAGTCGGTCCTCGCCGACCGCCAGCGGCTGGCGGCCGACGCGCGCTGGCGGCCCGCGCTCGAACGCATCTGCGCAACGCTGGGCTGCTCGCTCCGGCCGTGGCATGCGCCGCAGCAGTTCAGCCTGACCTCGCGCGACGTCCGCCCCCACCCATCGGTGCCCGACGCGCTGCTGATCACCGCGAGCTTCCGCAACGACGCGCGCTTCGAGCAGGACTGGCCGCTGCTCGAACTGCGCATGTCCGACCTCGACGGGCAGGTCGTCGCGCAGCGCCGCTTCACCCCGCGCGAGTACCTCGGCGCGCAGCCGCCGCGGCCGACGCTCGCGCCGCGACAGTCGGCCAGCCTGACCATCGAGGTGGTGGATCCGGGCAGCGCCGCGGTCGCCTTCGAGTTCGCCTTCCTCTAGAGCGTGTCGTGCCCTTTGGGGTGAGTGCGACGCGGTCTGGGGTGCGCTGGGACAAGGCGCCGCCAGCGCAGGCTGGCCGCCTGGGCAAGGCGCGCAACGCCGTATCGGCGTGCCCCGGGCCGCTTCCCTCCGGGTGGGCCGCCAGCGGCACGGAGCCGGCGCCGCACCGCTGACGGCCCACGCATCTCATCTCGAAGGGCACAGCACGCTCCAGCCGGAGGAGGCGGAGCGGCAGCCTCCGGCGGTGCGGAATTCTCCGTCCCGACGGTGGCATGCGCGCGCGCGATGGGTTTAGACTCGTTCCCCCGCCGGCCGTCGGCCTGCGGGTGTCCACCCGCGACGCTTCGTGTCGCCGTTGCACCGGAGTTGCCCGATCCCGTGACCGCCCAACCCGCTCAACGTGCCCACAACGGCGCGGATGGTTCCGCGTCCCATGCGAACGCCGCCGCCGGCCAGTCGTCGCTGCGCGACTACGTCGCCCTGGCGGTCGGGCGCTACCTGAGCGACATGGACGACCACGACATCGACGACCTCTACGAGATCGTCCTGCGCGAGGTCGAGGCGCCGCTGTTCGCCGAGGTCATGCGCCATACCGACGGCAACCAGAGCCGCGCCGCGGCCACCCTCGGCATCAACCGCGCGACCCTGCGCAAGAAGCTCAGGCTCTACGGGCTGGGCTGAGGCCGCAGCCGTCCCCGGCGCCCGGAGGCGCCGCAGCGGCGGCGTATAATTCCGGGCTTTCTCCGCGAAGGCCCCGCCCATGTCCGCTGACCGCCGCGCGATCCGCCGCGCGCTCCTTTCCGTGTCCGACAAGACCGGCCTGATCGACCTGGCCCGCGCGCTGTCCGCGCGCGGGGTCGAGCTGCTCTCCACCGGCGGCACCGCCAGGGCGATCCGCGAGGCCGGGCTGGCTGTCAGGGACGTCTCGGAGGTCACCGGCTTCCCCGAGATGATGGACGGACGGGTCAAGACCCTGCACCCGCTGGTGCACGGCGGTCTGCTCGGCCGCGCGGGCACCGACGATGCGGTGATGGCCGAGCACGGCATCGCGCCGATCGACCTGCTGGTGCTGAACCTGTACCCGTTCGAGCAGGTCACCGCGCGCGCCGACTGCACCCTGGCCGAGGCCGTGGAGAACATCGACATCGGCGGCCCGGCGATGCTGCGCTCGGCGGCCAAGAACTTCGCGCGGGTGGCGGTGGCGACCTCGCCCGACCAGTACCCCGGCCTGCTCGCCGAACTGGACGCCCACGACGGCACGCTGTCGGCGGCCACGCGCTTCGCGCTGTCGGTGGCCGCGTTCAATCGCGTCGCGCAGTACGACGCGGCGATCGGCAACTACCTGTCGGCGATCACCGACACGTCGGGCGACGTGCCCGTGCGCAGCGCGTTTTCCGCCCAGGCCAACGGCAACTTCGTCAAGGTCATGGACCTGCGCTACGGCGAGAACCCGCACCAGCAGGCCGCGTTCTACCGCGACCTGTACCCGGCGCCGGGCTCGCTGGCGACCTTCGAGCAGTTGCAGGGCAAGGAGCTGTCGTACAACAACATCGCCGACAGCGACGCGGCGTGGGAATGCGTGCGCCAGTTCGACGCGCCGGCCTGCGTGATCGTCAAGCACGCCAACCCGTGCGGCGTGGCGGTGGGCGCGGGCTGCGGCGATGCCTACGAACTGGCCTACGCCACCGACCCGACCAGCGCCTTCGGCGGCATCATCGCCTTCAACCGCACGCTGGACGCGGCCACCGCCAAGGCGATCCTGGACCGGCAGTTCGTCGAGGTGCTGATCGCGCCGGACTACGAGCCCGGCGCGCTGGAATACGCCACGAAGAAGGCCAACGTGCGCGTGCTGCGCATCCCGCTGGCACCGGCGTCGACGGGCTTCATCGACACCAAGCGCGTCGGCTCGGGCCTGCTGATGCAGACCGCCGACGATCGCGTGGTCACGCGCGACGAGCTGAAGGTGGTCACGAAGCTGGCGCCGACCGAGGCCCAGTTCGCCGACCTGCTGTTCGCATGGAAGGTGGCCAAGTTCGTCAAGTCCAACGCGATCGTCTACGCCAGGGACAGCCGCACCGTCGGCGTCGGCGCCGGGCAGATGAGCCGCGTGTACTCGGCGCGCATCGCCGGCATCAAGGCGGCCGACGCCGGCCTGGTGGTGGAAGGCTCGGTGATGGCCTCGGACGCCTTCTTCCCGTTCCGCGACGGCATCGACGCGGCCGCCGAGGCCGGCATCAAGGCGGTGATCCAGCCCGGCGGCTCGATGCGCGACGCCGAGGTGATCGCCGCGGCCGACGAGCACGGCATCGCGATGGTGTTCACCGGGGTGCGCCACTTCAGGCACTGACCGCGGGCCGCCCACGGCATCGTGACGCGGCATCCCCTATGAAGCGCGGCGGGCGGACCTCGCCCGCCGCGTCCGGACGCTCCGAGCCCTCATGACCGCCCTTCTCCTCATCGCCGGGCTCGTCGCCCTCCTCATCGGTGCCGAAGGACTGGTGCGCGGCGCCTCGCGCCTCGCCGCCGCCACCGGCCTCTCGCCACTGGTGATCGGCCTCACCGTGGTCGCCTTCGGCACCAGCGCGCCCGAGCTGGCGGTGGGCCTGGACGCGGTGCACCGCGGCTCCGCCGACATCGCCATCGGCAACGTGGTGGGCAGCAACATCACCAACGTGCTGCTGATCCTGGGCCTGAGCGCCCTGGTTGCGCCGCTGGTGGTCTCGCGCCAGCTGGTGCGCCTGGACGTCCCGGTGATGATCGGCTGCTCCGTGCTGGTGCTGCTGCTCGCCTACAACGGCACGATCAGCCGCGGCGAGGGCGTGGGCCTGGCGCTGGCGGCGGTGGTCTATCTGGCGTGGCTGATCCGCATCGGCCGCAAGGGCGGCGATGGGGGCGGCGACGAGGGCGAGGACCTCGCGGTGGAGGCACCGCGGACGCCGGCGCGCTGGGCCATCGACATCCTCATGGTGCTCGGCGGCCTCGGGCTGCTGATCCTCGGCGCGCGCTGGATGGTCGGCGCGGCGGTCACCATCGCGCAGGCGCTGGGCCTGAGCGAACTGGTGATCGGCCTGACCGTCATCGCGGTCGGCACCTCGCTGCCGGAGATCGCGACCTCGGTGCTCGCCACGATCCGCGGGCAGCGCGACCTCGCGGTCGGCAACGTGGTCGGCAGCAACGTGCTCAACCTGCTGATCGTGCTGGGCATCACCGCCGCGTTCTCGCCGGCGGGCATCCCGGTCGGGCCCGCGGCCATCCACTTCGACCTGCCGGTCATGGTGGCGGTGGCCGTGGCCTGCCTGCCGATCTTCTTCACCGGCCACTGCATCCAGCGCTGGGAAGGCGCGGTGTTCCTCGGCTACTACGTCGCCTACACCGCCTACCTGCTGCTGCAGGCGACCCACCACGACGCACTGCCCGCCTTCAGCGCGGTGATGATGTACTTCGTGCTGCCGCTGACCGTGCTGACGCTCGCGGCGGCGGTCGTGCGCGCGCTCCGCGACCGCCGCAGCGGCGCCTGCGCCTGACCCCTCAACCGTCGCGCGGCACCTGGGTCAGGTGCCGTGCCAGCGCCCGGCGGAACGGCGCCATCCGCGCCGCGCCGCGCACCGCCAGATCGCGCAGCAGGCGCGCGGGCGCGCGCGTGTCGGTGTAGAGCGAGGCCACCAGGTTGGTCGCCAGGAACAGCGGCAGGGTCGCCCGGCGGTGCTCCGCGGCGTAGGCGGCCAGCAGCGCCGGCGCGCCGACGTCGCCCCCTGCACGATGCGCGGCCACGACGCGCCGGGCCAGCCGCGCCTGTCCCTGCAGGCCGAAGTTGAAGCCGTGCGCGGTGACCGGGTGCATGCCCACGGCCGCATCGCCCACGAGGGCCGCGCGCGGCGCGTCGAAGCGGTCGGCGTAGACGCCCACCAGCGGATAGGCATGGCAAGGACCGAGCGGGCGCATGTCGCCGAACCGGCCGTGGAAGCGCGCGGTCAGCGCCGCGCCCAGGGCCTCGCCCTCCAGCGCGGACAGGGCCGCGGCGGCCTCGTGCGGGAGGGTCAGCACCGCGGACGCGCGCTGCCCGGACAGCGGGAGCAGCGCCAGCGTCTGGCCGTAGTCGAACCACTCCCAGGCCACGTCCTCGTGCGGCCGCGCCAGCGCCACCCGGCACAGCACCATGCTGCGCCCGAAGTCGCGCATCCGCGCGCCGATGCCGAGCTGGCGGCGGGTGGCGGAGAAGCGGCTGTCGGCGGCGACCAGCAGCGGGGCGCGCAGCACGCGCCCGTCCTCCAGCCGGACCTGGCGGAGGCCGCCCTCCAACGTCGCATCCGCCACCCGGCAGCCGTCCAGGACGCGCACGCGCGGGCAGGCGGCGACGGCCTCCCATGCGGCGGCGCGGATGCGATGGTTGGGCACGAGCCAGCCGAGCTGCTCCGCGCCGGTGCCGCCGGCGCCGACCCGCAGGCGGGCGCCGTCGGGGCCGTCGAGCACCTGCGCATCGCGCAGCGGATGGATGTCGTCCTGCGGCAGCCGCTCCCAGATGCCCAGCCCCTCGAGCAGGGCGCGCGAGGCATGGGTCAGCGCGATCTCGCGCCCGTCCGGCGCCGGTTCGGCAAGCGCGGCCGCGGCCTGCGCCTCGACGACCAGCACCTCCAGGCCCGCCGAGCCGAGCGCCGCGGCCAGGCTCAGGCCTGCGGGCCCGGCACCCACCACGACGACCTCCGCCGAGCAGGCGCCGGCGTCCGGCGCGGCTCCGTCGGCGACCCGGGGCGATGCGGCTGCGCTCATGCTGGAAACCTGCGGTGGATGGCGGGCCTCCCAGTCTCCGGATGCCCGCGCGCCTGCCAATGATCCAGGTCATTGCAACGGCGCGCGCGGGCGCGGCGATGGCGACACCTGCCCCCCACCGCGAGCACCGCCGCACGGGCGTGCGTCACCGTCATGCAACCCTGTCGCCTTACCCTGCCTGGCTTCTCCGGGGGGAGCCCACCTGTGGCCGGCAGCGGCAAAGCGGGATTCGCGCGCATGTTCGCCGAGCACCGAGCCACCCTGCGCGGCTTCTTCACGCGCCGCGGGGGCGGGGAGGATGCCGACGACCTCGTGCAGGAGGCCTACCTCCGCCTGCTGCGCGCGTGGCAGGGACGCGGAGAAGCCATCGCCGCGCCCGAGGCCTACCTCTACACCGTGGCGCTCAACCTCGCGCGCGAGCAGGCGGTGAAGCGCAGGGCCTCGCCGCTGGGCCAGGAAGAGCTCGAACGGCTGGCGACGGTGCTCGGCAGCGACGCCTGTGCGGAACAGGAGGCCGAGCGCGCGCAGCGCCGCCGCCGTATCCTCGCGCTGCTCGCGGGCCTGCCGGAGCGCACCCGCACGGTGCTGGTGATGCAGTACCGCGACGGCCTGAGCTACCGGCAGATCGGCGAGCGCCTGGGCATTTCCACCCATGCGGTCAAGAAGCACGTGGTGCGGGGGCTGTCCGAGTGCCGGCGGGCGATGGCCGACGAAGAGGACGCATGGTGAGCAGGGATCCCGATCACGACCGAGAGGCGACCACCCGCGCCGCCGCGCACTGGCACGCGCTGCACCGCGAAGGCGCGCTCTCGCCGGCACAGCACGCGGAGTTCGCGCGCTGGCTGACCGCCTCGCCCCGCCACCTGCGCGAGTACTTGGCGATCTCGCACCTCGCCGGGGAGCTCGGGCTGGCGCTGCGCGAGGCCGCGACCGGGCACGATGCCGCCCCCGCACAGGCCGGCAAGGTCGTGTCCCTGCGTCCGCCGCGGCCCGCGGCACCGCCCGCATCGCGGCCGCCGCGCCGACGCCTGCGGCAGGGCCTGCGCGCGCTCGCCGCGACGGCGGCCTGCGCCGCGGCCCTGCTGTGGGCGTGGCCGCGCAGCTACACCTATGCCAGCCCGCACGGCGAACACCTTGCCGTCCAGTTGCCCGACCGCAGTCGCGTCCACCTGGATTCCGGCACCGAGCTGCGGGTGACGCTGGACCCGCTGCGCCGGAAGGTGGAACTGCGGCGCGGCCGCGCTTCCTTCGAGGTCGCGGAACAGCGACGGCCCTTCGTGGTGGAGGCCGGCGGCCTGCGCGTGCGGGACATCGGCACCACCTTCGACGTCGACCTGCGCGCGCACGAGACCCGCATCGCGGTGCTCGAAGGCCGGGTGCAGGTCTGGAATCCGGGCAGCGCCGACGCCGCCCCCGGCCTGTTGGCCGACCTCGGCGCCGGCCAGCGGGCGCGGGTCGCGCACGCCGACCGGCAGGTGGAGACGCGCACCGAGGACGCGGGCACGATGACGGCCTGGATGCGCGGCGAGCTGGTCTTCCTCGACGAACCGCTGGCGGACGTCGCGGAAGCGCTCAACCGGCACAACACCCGGCGCATCGCAGTGGAGGACGCCTCGGCGGCGGCGCTGCGCCTGAGCGGCCGCCTGCAGGTCTCCGACCTCGACTCCTTCGGCGACTTCCTCGCCGCGCAGCCGACCCTGCACGTCGTCGTCGGCGAGGACGAGATCCGCGTGGGCAGCGCCCCGGCGCAGGCCGGCGCTCCGTCGCTGTAAGGAAAAATTCATCGAAAACCGGTGCCCGATCCGCGCCCGGAAGACTCGTAGATCGGACACGGCATGCAGACGCGCCGTGTCCGCCTCCCTTCTTCCGGATCTTCCATGCGCAGACAACTGGCACTCGCCATCGCCCTCGCCCTTCCCTCCGCGTTCTCCGGCCACGCCGATGCGGCGCCGCCGGAGGCGGTCGCGGCCGCCATCCCGGCCCAGCCGCTGGACCAGGCGCTCGCCGCCTTCGCCCGCGACAGCGGCCTGCAGCTCGTCTACGCCGCGGAGCTTGCGGCCGGACGGCAGACCCGCGGAACGCCCGCCGGGCTGCCGCCGCAGGAGGCCCTGGAGCGGCTGCTGGCCGGCACCGGCCTGACCTACCGCTACATCAACGCGCGCACCGTCACCATCCAGCCCGCGGCCGCACCCGACGCCGGCGCGGCGCCGACGATGCCGGCGCAGTCGGATGCGCGTCCGGCCATGGCGCCGATCCACGAGCTGGACCGCATCGAGGTCCTCGGCAGCTACGCCGGCGCGCTGAGCGCGGCGCTCGCCGAGAAGCGCTATGCCGACAGCGTGGTCGATGCCATCGCGGCCGAGGACATCGGCAAGCTGCCGGCGCAGAACGTGGCCGAGGCCCTGCAGCGCATCCCCGGCGTGACCATCGAGCGCGACCGCGGCGAAGGCGTGTACGTGCGCGTGCGCGGCCTCGGGCCCGGCTTCCAGGTGACCACGCTCAACGGCCAGACCATGGCGGTCAACGAGAACGTGCGCACCTCCGGGCAGACCGGCCGCCAGTTCCGCTACGACAGCCTGCCGGCGGAGCTCGTCTCCGGCCTCGAAGTGGTCAAGAGCCCCACCGCCGCGATGGACGAGGGCGCCATCGGCGGCATCGTCAACGTGCGCACCTTCCGCCCGCTGGAGCTGGGGCGCAGCCTGTTCAGCGGCTCGGCCGAGCTGAGCCGGGCCCAGAAGGCGGGCGAGAACGACCCGCGCGTGTCCGGCCTGTTCAACTGGGTCAGCGACGACCGCCGCTTCGGCGCGCTGCTCTCCGCGGCCTACGCCGAGCGCAGCCTGCGCCAGGACCGCGTGACCGAGGTCGGCTGGGACCATCACGCCGACGGCGTGCCCGGCGTCGCGGGCGCCTACTACGCGCCGACCGGCATCCGTCCGACGCTGGAGCTGGAGGAACGTGAGCGCGTCGGAGCCGCCGCCGCCCTGCAATGGCGGCCGACGGAGGCGCTCGAGATCGGGCTGGATGCGCTGTACACGCGGCAGACGGTGCACTACGACGAATACACCCTCGGCGTCGGCGGCTGGAACCCGGCGGCCATGCGCAACATCGTCGTCGAGGACGGCGCGATCCGGTCGTTCGATTACGACACGGGCCAGGTGCAGGTCTCGCGCGAGACCTCGGGCATCACCGACGAGAACCGCGCGCTGCGCCTCAACGCCACCTGGCGCGGCGAGCGATGGACGCTGGGCGCGACCGCCTTCGACGCGCGCGCGAAGAGCTGGGACTCCGATCCCATCCGCCGCACGCGCCTGCGCACCGGCAGCAACGTCGGCATGCACGTGGCGATGCCGCGCTCCTCCGGGCGCAACGTGCCGGACTGGGTCTTCACCGGCGGCTACGATCCGGACGCGCCCGAGGCGACGCCCGGGCGCCGCCTGGAATGGCGCCAGATCGACGCACTGGACCGCGAGTCCGCCCTGCAGTTCGACGCCGAGCGCGGCCTGGACCACGCCTTCTTCAGCGACATCAGGGCGGGCGTGAAATTCCGCGAGCGCGCGCGCGACTACGACCGCGCCGACCTCATCCTCAACGACGGCATCGCCGGCACGCTCTTCCCCGCCGACCACTTCACCCGCCTGCCGGTCAGCGACCTGCTCTCCGGCGCGCGCGGCAACCTGCCCACCTCGTGGCTGGCGCCGATCGAGCCGCGCTTCTGGGGCGACTGGCCGAACGCCGCCGACCTCGCCGGCACGCCGGGCGCGGCCGACCTGCAGAACTCCTACCGGGTCGAGGAGGACATCGGCGCCGCCTACCTGATGGCGGGCATCGGCAGCACGCTCGCCGGGCGCGAGCTGCGCGGCAACCTGGGCGTGCGCGTCGTGCGCACCCGCCAGGTGACTCTCGGCCACGCGGACGTGGACGGTGCGGCGGAAGCGGTGCGCTTCTCGCAGCGCTACGACGACGTGCTGCCCTCGCTCAACCTCGCCTGGAGCCTGGACGACGACATGCTGCTGCGCGCGGCCGCAGCCCGCGTGATCACCCGCCCGGACCTGACCGACCTCTCCTCCAAGCTCACCTTCAACTCCAGCGGCGAGATCCTCACCGCCAGCGGCGGCAACCCGGCGCTCCGGCCCTTCGAGGCCAACCAGTACGACCTGACCTGGGAGTGGTACATCGACCGCGCCTCCGCGCTCGTCGCCGGCCTGTTCTACAAGGACATCGGCACCTTCATCCAGACGCAGCTGTCGAACCTGGAGTACGGCGGCCAGACCTACCTCCTGTCCTCCAAGGTCAACGGCAGCAACGCGAGCGTGCGCGGCGTGGAACTCGCGTGGCAGCAGGTCTTCGACACCCTGCCCGCGCCCTTCGACGGCCTCGGCATGCAGGTCAACTACACCTGGACGGACAGCAGGGCCGACTACGTGGACGGCGGGCGCCGCTTCAGCGACCGGCTGGAAGGCGTCGCGCAGAACACCGTCAACCTGGTGGGCTTCTACGAGAAGGGGCCGTTCGCGGCGCGGCTCAGCTACAACTGGCACGACGACATCGTGCAGGCGGTGGGCACCGCGGACGTCGCGACCAGCAACGTCGCCCGCTTCGGAAGCCTGGACGGCAACGTCTCCTGGCGCTTCGGCGAGCGGCTCTCGCTGTACCTCAACGCCATCAACCTGACCGGGCAACGCCAGCGCCTGTACGTCGGCGACGACCTGTTCGCCGGCTACACCGACTACGGCCGCAGCGTGTCGCTCGGCCTGCGCGGTCGCTTCTGACGCTCCACCGCTCCCCCGGCGCGCGCCCCGGGGGAGCGCGCCTCCTCATCCACCCACGCAAGAGGCCACACCCATGCTCAAGCGCATCCTCGCGACCTGCGGCTTCGCCCTCGTCCTCGCCCTGCCGCACACGGCACCGGCGGAGGAGTCCGGCGTGCTCGACGTGCTCACCTACAACATCGCCGGCCTGCCCGAAGGGCTCTCCAGCGGCAATCCTTCGCTCCACACGCCGTTGATCGCACGCAGGCTCTCGCCCTACGACATCGTCCACGTCCAGGAGGACTTCAACTACCACGCCGCGCTGTACGCCGGGAACGACCATCCCTACCGCACGCCGACAAGCGGCGGCGCGGCCTTCGGCGACGGCCTCAACACCCTCAGCCACCACCCCTTCAGCGACTTCCAGCGGATCAGGTGGAACCGCTGCAACGGCACCGACTGCCTGACCCCGAAGGGCTTCACCTACATGCGCGTGCGCCTGGGCGAAGGCGTGTTCCTTGACCTGTACAACGCGCATCCCAACGCCGGGGTCACCGATGCGGACCTCGCCGCGCGCCGCGACAACATCGCCCAGCTCTCGCGCTTCATCCAGGACTGGTCGGCAGGCAATCCGGTGCTGGTGATGATGGATTCGAACACGCGCTACACCCGCAGCGGCGACAACCTGCGCACCCTGCTCGACGACAACGGCCTGCGCGACCCGTGGGTCGAACTCGTCAAGGGGACACGGCCGGCGCTGGGCGCGGACGCGCTGCTGTGCGGCACGCCGCCGACGGACGACTGCGAGGTCGTCGACAAGATCCTCTACCGCGACGCCCGCAACCTCGTGCTCGTCGCGGACGAGTACCGCCTCGACGATCCCGACTTCTACGACGACCGCGGCCGCCCGCTCTCCGACCACTATCCGGTCTTCACCCGCTTCGGCTGGGCAACGGTTGACGACGTGCGCCTGAGCGACCTGTTCGGCGGCCCGCACGGCACGCCCTTCAACGACCTCGCCTCGCCGCACCTCGGCCGCCCGGTCCGGACGCTGACGCTGCGCGGCGGCGCGCGCCTCGACGGCATCGCCGTCACCCTCGACAACGGCGTCCGGCTGGCCCACGGCGGCAGCGGCGGCAGCGCACGCAGCCTTGACCTGCTGCCCGGCGAGAAACTGGTCTCCGCCACGCTGACCCTGGGCCAGCGCAACGGCCGCACGCGGGTGTTCTCCGCGGACCTCGTCACCAGCCACGGCCGCCGCCTGCAGGCCGGCACCCCGACCGGCGAGGTCCACACCCTCACCGCGCCCGAGGGCTGGCACATCGCCGGCTTCACCGGTCGCGCCGGCGACGAGATCGACAAGCTGGGCGCGATCTACATGCCGGACTGAGCCTCCTCCATCCGTCGCGCCGCGGCACCGGCGCGACGGATGGAGGGGCGCGCGCCTAGAATGCGCGTCCCTTACTCGACTCGGGATGTGCGCGTGAAGCTGATGGTGATCGGTTCCGGAGGACGCGAGCACGCACTGGCGTGGAAGCTCGCGCAGTCGCCGCGCGTGGACGAGGTGCTGGTCGCGCCCGGCAACGCCGGCACCGCGCGGGAGCCGCGCTGCCGCAACGTGCCGGTGCGCGCCGACGACATCGACGCCCTGCTCGCGCTGGCGCAGGCGGAAGCCGTGGACCTGACCGTGGTCGGCCCCGAGGTTCCGCTGGTCAAGGGCGTGGTCGACCGCTTCCGCGCCGCCGGGCTGCGCGTCTTCGGCCCGACCGCCGCCGCCGCGCAGCTGGAGGGCAGCAAGGCCTTCGCCAAGGACTTCCTTGCCCAGCACCGCATTCCGACCGCGCACTACGCGGTGTTCACCGACACCACCGCCGCGCTCGCGCACCTGCACCAGGTCGGCGCGCCCATCGTCATCAAGGCCGACGGGCTGGCCGCGGGCAAGGGCGTGGTCGTGGCGGCCACGCTGGAGGAGGCCTGCGACGCGGTGCGCGACATGCTGGGCGGCAACGCCTTCGGCGAGGCCGGGGCGCGCGTGGTGATCGAGGAGTTCCTCGAGGGCGAGGAGGCGAGCTTCATCTGCATGGTCGACGGCGCCCACGTGCTGCCGATGGCGACCAGCCAGGACCACAAGCGCGTGGGCGACGGCGACACCGGCCCGAACACCGGCGGCATGGGCGCCTACTCGCCGGCGCCGGTGGTGACGCCGGAGGTGCATGCGCGCGTGCTGCGCGAGGTGGTCGAGCCGACCGTGCGCGGCATGGCGGCCGACGGCGTGCCCTTCACCGGCTTCCTGTACGCGGGACTGATGATCGACGCGCAGGGCGCGCCGAAGGTCATCGAGTTCAATGTGCGCTTCGGCGACCCGGAGACGCAGCCGGTCATGCTGCGCCTGAAGTCCGACCTGCTGGAGCTCGTCGAGGCCGCCCTCGACGGGCGCCTCGACACGGTGACGGCCGACTGGGATCCGCGCCCCGCGCTGGGCGTGGTGATGGCGGCGCGCAACTACCCGGGCACCCCCGACACCGGCGACGCCATCTCGGGCCTGGACGCGCCGGTGCCGGCGGACAGCAGGGTCTTCCACGCCGGCACCCGGCTCGACGAGGACGGCCGCGTGCTGACCGCGGGCGGGCGCGTGCTGACCGTCTGCGCGCTCGGCGAGGACATCGCCGCGGCGCAGCGCGCGGCGTACGCCGCGGTGGGGCGGATCGGCTGGGCGGGCGCGTTCCATCGCAGCGACATCGGCTGGCGCGCCATCGCCCGCGGCTGAGGCCGCGTCGCGCCGGGGCGCGGGGCGCCTGCTACGCTCCGCGCCAGCCCCACGAGGACCCGGCGTGGCCCCATCCCAGCCCGCGCTGCACCGCATGGGCCGTCGTCCCGCCCTGCTGCTCCAGCACCTGCTGCGCGCCCTGAGCGGGCTCGCGGTCGGCCTGCTCTACCGGGTCCGCTCGCGCGGACTCGATGCCCTGCCCGATCGGGGCCCGGCCCTGGTGGTCGCCAACCACGTGAGCTTCGTGGACCCGCTGCTGCTGCTCGGCGCCATCCGGCGCCCGGTGCGCTTCGTGATGGACCACCGGATCTACCGCATCCCGGTGCTCAACCCACTGTTCCGCGCCGCCCGCTGCATCCCCATCGCCAGCGCGAAGGAGGACGCCGTCCTGATGGAGCACGCCTTCGCGACGGTGGCACGCGCACTCGCCGACGGCGAGGTCGTGGGCATCTTCCCCGAGGGCGGACTCACCCGCGACGGCGACATCGCGCCGTTCCGGCCGGGGGTGGAGCGCATCCTCGCGGCGAACCCGGTCCCGGTGCTGCCGGTCGCCCTGCGTGGGCTGTGGGGCAGCATGTGGAGCCGCCGGGACTCCGCCCTCCACCGGATGCGCCTGCCGCGGCGCTTCCGCGCACGCGTCGAGATCGTCGCCGGCGCCCTGCTGCCGCCGCAGGCCTGCAGCGCCGGGTCGCTGGAAGCCGAGGTGCGCCGCCTGCGCGGCGACGCGTCCTGAGGCGGGGCCTGCGTCGCCTCAGGCCACCCAGCCGGCAATGACCAGCAGGGCCAGCACGGCCAGCCATGCCAGCAGCACGCGCCAGGCCAGGCTCATGGCGTCGCGCAGCCGGGCACGCCCGCAGGCCGCCTCGAAGGCGTCCGGCGCGAGCGTCGCACCCTCCTCGCAGGCGCCGTCGGCGCTCAGCTCCACGCGGACGGTGGCGCGACCGGCGGCGTAGAGGAAACCCGGCTCGAGGCGGACCGGGCCCGCGTGCCAGTCGCGCCATGCGCCGATCACCGCGTCGAAGTCGGCCACGAGGGCGAGGGTCAGCGTCACCAGTTGCGCAGCCGGCCAGTCGAGGATGCGGCGCGCGACGAGGGCCGCGTCGGCGACGCCCGGTGGAAGGTCGGCGCGCGGCACGGCTTCCGCGGCCGTGGCGATCAGGCGGTAGCCCAGCGCGCCGAACGGTCCCAGCAGCAGGAACCACAGCAGCACGCCGAACCAGCGGACCAGCGCGGCACGGAAGACGAGATCCACCGCCTGCTCGCCCACCACCTCGGCGCCCGCCCGCTCCGGCGCCAGCGCGGCCAGGGCCATGCGCCGGCCGGCGGTGTCGGGAGCCGCCACCGCGGCGGACACGTCGCGGTCGAGGTCCCGCGGGCCCCAGGCGTAGAAGAGCACCAGGAAGGAGAACAGCGCGGCGACGAAACCGCCCTCCAGGGCGCCCTGCAGCAGCGCCAGCAGGAGCAGCGGGGGCGCCGTCAGCGCCAGCAGGCCGAGCCAGCCGGCCGCGGGCGATACCGGCTCCAGCGGGTCGCGGTCGGCCCGCAGCCGCTCCGCCAGCCAGCTCGACCACGCCGCGAACCAGCGCATGCTGCGCAGCGCCGGACTGGAGGGCACGAGGTAGGAGACGACCAGGGCGGCGACGAGGGCGATCAGGGCGACGGACATGCACGGACACCGGAGTCGGGTTCCGGCGATTCTAGGCCCGTGAAGACGCCGTGCGTCGCCCGGCGCGCGTCATCCGCGTCGGGACGGCGCGCATCCCGACGTGCGCGACGCGCTAGAGCGCATCGGGCGGAACGCCCCGCTCCGCCAGCCAGTCGTCGATCAGGCGCCGCGAGATGGAGAGCCTCGGCGAGAGCTGCAGGGCACCGGCGCCAACCTCGCGCCGGATGGCCTCGGCGGAGAACCAGCGCACGTCCTCCAGCTCGGCGCCGCAGCGCGGAGCCGCCGGGCCCGCCTCGGCGCGGAAGCCCACCATCAGCGACGCCGGGAACGGCCACGGCTGCGAGGCGACGTAGCGGCACGCCTCGACCGCGATGCAGGCCTCCTCCATCACCTCGCGCCGCACTGCGTCCTCCAGCGACTCGCCGGGCTCGACGAAGCCGGCGATCACCGAGTAGCGGCCCGCGGGCCAGCTCGCCTGGCGGCCGAGCAGCAGGCGCTCGCCGTCGGTCACGGCGACGATGATCGCGGCGTCCGTCCTCGGGTACCAGGTGCTGCCGCAGGCCGCGCAGCCGGCCTGGTGGCCGCCGCGCGAGAAGGTCAGCGGGCCGCCGCAGACTCCGCAGAAGCGCTTGCGCGCCTGCCAGTGCAGCAGGGCCCGCGCGTGCGCGAACAGGCGGGCGTCGATCTCGCTGAAGCTGGCCGCGGCGGTACGCAGGTCCGCCCGGACGGCGGCGTCGGGAACGCCGAAGCCCGCGGCCTCGGCCTCGCGCAGCGACAGCGCGAAGCAGAAGACGGCACCGTCCAGGCCGAGGAAGCTGGCGCGGGCGAAGGCCGCCTCGCCCAGGTCCCCGCCGCGCAGCGGCCAGGGCGCGCCGCCGTCGGCGGTGGCCAGCATGTCGCCGGCGGCATCCACCAGCAGGACGCGGGCGTCGGGCCAGGCGCGCTCCAGGGCGGCCGCGTCGTCCCGCAGGCCGTCGGCCCGGTCGGGCGCCGGCCCGACGAAGGCGAACGGGGCCGTGCGCGGGCTCACACGGAGAACGAGCTGCCGCAGCCGCAGGTGGTCTTGGCGTTCGGATTGCGGATGACGAACTGCGCGCCGGTCAGGCTCTCCGTGTAGTCCACCTCGGCGCCCATCAGGTACTGGAGGCTCAGCGGATCGACGAGGAGGGTGACGCCGTCGGTCGCGATGGCGAGGTCGTCCTCGGCACGCTCCTCGTCGAACGTGAAGCCGTACTGGAAGCCCGAGCAGCCGCCACCGCTGATGTAGACGCGCAGGTTGAGGGCGTCGTTGCCCTCTTCCTGGATGAGTTCGCGCACCTTGGCCGCCGCTGCTGCGGTGAAGGCCAGGGGCGCAGCGAGGTCCTGGTAGCCGGGAGTCGTGGTCATGGCGCCCATATGGGGGAAGCGCGGCGCGGAATCAATCCCCGCGCCGCAGCGGCGCTCAGCCGGCCGCCGTCTCGGCCTCGGCCTCCACGGGCGCGGCCGCCCCCTCCGCCTGCCCCGAGGGGCCGGTCAGCGCAGCGACCGCCGCGGTGTGGATCAGGCGCCCGCTCAGGGTCGCGCCGGCCGCCATCTCCACCACCCGGTAGTGCACGTTGCCCTCGACCCGGGCGCTGGGCGTCATCTCCACGCGCGTGTCGGCGTGCACGTCGCCGCGCAGCTGGCCGCTGACGACCACGGTCGGCGCACGCACCTCGCCCTCGACCAGGCCGTGGGTGGCGATGGTCAGCACCGCGTCCTCGTCCTCGGCGGTGATCGCGCCGTGCACCCGCCCCTCGATGTAGAGGCAGCCGCGGAAGGCGATGTCGCCCCGCAGCACCACGCCCGACCCGATCAGCGTATCCACCTGCGGCGCGGTGCCGCGCGGTCCCCGTCGCTTGTCCCCGAACATCCTTTCAGTCTCCTTGCGCATCGTCCGCGCCATTGGGGGCCTCCCACGGGAAGGCCCGTTCCACGTTGCCTGCCCCCTCGGCGCGCAGGCGCACGATCAGGCGACGCGGGGTGAAATCCTCGGGCAGCAGCAGGCTGCCTTCGAGCTGCTGGAAATACCGGAACGAGAACGGCTGCGGCGACGCGGACGTCTCCTGCAGCAGATCGTCCCAGGAGAGCGTGGCCATGCGGCCGTCGCGGGTGCCCTCGACCTGGACCGTCAGGCTGCCGCGGGTCACCGCGCCGCGATTGAGGTTCTGGGTCAGGGTGACGACGTAGCGCCAGGTGCCGTCGGCGTCGCGCCGCAGGTCGAGGTTGTGGACGGTCAGCCCCTGGCGGGGGCCGGTGCCGCCCACCAGGCGCTCGTAGAAGGCCACGTCGGCGCGCAGCGCGGCGATCTCCTCGTCGCGCCGCGCGAGGGTCTCCTGCAGCTGCACGTTGGCGGCGCGGCTGATCTCGTCGGAGCGGCGCAGCGTCGCGATCCGCTGGCGGAGGGCCTGGATGTCCTCGCCCGCCTCGTCGGCATCGGCCGGGGCCGCCGCGACGGTCCCGGCGTCGCCCGGCGCGCGCGTCGCGCCGCCCAGGCTCCAGGCGAGGATCAGGGACACCACCCACGCCAGCGCCAGCGCGCCCACCAGCGCGCCCCGGCGGCTCCGGGCCGGGACGACCCGGAACTTGGCGTTGGCGGCTGGGCGGGGATCGCTCATGCGGGAGGAATCGGGCGCGAGCGCGGAGAACGCTCCGGTATAACGCCCGCTCCGGCCGAGCGTCAAGGAAACCGGGCCGGGATTCCAACCCGCCGCGCAGTTCGGCGCGGCCATGGAGGGCGCGGACGCCCCGCACGCCGCGCCGTTCGCGGAGCGCGCAGGGCACGTATGCGACACTTTCGCCGCGCGCCGGCAGGCACGGCGCGCCCATCCGAAGGAAGAACCGATGTCCGAACGCGAGCTGACCCGACTCGCCGAACTCCGCCAGGCCTACCTGCGCCACCTCCCCCAGCGCCTGCAGGCGCTCGCCGCGCGCCTCAGGCGCTACACGGACCACGGCTGGGACGTGGCGGGGCTGGCCCTTCTCCACGAGGACATCCAGCGCCTGGCCGGCGCCAGCGGGCGCTACGGGCTGGTGGACGCCAGCGAACGCCTGCTCGCGGTCGAAGGCCTGCTGGGCGACCTGCGCCGGCGCAACGCGCTGCCGGATGCCGAGGCGCAGGCGCAGCTGCGCACCCGCATCGACGAGCTGGTGGCGCGCACACCCGCGGACGGCGACGGCACGGCCGCGCCCTCCGCAGTGGCCGCGGAGACGCCCGCCTCCGCCGGCGGCGAGGCCTCCGCGGCCGGCGCCGCGGTCGAGGGCCCGCCGCCGCGCATCCTCATCGTCGAGGACGACCGCAGCGAGGCGCTCTATGCCGAGGGCATCCTCGGCAACGCCGGCATGCGGACGCAGGTCGTGACCTCGCCCGACACGCTGATCGACGCGCTGACCGACTTCCGCCCCGACCTGGTGCTGATGGACCTGTACATGCCGACCACCGACGGCATGACGCTCACCGCCAGGATCCGGGAGAGCGACGACTTCCTGCACCTGCCCATCGTGTTCCTGTCGGGCGAGTCCGATCCCGACAAGCAGTTCGAGGCGCTCGACGCCGGCGGCGACGACTTCCTCGCCAAGCCGGTGCGCGCGCGCCACCTCATCGCCGCCGTGAACACGCGGGTCCGCCGGGCGCGCGCGCTCGCCCGGCGCAACCAGGCCGCAGCCCCGGTCCGCGACCCGCAGACCGGGCTGTACCAGCGCTGCGCCCTGCTCGAACACATCGACGCGGCGCTCGCGGGGCGCCTGGCCTCGACCGCCAGCGGCGACGGCGGCGTGCTCTTCCTGGAGCTGACCGGCGCCCCGCAGCTGCGCGACCGTGCCGGCGTCCAGGTCTTCGAGCGCATCGCCGACGAGATCGGCCGCGTCGCGACCCGCATCCTCGGCGAACGGCCGGCCACGCGCTGGGGCGACGGCCTGCTGGCCTATTCCGACACCGGCGACGAGTCCGCCCTGCTGGCCCTGGCCGCCACGCTCCGCGACGCCGTCGCCGCGCATCCGCTGCCGGAGGCGGCCGGCCCCGCGCTGCGCGCCACCGTCGGCGTCTGCGCTCTGGCGCACCGCTTTTCCGACCCCGGCTCCCTGCTCGACGCGGTGGAGCGCGCGGCCCGCACCGCGCGCAGCGCGCCAGGCGGGCTCGCCGCGTTCCAGCCGGTGCAGACCGCCGCCGAGGCGCGCGAGAGCGCCCTGCTGGCGCGCATCCGCGAGGCCGTGGACGGCGACGGCTTCGAGCTGATCTACCAGCCCATCGTGGCCGTGGCGGGCGGCGGCCAGCCGCAGTACCAGGCCCTGCTGCGCCTGCGCGAGCTGGACGGCAAGGTGTACCCGGCGGCCGAGGTGGTCCCCCTGGCCGAGCGCTCGGGCCTGCTGCCGGAGATCGACCGCTGGGTCGTCGACCGCGCGCTGCTGGCGATCCGCAGCCGCGCGCAGGGCGGCGAGGCGCCGCACCTGTTCGTGAGCCAGTCGCCGCTGACCCTGGCCGCGGACGACCATGCCGCCTGGATGGAGGCGCGCCTGCGCGAGGGCGACGGCGTCCGCGGCCTGACCATCGACCTCCGGCTCGATGCGGTCATGCCCTATCTCGACCTGGTCGAGGCCTTCTGCCGCCGGCTCGCACCCGCCGGCGTCTGCTTCTGCCTGAGCCAGTTCGAGGCCGGCATCGGCGAGTCCCTGCTGCAGCGCCTGCCCCTGGCCTTCGTGCGCCTGGCGCCGCGCTACGCCGAAGCGGCCCTGAGCACGGGCACGCGCGACGAGCTCAAGCGCCTCATCGACGCCGCACATCAACGCGGCGTGAAGGTCATCGGGCAGCGAGTGGAGGACGCACGCTCTGCGGCTACGCTCTGGATGAGCGGAATCGATTATCTTCAGGGCCATCTGGTCCAGGCGCCGGGCAGCGAACTGGGATTCGATTTTCATCACGCCGTGCTGTAGCGCGCTGCCCGACGCTGCTGCGCCACGGCGCCGCGCACGGTCGCATCGTTGGGGGACAGCATGGGGAAGTCCACAGGCAGCAGCGCAGCCCTCCGGGCGGATGCGCGTCGCAGCGGCCGGCGGCCGGACCCGCCGCCGGGCGAATGGCCGCTGGTGCGCTGGCTGGCGCTCGGCGGCGCGGCCGGCGCGGTCCTGCTGAGCGCACTGGACCTGGCCGGCGTCGATGGCCCCTGGTCCACCCTCGCCCTCGTTCCCGCCCTGCTCGCGCTCGTGGCGATCGGCGTCTTCTGGCGCCAGCAGGCGCGCCGCGCGCGCCACCTGAAGGAGATCGAGGCGCGCGCGGGCGAGCACAGCGCGCGCGTCGACGCGCTCCAGGTCGAGATCGCCGAGCACCGGCGCCTCGAACAGGAACTGACCCAGGCCAAGCTCGCCGCCGAGGCCGCGGCGATGGCCAAGAGCGAGTTCCTGGCCACCATGAGCCACGAGATCCGCACGCCGCTCAACGGCATCGTGCCGATGCTCGACCTGCTGCTGAACTCGCGCATGGCGCCGGAGCAGCACGAGATCCTGCGCACCGCCTACACCTCGTCGCAGCAGCTGCTGCGGATCGTCGACGACATCCTCGACTACTCCAAGCTCGAGGCGAACAAGCTCGAGCTGGAATCCACCGGCTTCAACCTGCGCGAGCTGCTCGAGTCGGTCATGCGGCTCATGCACAAGAACGCGGAGTCGAAGGGCCTGAAGCTGGAGCTCCGGCTCGACCCGACGGTGCGCCTGCCGGTGCGCGGCGACCAGGTCCGGCTACGCCAGGTGCTGACCAACCTGCTCAGCAATGCGGTGAAGTTCACCGACCGCGGCGGCGTCACCGTCGGCGTGAGCCGGCGCGGCGAGACCGACCAGGAACACGAACTGCGCTTCGAGGTCCGCGACACCGGCATCGGCATCCCTCCCGAGCGCGTGCCCGGCCTGTTCCAGGCGTTCGCGCAGGCCGACGCCTCCACCACCCGGCTCTACGGCGGCACCGGGCTGGGCCTGGCCATCAGCAAGCGCATCGTCGAGATGATGGGCGGGCGCATCGGGGTCGAGTCGGAACCCGGCCGCGGCACCACGTTCTGGTTCGAGATCCCCCTGCTCAAGGCGCCGGGCGACATCGACAACGCACGCTTCGAACTGGCCGGCTCGCGCCTGCTGCTGGTCACCGCCGACACCGCCCTGCAGCGCCGCCTGAGCCTCGCCGTGCCGAACTGGGGCGTCACCGCCACCCACGTCGAGACCACGCAGGAGGCCATCGAGCGCCTGCGCAGCGCGCTCAGCCGCGGCCCCCGCTGGCGCTACCAGATCCTGCTGGGCGACCTCGCCAGCATGCGCCAGACGGCGGTGTCCCTGCACCGCAACCTCCAGCGCACGCCGGCCTTCGAGGCGCTGCGCGTGGTCTGGCTCAAGGGCGAGGAGGCCCCGCCGCCCGAGCTGGCCGCCGACCCGCGCAGCCTCGTCCTGCCGCGCACGCTCAGCGACGGCGAGATCCGCACCTGCATCGCGCGCTTCCTCACGGGCGACGGCCCGGACGAGGCCGAGCCCACGCCGCTCGCGGGCGAGGACTTCGCCTGGCAGTTCGACGCCGAGGTCTCGCCGGTTCCCGACGCCGATGCGGCCCCGCGCGAACTCGATTCCGAGATGGAGAACCTGCTGCGGAGCATCACCGAGTCCAGCGCGGGCGGGCCGCCGCTGGACCCGGACGCCGCGCCGGTGATCACCGTCTCGCAGAACGCCTTCGCACTGGACCCGGATGCGCCGCCGCCCGAGGAAGCGGCCGCCGCACCCGATCCTGCGCCCCCCGCCCCCGCGCGCGCGGCGCGCGGCGCCAGCGGGAAGCTCGCTGGCCGCGTGCTGCTGGTCGAGGACAACCCGGTCAACCTGATGGTCGCGCAGCGCCTGCTCACCCTGATCGGCCTGTCCTGCGACACCGCAGAGAACGGCGAACAGGCGCTGCGGGCCATGCGCACGACCCGCTACGACGTGGTCCTGATGGACTGCCAGATGCCGGTGCTCGACGGCTATACCGCCGCCCGGCGCTGGCGCGAGAACGAGTCCGGCCGGCGCCTGCCCATCGTGGCGATGACCGCCAACGCCATGGCGGGCGACCGCCAGCGCTGCCTCGACGCGGGCATGGACGACTACCTCGCCAAGCCGGTCACCCGCGCCCAGCTCGAAGCGACGCTGCGGCACTGGATCGAGAACGCCCAGGACGAGGCGCCGTCCGCGGAATCCGGCCCCATCACCACCACGGAGGGCACCGCGCAGACGGTGCTGGCCGCGGCCTCGATCGCCGCGCCGGTGCTCGACCGCGAGATCCTCGACGAACTGCGCGAGATGATGGGCGAGGCCGGCTGCAGGCAACTGGTGCAGGTGTTCCTGGAGGACGCGCCGCGCCACATCGCGCGCCTGCGCATCGCCGCGGCGAGCAGCGACCAGGCCGCCCTGGTCGCGCCCGCGCACACGCTCAAGTCGGCCAGCGCCAACCTGGGTGCGATGGCGGTGTCGGCCATCGCCAAGCGCATCGAGCAGGGTGCGCGCGACCAGCGCCTGTCGCGCTCGGTGGCCCTGGTCTCGCTGCTGGAGACCGAGTTCGGGCGCGCCGAGGCCGAGCTGCGGCGCATCGTGGCCGCCGGCTGAGCCGGCGGCCATCGCGCGTCAGGCGACGCTGCCGACCTTCGACTGCAGGTACAGCTGGACGCCGAGGCGCTCGATGAGGTCGAGCTGGGTCTCGAGCCAGTCGATGTGCTCTTCCTCGGAGGCGAGGATGCTGGCGAAGAGGTCGCGCGAGACGAAGTCGCGCACGCTCTCCGCGTAGGCGATGCCCTCGCGCAGGTCGGCCACCGCGGCCTGCTCGAGCTTGAGGTCGCAGGCGATGGCCTCTTCCGGCGTCTCGCCGATCAGCAGCTTGCCCAGCGCCTGCAGGTTGGGCAGGCCGTCGAGGTAGAGGATGCGCTCGATCAGCTGGTCGGCGTGCTTCATCTCGTCGATCGACTCGTGGTACTCGTGATCGGCGAGCTCCTTGAGCCCCCAGTGCTTGTACATCCTGTAATGCAGGAAGTACTGGTTGATCGCGGTCAGCTCGTTGTAGAGGACCTTGTTCAGCAGCGCGATGATCTGTGCGTCGCCTTTCATGACGGCATCCCGAAGTGCGGAGTTGACACGCACTCTAGCGAGTCCGCGCGACGCGCGATGAAACGCAAATCGGCCGCATCCTCAGTTGCGGGGAGCGGAAGCCGCAAGCGGAAGGCGGGCGCGGGTTCCTGCGCCCGGGAGGACGACGCGCGACGGAGCCGCCGCCGCGGCCGGGATCAGGCCGCGACGGGCAGGTCCAGGCCGATCACCCGCAGTCCGCCCGAGGCGCCGCGCAATGCGGCCTGCGCCGAGGCGAGCAGGTCGGCCGCATGGCCGGCGCAGCTGCCGCAGGTCGCGGCGCAGCCAGTGCGCATGGTGAGTTCGGCGAGGCTGCCGCAGCCATCGGCGGCGGCGTTGCGGATGTCGCGATCGGTGATGCCGTTGCAGATACAGACGTACACGGGCGCGGGACCGGCGGGAACGATGGCCGGCATTGAATCGCGAATGCGAATGATTGTCAAAGCTAGAACGATCCGGCGGCACGCACCGGGGGCGCCTCGTTCATCCGCTGCGGCTCGGGGATGCGGTCGCCGGCGATCTCGCGCGCCAGCGGGGCGAGATGCCGCAGCGCCGCCGCGTAGACCTGCCGCTTGAAGGCGACCACGTGCGCCATCGGGTACCAGAACTCCACCCAGCGCCAGGAATCGAACTCGGGCTTGTCGCTGGCGTCGAGGCGCAGGTCCTCCTCGCGGCCCTGCATCTGCAGCAGGAACCAGACCTGCTTCTGCCCCAGGCAGCGCGGGCGGCGGTCCCGCGCCGCCGCCGCCCGGTGCGGGAGGCGGTAACGCAGCCAGCCGGGCGTGGAGCCGAGGACCGAGACGTGTTCCGGCAGCAGGCCGGTCTCCTCGCGCAGCTCGCGGTACATCGCCTCGAGGGGGGTCTCGTCGGAGTTCATCCCGCCCTGCGGGAACTGCCAGCCGTCGCGGCGGATGCGACGCGCCCAGAACACCCGCCCATCGGGCCGCATGAGCACGATGCCGACATTGGGTCGATAGCCGTCAGGATCGATCACGCGCGGGCTCTCGGCGGAGGCGACGGCCCGAATCTGCCATGTGCGGAGCGGGGGGACAAGTCGGCCGCTGCACCCGGGTCAGCATCCGGCCATTGACATGGCGGCCACATGTCCGGACAATTTCCGGCTCTCCGCGTGGCTATGTAGCTCAGCCGGTTAGAGCACAGCACTCATAATGCTGGGGTCGGTGGTTCGAGTCCACCCATAGCCACCATCTCGCGACGCGCGTTCCGCGCCACCGCCATCCACGTCCGCAGCGGCCCTCGGCCCTCGCCCACCGGAGACGGTCGCGGCGCGCCACGGCCCGGACCGCGCATGGACATCTTCAAGATCTTCACCGTCGAGGCCGCCCACCGGCTTCCGAACGTGCCGCCGGGCCACAAGTGCGCGCGCCTGCACGGGCACTCGTTCCGCATCGAGATCCACGTCAGCGGCGAGATCGACCCGGCCACGGGCTGGGTGATGGACTTCGCCGACGTCAAGGCTGCGTTCCGCCCGCTGTACGAGCGCCTCGACCACCACTACCTCAACGACGTCGAGGGCCTGGAGAATCCCACCAGCGAACGCATCGCCGTCTGGATCTGGGACCGGCTCAAGCCCGCCCTGCCGGGCCTGTCGCGGGTGGTGGTGCACGAGACCTGCACTGCGGGCAGCAGTTATTCGGGTCCCGCCGCGGGCGGTTGAACCCGGCGCGGGCGCCGGGCACGACCCATGTTGCATTGCACAAAACGGGGTGGCAGGATCGCGTCCACCACAACCGTCGCTCCCAGGGGAGCCGTGCCATGTCCGTGCAGACCAGCAATCCGTTCGCCGAGGCCACCAGGCAGTTCGCGGATGCCGCGCTGAAGGCCAACACGCTCGCGCTCGGCAACGCCGAGCGTCTGTTCGGCCTCCACGTCAGGACGCTCGAGGAGCGCCTGGGCGCCAACATCGCCTTCCTGAGCGAGGCCGCCGACGTGCGCAGCTTCGACGACGTCCGGGCGATCTGGCCCAAGGGCGTGGAGGTCGCGCGCGGCAACGTCGAGCGCTTCGTCGCTGCGGGCCAGGATGCGGTGGCCGAGACCATCCGCACCAACGAGGAGATCGGCCAGCTCGTGAAGAGCAGCTTCGAGGCCGCCGGCGCCGACGTCGGCCGGACCGCGCCCCGCGCCGGCAAGGCCAAATAGTTTTCAGCTCGCCCGGGCCCACCACGTGCCCGGGTCCGCACGCTTCCATCCCTCCCGGGAGCGCGCGGTTCCAGGCCGCCAGTCCGCTGGCGGCTTTTTTTACGCCTCCACCAGGCGCGACACGTCCAGGTGCGCGGCCAGCAGCTGCGGTTGCGGGTCGGGCATGTAGGGCAGCACGCCGAGACAGGGCGCCGGCAGGACGCGGTGCAGGATCTGCACGGTCTCCGCGGCGTAGAGCATCCCGGGCTGGACGTGGTTGGCGACCCAGCCGCGCAGGGCGAACCCCTGGTCGAGGATCGCGCGGGCCGACAGCCGCGCATGGTTGACGCAGCCCAGCCTGACGCCGACCACCAGCACCACCGGCAGCGCCATCGCGCGCGCCACCTCGGCCTGGTCGAGCGCTTCCGTCAGCGGCGCCTGCCAGCCGCCCACGCCCTCGACCACGACGATGTCGGCCCGCGCGCGCAGGGCGGTGTAGGCCGCCAGCATGGGCTCCAGCCGCAGCTCGACGCCGGCCTGGCGCGCGGCCAGCTCCGGCGCCGTCGGCACCGGCAGCGCATAGGGATTCACCAGTTCGTAGTCCGGGCGCGGGTCGCTGGCCTCCAGCAGGGCGAGCGCGTCCTCGTTGCGCCAGCCGCCGTCCGCATGCAGCGCGCTGCCGCTGGCCACCGGTTTCATCCCCACCGCCCGGCAGCCGCGGTCGCGCAGGGCATGCAGCAGGGCGCAGCTGGCGACGGTCTTGCCGATCTCGGTGTCGGTGCCGGTGACGAACACGGAGCGGCTCATGCGCGGCGCTCCGGCGCCGGGGCAAGGGGCGGACGTGGCGGGGACTGGATCTGCATCGGTGCTCCACGGCGCGGCGACCGGCCGCGCGCGCGCAAAGCCTAGGGGCTCGCGCGGGCTGCGGCCAGAGCGCGCGGGAGGACATGGCGGGATAGACTTCGGGGTTCCACCGTTTCCGTGCGAGGACCCGCAGCCGTGTTCACCGCGACCGCACTCCAGGGCGACAAGACCGAGCAGTACGCCGAGCTCGCGGCGCAGGCGCAGGCGCTGCTGCACGGCGAGCGCGACCGCGTCGCCAACGCCGCCAACCTCTCCGCGCTGGTCTACCACGCCCTGCCCGACCTCAACTGGGTCGGCTTCTACTTCTACGACGGGACCGAGCTCGTGGTCGGGCCGTTCCAGGGCAAGCCCGCCTGCGTGCGCATCCCGCTCGACAAGGGCGTGTGCGGCGCGGCCGCGTCCTCGCGGCAGACCCAGCGGGTGGCCGACGTGCACGCCTTCCCCGGCCACATCGCCTGCGATGCGGCCTCGCGTTCCGAGGTGGTGGTGCCGCTCTACCTGGGCGACACGCTCGTCGGCGTGTTCGACCTCGACAGCCCCGTGCCCGACCGCTTCGACGCGGAGGACCAGGCAGGGCTGGAACGCATCGCCCGGGTCTTCCTCGACACCCTGGCATGAGCGTCAAGCTGCGCAACGTCGGCCCGAAGTCCGCCGCCTGGCTGCGCCAGGTCGGCGTGCGCTCGCTCGACGACCTGCGCGAGGTCGGCGTGGTCGGCGCCTGGATCAAGTGCAGGCGCGCCGGCTTCCGGCCCGGACTCAACCTGCTCTACGCGCTCGAAGGCGCGCTGCTGGACTGCCACTGGCAGGACGTGCCCGTCGCCCGCCGCGAAGCGCTCGTGACCGAGGCCGAGGCCGCCGCGGCCGAGCTTCCCCTGCCGCGCCGCCAGGCCGCCTTCGCCACGCCTCTGGGCGAGGCGCGCGTGGTCGAGGGCGAGGAGGACCCGCCGCCCGCCATCGCCAGCGCCTTCGACCGCCGGGACTAGCGTCCCCGCTCCGGAGCGCTACAGCCCCGCCGCCGCCTGCGCGACCGCGCGGAACAGCGCGCGCCCCTTGTTCATCGTCTCCTCCCACTCCTTCTCGGGATCGGAGTCGTAGACGATGCCGGCGCCGGCCTGCACGTGCAGGCGCCCGTCGTGGATGACCGCGGTACGGATGGCGATGGCGGTGTCGGCGTCGCCGTGCCAGCCGAGGTAGCCGATGGCGCCGGCGTAGATGTTGCGGCGGATCGGTTCGAGCTCGCGGATGATCTCCAGCGCCCGGATCTTGGGCGCGCCGCTCACGGTCCCGGCCGGGAAGGCCGCGCGCAGCACGTCGGCATAGCCCAGGCCGTCGCGCAGCCGGCCCTGCACCTCGCTGACGATGTGCATCACGTGGCTGTAGCGCTCGATCACGAACTGCTCGCCGACCTCCACGCTGCCCGCCTCGGCCACGCGGCCGACGTCGTTGCGGCCGAGGTCGATCAGCATCAGGTGCTCGGCGCGCTCCTTGGGATCGGCGAGCAGCTCGGCCTCCAGGGCGGCGTCCGCCTCGGGCGTGGCGCCGCGCGGGCGCGTGCCGGCGATGGGCCGCACGGTGATGCGCCCGCCCTGCAGGCGCACGAGGATCTCGGGCGAGGAGCCCACGACCTGGGTGCCGCCGAAGTCGAGGAAGTACATGTAGGGAGACGGGTTCAGCGCCCGCAGCGCGCGGTAGACGTCCACCGGCCGCGCGCGGAAGGGCACCGACAGCCGCTGGCTCAGCACCACCTGGAACACGTCGCCGCTGCGGATGTAGTCCTTGGCCTTCTCCACCGCGTCGATGAAGCCGGCGCGGGTGAAGCCGGAGACGAAGTCGCCCTCGTCGAGCACGCTGGGATCGAGCACGTCGGGGTAGCCGGCGCCGCCCTGGCGCAGGCGGTGGACCAGGGCGTCGAGGCGGCGCTGCGCGCCGGCGTAGGCCTGGGGCTGCGCCGGGTCCGCGTGCACGATGAGGTAGAGCCGGCCCTTGAGGTTGTCGAAGACGGCCACCTCCTCGCTTTCCAGCAGCACCGCGTCGGGCGTGCCGAGCGCATCGGGCGCGGCGGCGCTGCGCAGGCGCGGCTCGATCCAGCCGATGGTCTCGAAGCCGAAGTAGCCGACCAGGCCGCCGGCGAAGGCCGGCAGGCCGGGCAGCCGCGGGACCGAGTGGCGGGCGCGCAGGCGCTCGACCTCGGCGTAGGGGTCGGCCAGCTCGCGGGTCTCGACCACCTCGCCGACCTCGCGCACGGTCAGGGTGTGGTCGCGGAATTCGTAGCGGCGCCGCGCGGGCAGGCCGATGATCGAGTAGCGCCCCCAGGTCTCGCCGCCCTCGACCGATTCGAACAGGTAGGTGTCCGGGCCGTCGGCGAGCTTGAGGTAGACCGACAGCGGCGTGTCGAGGTCGGACGGCACCTCGCGCACCACGGGGATGCGGTCGTGGCCGGCGGCGGCGAGGCGGGCGAATTCGGTCGGGGTCATCGGCGGGCGCGGCGAAGGCGGACCCGCGAGTATGCCAGCGCGCGCGGGGACGTCAGCGGCGCGGGATGCCCCTCAGCACCAGCCTGAATTCCACGCCCGCTGCGTCCGGCAGGTCGCGGGCCTCGGCGCGCCCCTCGTGCAGCTCGGCGACCAGGCGGACGATGGTCAGGCCGAGGCCGAGATGGGCCCCGCCGTCCGCGCGTTGGGTGCGGTCGCGGACGCTCACCAGGGAGTCGAACAGCTTGTCGCGCATCGCCGCCGGCAACGGCGGCCCGGCGTTGGCCACCGTCAGCACGGCCTCGCCGCCCTCCGCACGCGCCAGCCCGATGCGCACCCAGCCGTCCGGCGGCGCGAAGCCGCGGGCGTTGTCGACCAGCTTGTCCAGCGCCTGCGCGAGCAGGTCCGGCGCGCCGTGGAAGGGCATGGGCCCCGCCTGCACCGCCACCTGCAGGGCACGCGGCGCCAGCAGCGCGCGGTAGCCCTCGGCGCAGTCGCGGACCAGTGCGGCGAGGTCGAGGTCCTCGGCATCGGCGTTGTCGATCGCGTGCTCCAGGCGCACCACCTCGCTCATGCCGCGCACGATGGCGCCGAGGCGGTCGACGCCGCCGCGCGCGCGTTCCAGATACGGGCGCGCGTCGTCGGGGAGATCCACCGGGTCGAGGTTGTCGAGCGAGGTGCGCACGATCGCCAGCGGCGTGTTCAGCTCGTGCGAGAGCTTGCCGGCCAGGGTGCGCAGGTAGTCGGTGTAGGCGGCGACCTCGTCCAGCAGGCGCGCGAAGCTGCGCGAGAGATCGCCGATCTCGTCGCGTGCCCGCGTCTGTGGGAAGCGCTGCACCCGGCCGTCGCGGTCCAGGGCGCGCTCGGCGGCGTCGCGCAGCCGGCGGATGCGCCCGCTCAGGCGCCCGGCGAACAGGAACAGCACCAGGCCGGCGGCAAGCAGGGCGACCAGGCTGGTGCCGAGCAGGCCGGTCAGGGCGCGGTCGGTGAGCAGCAGTCCCTCGGCATCCTCGCGTTCGAGCACGACCGCGCCGCGCAGGCCGTCGGCCAGGGCGACCGGCACGGCCGCGGAGAGCCGGACGCGGGCACCGTAGGGCTCGCGCCGCCAGGCGACGCCGGGCCGTCCGTCCAGGGCCTGCCAGACCTCGGGCGCCCGCGTGCGCACCGCGCCTTCGGGATCGGCGGGCTCGGCCTCCGCGGCGTCCAGGCGGAGCCAGCCGTGGATCCAGCGCCGCCAGGGCGGCACCGCCTCGCTGGCGGGCCCGGCCAGGTCGCCCGCGGCCGCGAGGACCCAGCCGTCGCGGTCGACGAAACGGGCGCGCGCGCCGGGCGGCACCAGTTGGCGCAGCGGCGCCGCCAGGGCGGCGTCCGGCGCCAGCAGCGGCCATGCGCCCGGCGCCTCCGCGTCGGTGCCGTCCTCGTGCCGGCGCCCGCCGGCGTGGCGGACCAGGGTCGCGCCCAGGCCGTCGACCGGGTAGCCCTGCGGGATGCGCAGCTCCAGGTCGAAGCCATCATCGCGCCAGCGCCAGGCGCCCTCGATGCGCACCGGCGCGGCGTCGCCTTCCAGGGTCGCCACGCGCGCGGGGCCGTCGTCGGCGTTCGCGACCCGCAGCGCAAGCGCGCCGTGCGGCCCCGCCAGCGCCAGCCGCAGATGGTCGCGGCCGCCCGCGCCCGGCCAGTGCGCGTCGGCGCGCACCAGCCCCTGCGCGCGCGCCTGCACGAACAGGTAGAGCACGTCGTCGGCGCGCGCCGCGGTCAGACGCAGCGCCGGCGCATCGGGCGCCCCGCCGAAGCGCCGCGTGTCGGCGGTCGCGGGCGTGCCGTCCTCCCGCTGCCAGTCGGCGTCGTCCGCATCCAGGCGCGGCGCGCGCGCCAGGGTCTGCACGAACAGGCCCGGCCGCGCCGGCGGCAGCGCCGCAGGCTGGGCCGCCAGGCCCCGCGCCAGGGCTTCGGCCGAGGCCTGCAGCGCCTGCGCCTGGCCCTCGCGCAGCAGGGTCTCCATCTGGCGCACGAACTGCCAGCCGGCCCACGGCAGCACCAGCACCGACAGGGCCAGCAGCAGCAGCTTGCCGCGCAGGGTCATGCCGGGGCGGTCAGCTGCGCCACCGGTAGCCGGCCCCGTGCACCGTGTCGATCTCGGCGAAGGCGGGGTCGATGGCCTCGAACTTGCGGCGGATGCGCTTGACGTGCGAGGTCACCGTGGCGTCGTCCACCACGATCTGCGCCTCGCGCATGAGCTGCTCGCGCGACTTCACGTGCCCCGGGCGCCGCACCAGTGCGTTGACCATCCAGAACTCGGTCACGGTCAGCGGCACCTCGACGCCGTTCCAGCTCACGCGCATGCGCTCGCCCTCCAGCCGCAGGCCGCGCAGCACCACCACCTGCTCGCGCGGGGCGGCGCCGGCCATCAGGTCGAGCCGGCGCAGCAGGGCGTGGATGCGCGCGGTGAGCTGCGGCAGGGAGACGTCCTTGCTGAGGTAGTCGTCCGCGCCCAGGCGCAGGCCGGAGATCACGTCGAAGTCCGAATCGCGCGCGGTGAGGAACAGGATCGGCAGCGTCGCCGAGCGCGCGCGCAGCTCGCGGCAGAGGTCGAACCCACCCTCCGGCTCGTCGCCCAGGCCCACGTCGATGATCACCACGTCGGGCAGGCGCTGGGCGAAGGCGGCCGCGGCTTCGGCGCGCGAGCCGTAGTCCTGCACCAGGTAGCCATGCCGGCGCAGCGCGTCGGCGGTGTTGGCGCGGATGGCGGGTTCGTCCTCGACGATGGCGACGGTGCGCGACATCGGTGCTCCTGCTGCGAATGCGCGGCGACTTTACCAATGCGCGCGACACGCCACCGGGGCCTGCCCGCGAATCGCCACAACTCGCTCGCGTCCTGCCATGTCCGCCGCCGCCGCGCGCCCCGTGGCAGCGGTGGAATGGCCACACCCGAGACCGAGGACACGCCATGCACCCGCCCGCCCCCGAACCGACCTCCCAGCGCGAGACCCGCACGCCGCGCCTCGCCCCCTCCGCCGCACGGCGACGCAGCCGCCGCATGGGGATCGCGATGATGCTGCTCTCGCTCGGCGCGGCGCTGAAGGCGCAGGCCGCCGACGCCGTCCAGCCCGCTCCGACCGTGCCGGCGCCCGTGGCGCATGCGGCGGCCGCAGTGCCGCCGATGCGCCAGGCCTCGGACGCAGCAGGCGACGCGGACGGCGGCGCGACCGGCCGCAATGCGCTCGCCGTCGCGGTGGCGCTGGCCCTGCTCGGCGGCGCCTGCCTGCCCTGGCGCGCCTGAGGCGGCGCCCGATGGCCACGACCGCCTCCCACCCCGGGACGCCGCCCACCCGCGCCGGCCTCGCCCTGCCCGCCTTCGCGCCCTCGCCGCCGATGCCGCCGCCGACCCGCCGGGTCGATCCGGTGGCGCCCGACTGGCGGCCGCTGTGAGCGGCGCGGCGCCCGCGAGGCGCCCTGGACTGCCGGCGGACGCGACGGATTCGCGCAACCGCAACACCGTCGTGACGCCACGCCCACCCGCGCGCCCCGATCATCCACCTCCATCCGCGGATGCGCGGATGTCCCGCCCGGAGTGCCCGATGTCGCCCGACCCGATCCAGGTCCTGCCCACCCCTTCCCTGCTCGACGAGCTGCTGCGCGTGACCGGCGCGATCGCGGTCGCCTGCTTCTGCGTGGCGCTGCACTTCGCAGCCAGCGAGCCGCGGCGGATCGGCCTCGGCGGGTCGCGCTGAGGAGGGCCGCCAATGATCCTGATCGTCGAGGACCGCGCGCGTTTCGATCTGGAGCAGCTCCCGCCCGAGCCGACGCCGGAGGAGCTGCGGGCCCTGCGCGCCGCGCGCACATCGGACGCCGACGGCGCCGCCCGGGAGACACCGGACGCGGCGCCGCCGCCCCGCCATGCCCCGCTAGCCCGCGCCGCGGCCTGACCCCTCCCCGTCCGGAAGCAGCGGCGTCGCCGCCGGCAGGTGCATGCGCAGCCGGCCACGCGCGGCCTCGATGCGCAGGCGCGAGGCCTGCAGGGGTTCGCCGTCGAGGTTGAGGCTCAGTCCCTCCTCGGCCTCGATCTCCAGCCAGGTCAGCCGCCGACGGACCGCCGCGTCGAGCAGGGCGGCGCGGCCGTGCCGCAGGAGGGCGCCGAGCGCCGCAGCGAACTCGCCCTCGGGCGGAGGCGGCAACAGCATCAGGTCGAACACGCCGTCGTCGAGGCGTGCCTCGGGCGTCAGCGCCTGCCCCCCGCCGGCCTGCCGGCCGTTGCCGACCGCGAGCACGAGGAAGTCGCCCGCCCACTCGAAATCTGGCCCGCGCAGTCGGCCGTGCGCGGCGCGGACGCTGCCCATCCGGGTCATCCCGGTCAGGAAATAGGCGGCGCCGCCGAGCAGCTTCTTGAGCTCCGGCGGCGTGTCGGTGGTGATCCGCGTGGCGAAGCCGGCGGTCACCACGTTGACGCACCAGCGCTCGCGCCCGCGTTGCGGGATCACCCGCACCAGGTCCACGGGGCGCGCCGGGACGCGGTCGACCAGGTCGAGCGCCTCCTCCGGCTCCTCCGGGATGCCGGCGGCGCGCGCGAAGTCGTTGGCGGTCCCCAGCGGCAGGACCGCCACCGCGGGCAGGGCCCCGGCGTCGAGGCCGGTGCCGGCCAGGGCGTTGCAGACGTGGTGCAGGGTGCCGTCGCCCCCGGCGGCGACCACCGCCGAGGCGCCCGCGGCGATGGCCTCCAGCGTGTAGCGGTGCGCGTCACCCTGCTCCCAGGTCACCCGCACCGCGATCCTGCGGCCGCGTTCACGCAGCGCGCCGACGGCGTCGCGCACCGTTTCGTCGTTGGCGTTCTTGCCGTTGAGGATCAGATGCCATGGGCCGTTGGACACGCGTCGTTTCCCGCCGGATCGCAGCGGCCACTGTGTGGAGCCGGCCGTCAAAGGCGCGTGGCTGCACGCGGACCATCGGGGGATGAGCGCCATGAGCGCCATGCCGTTCCGCATCGACCTCCTGCTGCGGCGGCTGCGCGAGCAGCTCTGGGTCCGCCCGGCGCTGTGGAGCCTGGCGGCGGTGGCAGTCGCGCTGCTGGCCGCCCTCGCGGACAGCGTGCTGCCGGCGCGCCTGGCGCCCCGGATCGAGCAGGAGACGGTCGCCTCGCTGCTCCGGATCATCGCCTCGAGCATGCTGGCGGTGAGCACGTTCTCGCTCTCCATCCTCGTCGGCGCCTTCGCCTCGGTCTCGGGCAACGCCACGCCGCGGGCGACGCGGCTGATCGTCGCCGACGACACCGCGCAGAACGCGCTGGGCGTGTTCATCGCCGCCTTCATCTACTCGGTGGTGGCGCTGACCGCGCTGGAGAGCGGCTACTACGGGCAGGTCGGCCGGCTGGTGCTGTTCGTCGGCACGCTGGCGATGCTGGGCTACATCGTCATCACCTTCCTGCGCTGGATCCAGGTGCTGTCGGTGATGGGCCGCATGGGCAACACCATCGAGCGCGTCGAGCGCGCGGCGTCGGAGGCGCTGGAGGCGTGGATGCGCGCGCCCTGCCTCGGCGGCGTGGCGCTGGCGGAGGACGCGCCGGCGGACGGCGAGGAGGTGGTCGCCGGCGCGACCGGCTACCTCCAGCACATCGACATGGCCGCGCTGCAGGCGGCGGCCGAGGCCTGCTCGGGGCGGGTGCAGGTGCTGCTGCGGCCCGGTGCGCTGGTGCATCCCGGGCGGGCGGTGGCCCGCCTGCGGCCGGGCGGGCCGCTGCCGCAGGAGCGCCGCGAGGAACTGCTGCGCCAGGTCGCCGACGCGTTCGTGGTCGGCAACGAGCGCAGCTACGCCCAGGACCCGCGCTTCGGCCTCGTGGTGCTGTCGGAGATCGCGCAGCGCGCGCTGTCGCCGGGCATCAACGATCCCGGCACCGCCATCGTGGTGCTGGCGAGCCTGGCGCGCCTGCTGATCGCCACCGGCGCGCCGCGGGAGGCGTCCGAGGATGCCGACGAGGCGCCGCGCCATCCGCGGGTGGCGGTGGCGCCGCTCGACGAGGCGGACCTGGTCCGCGACGCCCTCGACCTGATCGCGCGCGACGGCGCGGGCCAGGTCGAGATCGCGGTCCGCGTGCAGAAGACCCTGGCCGCGGTCGCCGCCGGGGCCGCGCCGCCGCTGGCCGCCGCCGTGCGCGCGGAGTCGGCGCGTGCGCTGGAGCGCGCGCGCCGCAGCGACGCGCTGCTCGAGGACGAGCTCGCCCTGCTCGCCGACCTCGCGCACGAGGCCCGGACCGTGCCGCGGGCGGTGCGCTAGCCCGCGGCGACGTTCGCGCGCATGGCCTCGATGACCGCGCGGTAGTCCGGCGCGTTGAAGATCGCGGAGCCGGCGACGAAGGTGTCGGCGCCCGCGGCGGCGATCTCGGCGATGTTGTCGGCCTTGACCCCGCCGTCCACCTCCAGGCGGATGTCGCGGCCGCTGGCGTCGATGATCGCGCGCGCGCGGCGCAGCTTCGCCAGCGAGGACGGGATGAAGCCCTGGCCGCCGAAGCCGGGATTGACCGACATGACCAGCACCAGGTCCACCATGTCGATCACCTCCTCCAGGATGGTCAGCGGCGTCGCCGGGTTGAACACCAGGCCGGCCTTGCAGCCCTGGTCGCGGATCAGCTGCAGGGTGCGGTGGACGTGCTCGCTCGCCTCCGGGTGGAAGGAGATCACCGAGGCGCCGGCCCGGGCGAAGTCCGGGACGATGCGGTCGACCGGCCGGACCATCAGGTGCACGTCGATGGGCGCGGTCACCCCGTGCCGGCGCAGCGCCTCGCACACCATCGGGCCGATGGTGAGGTTGGGGACGTAGTGGTTGTCCATGACGTCGAAGTGCACCCAGTCGGCGCCCGCGGCGAGTACGGCATCGACCTCCTCGCCCAGGCGGGCGAAATCGGCGGACAGGATCGACGGAGCGATCAGGATCTTCGACATGGTGCGACCTCGGTTCGGCGTCAGCGCGCGCGGCGGCGCTGCTTCTGGATGGCCTCGTAGGCCGCGTTGATCGCCCGCGCGCGCTCGCCGGCGCGGGCCTGGAGTTCCGGCGCGGCATCGGCCACGCGGTCCGGGTGGTACTGGGACATCAGCCGGCGGTAGGCGCGCTCGACCTCGGCGTCGCTGGCGTCCGGGCTCACGCCGAGCACGCGGTAGTGCTCGTCGCGCGGGCGCGACAGGCGGAACCAGTCGGCGTCGAAGGCGTGCCCGATCGCCAGCCCGAGCAGGGCCCCCGCGGGATGCCGCAGCAGCAGCCAGCCCGCGATGAAGCCGAGCACCTTGCCGTACCACCTCGTGCGCATGCGCGGATCCTCAGTTGGCGGGGGCCGCGTCGGGACGGACGCCACCCGGCGGCTGCGCAGCGTACCAAGCCGCGAG
Organism: Coralloluteibacterium thermophilum; assembly: GCF_042654365.1. Lineage (NCBI taxonomy): Bacteria > Pseudomonadati > Pseudomonadota > Gammaproteobacteria > Lysobacterales > Lysobacteraceae > Coralloluteibacterium > Coralloluteibacterium thermophilum. Next base: position 100,571 of record NZ_JBHSGG010000002.1, read on the forward strand.
CGCCGCGATGTCGGGCTCGGAGAGCGCCCCGGCCATGGCGTTCATGGGGCCGCCGTTGCGCCGGTTGTCGCGGTACTCGCGCAGGACCCGGCGCATGTAGGCCTCGTCCTGCCCGGCGATGTGCGGGGTGCCGGCCATGCGGCTGACGCCGTCGCGCCCGTGGCAGGCCACGCACATGCCCAATCGGGCCGGCGGCGCCCCGGCGGCGGAGTCGGCGGCGTCCGCGGACGCGGTGGCGGCGGGCGCCGGCGCGGGCTCGGCGGCGCAGCCGGCGAGCGCGAACAGGGCGAGGACGGAGAGCGGGCGGATCGGACTCATCCGCACAAGTGTACCGGCGCCGTACACTAGACGTTTCAACCAGGGGCGAGCCCGTGACCAGCGTCCTGCACACCTCCGACCTTCCCGGCCTCGAACTGCTCCACCGCGGCAAGGTCCGCGACGTCTACGCGCTCGACCGCGACCGCCTGCTGATGGTCGCGACCGACCGCATCTCCGCCTTCGACGTGGTGCTGCCCGACCCGATCCCGGGCAAGGGCGAGATCCTGTGCCGGATGTCGAACGTGTGGTTCGAGCAGACCCGCACGCTCATGCCCAACCATCTCACGGGCGAGGCCGTGGCCGACGTGCTCCCGGCCGGGGTGGACGCGGACGCCTACCTGCAACGCTCGGTGGTGACGCGGCGCCTGACCCCGCTGCCGGTCGAGGCCATCGCGCGCGGCTACCTGATCGGCTCGGGGTGGAAGGACTACCAGGCGACCGGCGTGGTCAGCGGCCATCGCCTGCCGCCGGGCCTGCGCCAGGCCGAGCGCCTGCTCGAACCGCTGTTCACGCCCTCCACCAAGGCCGCGCCCGGCGCGCACGACGAGGCCATCGACTTCGACGCGGTGGTGGCGCTGATCGGCGGCGAGCTGGCCGAGCGGGTCCGCGACGCCACCCTGCGCATCTACCGCCACGCGGCGCAGTACGCCGCCGAGCGCGGCATCATCATCGCCGACACCAAGCTCGAGTTCGGCACCGACGCCGACGGTACGCTCTACGTCATGGACGAGATGCTGACGCCCGATTCCTCGCGCTTCTGGCCGGCCGACGCGTACCGGGTCGGCACCAACCCGCCGAGCTACGACAAGCAGTACGTGCGCGACTACCTGGAGACGCTGGACTGGGACAAGTCCGCCCCTGGCCCGCGGCTGCCCCCCGAGATCATCGAGAACACGCGCGCCAAGTACGCCGAGGCGCTCCACCGCCTCACCGGTCTGCGCGCCTGAGCGCCGGCGCGCGCCCGCCCTCCCGCGCCTCCAGCGCCAGACGCAGCGCCCCGCGCATGTCGAGCCGCGCGCTGCGGCCGACGTCGGGATCGTCGCGCCTGCCCCCGCGCTCGTGGGGCCGCAGCGGCGCGGTCAGCGCCTCCGCCTCGTCGGCGTCGGCGTCGAGGTCCTCGCCGATGGGCAGGGCGCTGCGCCGGAGCAGGTCGCGCAGTGCCGCCGGCGCGAGCTCCGGCGCGATGCTGCGCATGGCGGCGACCGTGGCCGTCGCCAGCGCCGTGGCGTAGGACGTGCCGCAGCGGCGCGCGCCGGCCTCGCCCGGGGCCGCGGCCGGCGCCCGCACGCAGGCGGCCGCGGTGATGTCAACCCGCGTGTCCAGGTTCGAGGAGGCGCGGCGGGTGGCGAAGTCGGGGTCGGCCACCCGGCCGGCCTCGTCGCTGCGCTCGTGCCCGCCCACGACCAGCAGCTGCGGGCTGCGCAGGGCCGAGGGCAGGCGGTGGTCGCTGTCGCCGGAGAAGGTGCCGGCATTGCCCGCGGAGTTCACCACCAGCACGTCCGGGTGGGCCTCGGCCAGCCAGTCGAAGAAGGCGCGCAGCAGCGCCTCGTAGCCGGCGAAGGCCTCGGGGCTGCGCAGTGCCGAATCCACCCTGCCGCCCTCGACGCGGCGGGCGCCGACGCGATGCACGCCCCAGCTCCAGTTGATGAGCCGCGCGCCGTCCTCGACCATCCGCACCGTCGTCGCCACGTTCTCCAGCAGGCCGGCGTCGCTGCCGCGGTCGACGATGAGTTCCATGCCGCCGTGGTGGCCGTCCAGCGCGCGCAGGAAGCCCGTCGCGCCGCCGGCGGCGCCCGCGGCGGCGAAGATCCCCGCGACGGTGCTGCCGTGTCCGTCGGCCTCGTCGGCCGCACGCGCGTACAGGCGCAGGCGCTGCGGGTCGTCCTGCGCCGCGAGGCCGGCGAAGTCCGGGCTCTCCCAGTACACCGCGCGCTCGACCACTCCGATGCGCACCGGCGCCGGGGCGACGCGCGCGCCGCCCGTACCCGGCACCCGGCGCCGGTAGGTCTCCACCGCCTGCATGAAGCGGTTGGCGGCGAGGTCAGGGTCGGGCGCACCCGCGTCCCCGGCCTCGCCCTCCAGGCCGTCCTCGGGCGAGGACTCCTCCACCATCACCGCACGCACGCCGGGCGCCGCGCGCAGACGCTGGAGCAGGGCCTCGCGCGCCTCCAGGTCGCGCGCCGGCAGGCGCAGTTGCCAGACGCGCAGGGGCGGGATCGCGCCGACCAGCTCGGCGCCCACGTGCGCCGCCAGGTCGCGCGCGGCATCCTCGCCGCCCTCGGTCAGGACCGCGACCAGGTCGCGGTAGGTGGTGATGCCGAAGGCATTCTCCTCGACCTCGTCCGGCCCCGCCGCGAGCGTGGCGCTGGCCCGCATGGACAGCCACACCGGGTTGCTGCGGCGGTCGCCACTGCGTGCGTGCAGGGGGCCGCTGCCGTGCAGGGCCGGGTCCAGGCGCAGCCGCAGCGTGCCGTCCTCCACCGTGTGCGGAACGACCCGCCCGTCGAGCAGCAGGCGCACCCGCTCCGGGGCGGCGCCGTCCACGCGCAGGCAGACCTCGCGCTCCCGCGCCAGCAGGTCGCCGCAGCGCTGCAGCGCGACGATGCGCAGCGGCGCGCCCTCGCCGCCGGATGCGGGCGCGGGGAGGAGCAGCGCGAGCACGGTCGCGGCGAGCAGGTGTCCGGTCCGCATGACGCGGCATTGCAGCATGGCGCAGCGTGACGGCGGCGCTAGCATGGCCCCCATGGACACCAACGCGCGGCGCATCGACCACTACCTCGGGCACTACGGCGAGGACCACCGTCACCCGGTCAACCAGCGCATCCACCTGTGGTGCGTGCCGGCCATCGTATGGTCGGTGATCGCCCTGCTGTGGGCGATCCCGGTGCCCGTCGCACTGGGCATGCCGGGGCTGTGGGCGGTGCTGGCGATGGTGGCCGCCCTGCTCTACTACTGGACCCTGTCGCGCCGGCTCGGCAGCGGTGCCTTCCTGCTGTTCGTGCTGATGGGCGTGGTCTGCGAGCTGCTGTACGACGCCGTGGGCGCGGCCGGGCTGGCCTGGACCGCGCTGGCGGTCTTCGTGGTGGCATGGATCGGCCAGTTCGTCGGCCACCGCATCGAAGGGCGGCGGCCGAGCTTCTTCACCGACCTCACCTACCTGCTGATCGGCCCGCTGTGGACGCTGAGCAAGCTGTACCGCCGGCTCGGCTGGACCTGGTGAGCCGGCTCAGGGACCGGTCGTGCCCGCGAGGCCGGCGACCAGGGCGGCGACGAAGGCCAGCACGAAGCCGATCACGAACAGCATGACCATGTAGAGGAAGGCCGCCAGCAGTGTGGTGCCCACGCCCAGCGCGCTGCCGTCGGGGCGGCGCACCAGCAGGCGCGTCATCAGCGCGATCATCGCGAAGCCGACCACGGTCGCGATGAGGTTGTAGGTCCAGCCGACGGTCGCCGCGGCCTCCGCCCCGCCGACGGCGCCGCCGAGCCCGAGGCCCAGGGCGACGACGACGTTGATCACCGTGCCGAGCAGCGCCGCCAGGAACACCGCCAGCACGGTGCGCCCGTAGGGCGGCGAGAAGCGCGCCGCGAAGCGGACCGCGAGCTTGAGCAGCAGCCCGCCGACCAGCAGGAAGAGCAGCAGCGCGAGCAGCGCGATGCCGACCACCGCCGCGCTCGCGCCGGCGCCCATCGAAGCCAATGCCGTGCCGTCCATCGTCCCCGGGTTCCCGTGAGAGGCGCCGCTGCGCCGGAAGCCGGATCGTGGCGCGGATCGACGCGGATCACAACGGCGGGCGCAGGACGCACGTAGACTCGCGCCCTTTGCCGCCGTACCCGCCATGCCCCCGCGCGACGTCGCCCTGATCCTCCTGGTCTGCCTGGCCTGGGGCGGGAACTTCCTGACCTCGGCCTACGCGCTGCGCGAGATCCCGCCGTTCCTGTTCACCGCCCTGCGCCTGGCCCTGCTGAGCGTGGTCCTGCTGCCCTTCCTGCGCCGCCCGGAACCCGGGCAGTGGCCGCGGCTGGTCGCGGTGTGCCTGTGCAACGGCGTGCTGCACTTCGGGCTCAGCTTCTGGGCGCTGCGGATGGCCGGGAACCTGGCGTCGCCCGCCATCGTCATGCAGAGCTACGTGCCGATGGCGGCGCTGCTGGCCTGGGTGGTGCTGGGCGAGCGCTTCGCCTGGCGCACCGGGCTCGCCATCGCGGTCAGCTTCGCCGGGGTGCTGGTGCTGGGCTTCGACCCGCTGGTCCTGGCGGCGCCGTGGTCGCTGGTGCTGATGCTGGTCTCGGCCTTCTTCCTCGCCCTGGGCACGGTGCTGATGCGCCCGCTGCGCGGCCTGTCGGCCTTCTCGATGCAGGCGTGGACGGCCGTCGTCGGCGTCGCCCCGCTGCTGGCGGCGAGCCTGCTGCTGGAACCGGGCGCCTTCGCTGCCGCGGCCGGCGCCGGGACGCTGGCCTGGGGCGGCGTGCTGTACTCGGCCGTGATCGCCTCCCTGCTCGGCCACGGGCTGTACTACCTGCTGGTGCAGCGCCACCCCATCGCGCAGCTGACGCCCTGGCTGCTGCTGACGCCGGTGGTCGCGGTGGGGCTGGGCATCGCCTTCTGGGGCGACCGCCCCGGCATCCGCCTGTACGTCGGCGGGGCGATGGTCCTGGGCGGCGTGCTGCTCATCGCCCTGCGCGCGATGGCGAAGGCGCGCGCGGTGCCGCCGGCCCGCGAGATATAGAGCGCGTCGTGCGTTTCGAGACGGGATGCCTCGAAGCGCACGACACGCTCCGGTCAGGTGGCCGCCGGCGGCCTCCAGTCGTCGCGCTCGCGCGGACGCAGCAGCCAGCGGCACAGCGCCGGCAGGAACACGATGGCCGCGACCATGTTGACCACGAACATGAAGGTCAGCATCAGTCCCATGTCGGCCTGGAACTTGAGGTCGGAGAAGATCCACATAGCGACGCCGACCGCGAGCGTCAGCGCGGTGTAGAAGATCGCGATGCCGGTGGTCTTGAGCGCGATGAAGTAGCTCTCCCCCACCGAGCGGCCGAGCTTCAGGTTCTCGTTCATGCGCGCGAAGATGTAGATCGCGTAGTCCACGCCGATGCCGACGCCGAGCGCGACCACGGTGAGCGTGTTGATCTTCATGCCGATGTCCAGCGCCACCATCAGCGCGTGGCCGAGTTCGGTCACCAGCACCAGCGGCAGCACGATGCACAGCGCCGCCCGCGGGCTGCGGAAGCTGACCAGGCACATGGTGAACACGGCCGCGTAGAGCAGGTAGAGGATGCGCTTCTCCACCCGGCGGACGGTGTCGTTGATGGCCGCGGCCACGCCGATGTTGCCGGTGCCCAGGCGCAGGTTGACGCGGTCGTCGGCGAAGTCCTCGCCGCGCTCGGCGGCCGCGCGCGCGGCCTCGGCCAGCTCCTCGCGCAGGTTGGCGTCGGCGCCGGCCCAGGCGCCGTTGTCCTCGCGGAACTGCTTCACCGTGGCGACCACGCGGTCGATGGTCTCGGCGCGGTGGTCGGTGAGGAAGGCCGAGACCGGGATGGCCGAGCAGTCGGCGTTGAGCAGGCCGGAATCGGTCTCGAACTGCTGGGTCGCCACGCGCAGGCTGTCGGGATCGCGCGGCAGCACGCGCCAGCGGATCGAGCCGTCGTTCCAGCCGGCGTTCACCACCTTGGCCGCCATCGGCAGGGTGATGACCTGCTGCACGCCCTCGACGTTGGCGAGATGCCAGGCGAAGCGGTCGATGGTCTCCATCGCCGGATGGCTCAGCGTACAGGCGTCCGGCCGTGCCTCGGCGATGACGTTGAGGATGTCCACGCCCAGCGCGAAGCGCTCGGTGATGAGCCGGGCGTCCTGGTTGTAGCGTGCCTCCGGGCGCAGCTCGGCGACGCCTTCCTGGGCGTCGCCGATCATCACCTTCTTGCCGTGCCAGAACGCCAGGCCCCAGGCGACGACGCCGACGGCGATGACCACCGCCGCCGCGCGCGGGCGCGACAGCCGCGCGAGCAGCGCCCAGATGCGGTCGAAGCGCGTGAGCTGGCGCAGGCGGTACTCGCGCTTGCGCTCCATGTTGCGCAGCCGCGTGTAGGACAGCAGCACCGGCAGCAGCACGAGGTTGGTGAGGATGGTGAGCGCCACGCCCACCGTCGCGGTGATGGCGAGCTCGAAGATGATGCGGATGGGGATCAGCAGGATCGCACCGAAGCCGATGCAGCCGGCCAGGAGCGCCACCGCGCCGGGCACCAGCAGCATGCGGAAGGCCAGCCGCGCGGCCTCCGGCGCGGGCACGCCCTGGCGCGCGCGGAGTTCGTCCGGGCTGCCGTCCTCCAGGCCGCCGAAGAAGATCTCGCCGCGGAAGCGGTTGATCATCTGCTCCCCGTGGCTCACCGCGATAGCGAACACCAGGAACGGCGTCAGCATGTTCATCGGGTCGACGCCGAAGCCCATCAGCCGCAGCGCGCCGAGCATCCAGACCACCGCGACCAGGGCCGCCGCCACGGTCAGCGTCGCGAGCTTCACCGAGGTCGAGTACAGGAACAGCAGCACCCAGGTGAAGGCGATGGTCAGGCCGAAGAACCAGATCACCGAGCGCGCGCCGTCGGCGATGTCGCCCACCATCTTGGCGAAGCCGATGATGTGGACGGTGTGGCCGTCGCGCTCGTACTTCGCGCGGATCGCCTCGAACTCGGCGGCGACGGCCTGGTAGTCGAGCGGCGTGCCGGAGTCCTCGGGAATGAGATCGGCCCAGATCATCGCGCCCGACCAGTCGCGCGCCACAAGCCGGCCGAGGATGCCGGCCTTGACGATGTTGCCGCGCACCGTCGCGAAGTCGGCCTCGTCCGCGCCCTTGGCAGAGAAGGTGTCGGGGATGACGTTGCCGCCCGCGAAGCCGTCCTCCACCACCTCGGTGAAGCGCACGTTCGGCGTGTACAGCGAGCGCACGCGCGCGTCGTCGACCGCCTCGATGGCCATGACGTCGGCGGTCATGCCTTCCAGCGCGGCGAAGAACGCCGGCGTGAACATGTCGCCGTCCTCCGCGACCACCGCCACCAGCACGCGGTTGGCGCCGCCGAACTCCGCCTCGTAGTCGAGGAAGGTGCGCATGTACTCGTGGCCGAGCGGGATCTGCTTCTTGAAGCCCGCGTCGACGCGCAGCTGCGCGGCCATCGCGAGCATCAGCACGGTCACCGCGGCGAACAGGACGAGGATCAGCGGCCGGTTGCCGAAGACGATGCGCTCGGCGATGCGGTGGAAGGCGCCGGGCCGGACCGGGGTGGAATGCATGGGCGGGCGACTCCTGGATCAGCGCGCGGCGGCGGGGACGAAGGCGGCGGCGCCGTGCTCGCCGAACAGCAGCAGTGCGCCCTCCGCGGCCGGCAGCACCGCCGCCAGCGTCGGCGTCTCGCCCGCGTCGGTCACGAAGGTGTGGACGCGGAACGGCGCGTCGGCGGCCGCGCGGACGGCGACCGTGCCCTGGGCGCCGACCAGCACCGCGCCGCCGCCGGGCAGGGCGGCGCCGCCCATGAGGCTGGCGCCGGCGCCGGTGGCGACCTCGCGCCAGGTGTCGCCCAGGTCGTGCGATTCGAACGCGCGCCCGCGCATGCCGAAGGCGAGGATGTGGTCGCCCTCCCAGGCCAGCACGCCGAACATGGAGCCGCCGTAGGGCAGCGCGAGCCGCTCCCAGCTCGCGCCGTCGTCGCGCGAGCGGAGCACGCTGCCGCGCTCGCCGACCATCACCAGCGCGCCGTCGCCGGTGCGCACGACGGCGTTGAGATGGGGATCGGCATCGTCCTCGAGCAGCAGGTCGTCGCCGTCGAGCAGCCAGCTGTCGTCCACGCCGTCCGCGTCCACGACCGGATCCGCCGCCGGATCCGCGGCGACCGGCGGCGCGATGTCCTCGCGGATCGCGGCGGGCGCCTCGATCCAGGTGGCGCCGCCGTCCCCGGTGACCAGACGCAGCGAGTACGCGCCGACCGCCACGCCGCGCTGCGCGTCGTCGAAGTGCAGGTCGAGCAGGGGAATGCCCTCCGCCGGGTCGGCCTGGTCCGGCGACCACGGCGCGACGCGCTGCGCAGTCCAGGTCCGGCCGCCGTCGGCGGAATGCAGGATCACGCCGTCGTGGCCCGCCGCCCACCACTGCCCGCCTGCCGCGGTCACGCTGGTGAGGGTGCTGCGCGTGGGCACGCGCTCGGCCTGGGTCCAGGTGGTGCCGTCGGTGGAGCGCAGCACGTGGCCGCGCTCGCCGACGGCGACGACCACGCCCTCGGCGCCATGGGCGTCGAGCAGCAGGCTGCGTCCGACGCGCGGCATGCGTTCGGCATCGAGGTACGCCGGATCCTGCACCGGGGCCGGCGCGGCCTCCTGGGCGGTGGCGGGAAGCGTCGCCAGCAGGGCCGCGGCCAGGGCCGCGCGCCTGCGGCGGGCAGGCGGAGTCGTCGGGCGTATGCGCGCCATCGGCAGGTCGTTCCGGGTTGGGACGGGGCGGACGCGGGCGGTGCGGAGCGTCGCCCCGCGCCGCCCGCTCACCGCCCCCCGTTCATCGCACGCCGGCGGAACGCAGGTTCTGCGGCGAGTAGTTGGCCGGCGTCGACTGGTACCTGAAGTCGCGCGGCTTGTCGTCGTTGTCGAGCAGGATGCTGATGTAGCGGCCCGACTTGAGGTCGTGGTGCGTCTCCAGCGCGGTCCAGAACAGCGGGACCTCGTAGTAGTTGATCGGCGCCGCCTCGGAGTAGCGCCACAGCCCGCCCTGGCCGTCGTAGTGGTCGATCATCACGATCTGCCAGCTGTCCTCGTCCAGGTAGAACGTGCGGCGGCTGTTGATGTGGCGGGCGCCGGGCTTGAGCCGGGCCTCGACCACCCACACGCGATGCAGCTCGTAGCGGAGGCGTTCCGGGTTGAGGTGCCCCGGCCGGATCAGGTCGGACACGCTGGTGCCGTCGGACTTGGTCCGGTACGAGTTGTACGGGATGTACATCTCGCGCTTGCCCACCAGCTCCCAGTCGAACCGGTCCATGGCGCCGTTGAACATGTCGGTCATGTCCGTGGTGCGCAGGTTGTCGGCGGCGGTGCCGGGGTTGTCGTAGGCGATGTTGGGCGCGCGCCGCACGCGGCGCTGCCCGGGGTTGTAGACCCACGCCTGGCGCGGCGCGGCGGCGGCGTCCAGGGTCTCGTGCACCAGCAGCACCTGGCCGGCGAGGCGCGCCGGGGACAGGACCTCCTGCTTGAAGTACAGCAGCGAGTTGTTGATGGTCTCGCTGGTGTTGCCCTCGCGGTAGTACAGGCCGAGCACCTCCTCGCGCAGGCGCACCAGGTTGTAGGCGCCGCCGGCGGTGACCGGCGCCTGGTTCGAGTAGCTCAGCACCGAGGGGCTCTTGTACTTGAGCTTGTGGTTCCAGATCACCTCGTAGGCGTCGTTGGGGATCGGGAACGGGATGCCCTCGGCGCAGTTCTCCACACCCTCGCCGTCGGCGACCAGCCGGCACTCGGTGGCGTTGCGGCGGGTGTACTCGTAGATGCGCTCGGGGAAGGAGGCGCTGCGCCGGGTCGGGTAGATGTCCATGAAGAACGTGTCGTACTTCTCGAACATCGCCTGCTGCCCGGCCGACAGCCTGTCCGCGTGCTCGCGGTAGTTCGAGCGGTCGATGCGCAGGCGCGGCGTGTCGGACGCGAACGGATCGACGTGGAACTGGCCTTCCACGTAGCCGGCCGGCGGACGGGTGATGCCGCCCTCCCAGGCGGGAATGGTGCCGTCGGCGTTGCCGGCCATCTCGGCGCCCAGCGGCGTCAGGCTGCGGCCGAGTTCGGCCGCCTTCTCCGGGGTGGTCGCGGCGAAGCCGGGCGTCGCGACGGCCGCGGCCAGGATGCAGGCGCCGAGGAGGCGACGCGGTGCGGTGAGGGGGTTGGTCATGGTCCCTGATCCCTTGGACGTTGGTGTGCGGCTAGAACGAGTAGCGGACGCTCGCCGAGGCGAAGTCGCGATCGTGGATCTGGTTGTAGGGCTTGCCGCCGCTGAAGCCGGTGTAGCTCAGGTCGAAGGCCCAGCGGTTGAGGTAGGTCGCCTCCACGCCCAGCGTGTAGGACTTGCGGCCCTCGAGGAAATTGCCGCCCGGCCCCGGCGTGGTGCCGTTGACGTCGTGGTTGAAGGCGATGCGCGGCGCGACGTTGAGGGCGGTGCCGAGGAAGGCGTTGTAGTCGAAGCGCGCGGCGAGCCGGTAGCCCCACGAGAACGCGGTGGGGAACCCGCCCGCGGTGCGCACCGGGTTGCGCCAGCAGCCGTCGTAGGTGTCGCAGCCGCCGCCGGTGTCGGTGCCCTCGCCCTCGTAGCGCAGCACGCTGGGGTCGGGCAGGTTCCACACCTTGGTGGCGCCCAGTTCCGCGACCAGCGCGATCTGGTCCGCGCCGAAGGCCTGCCCGACCACTTTGGTGAAGGTGGACTGCAGCTGCGAGACCCTGTTGCGCGTGTAGCCGCGGATGTACTCGCCCGGGCCGTACTCGCCGAGCTGGCTGTGGAAGCGCAGCTGCGGCACCGGCAGCAGGGGGTTGAGCGGGGTCAGGCCGGCGAACAGCAGCTCGACGTCGTCCACCTGCAGCGGCATGTTGGGCCGATAGCTCAGCTCGCCCTGCCAGGCCACGCCGCCGGGCAGCGTGCTGTTCCAGCTCGCGCCGAACAGGTCGATGTTCTCCGGGTACTCCAGGAAGTAGCTGCCGCCCGGCACGGGCATGCCGCCGCCCGGGGCGCCGGTCACCGAGATGCCCGAGATCACCGGCATGCGGCTGTGGTAGCTCAGGTAGTAGAAGCCGAACTCGGTGTCGCGCAGCCCCGGCGCGAACCAGCGCAGCGCGGCGCCGTACTGGCCGTTGTCGCGCGCGTTGTTGTTGGGGCTGCGCTGGAAGGACGCCGAGCAGCCGGCGCCGATCAGCGCCGCGGCGGTGGCCGCGCCGTAGGTGGCGGCGAGGCCGTCGAACAGGTCGCTGGAGGCATAGCCGGCAGGCCCGCGGGTACAGGCGTCGTAGTACAGGTCCGGGTTCGACACCGGCTGCAGCACGGTGCCGAAGTTCAGCATCACGTAGCGGCCGCCGGGCGCGGCGAAGTCGTTGGCGCTGAAGTAGGTGCCCGCCGCGTCGATCTCGATCTCCTCGAACTCGAACAGGTACAGGGCCTCCAGCGCGACGTTGTCGCTGAGCTGGAAGCTCGTCCACAGCGCATCGACCGGGAGGAAGGCCTCGCGCAGCTCGGCACCGGCCACCCGCAGCGCCGAGAGGTCCACCGGGTTGATCGCGTTGATGCCGTTCTGGATGAAGGTGCTCTCGCCCCAGCTGATGACCTGGCGGCCCAGGCGCACCGAGGCGGTGCGGTCGCCGTCGGCACCGAGCGCGAAGTCGCGGTAGACGAAGGCGTCGAGCAGGCGGAAGCGTTCGCCGATGAGGTTGCGCGCGTCGCGCGACAGGTCGTCGCGGTCGGCGTTCTCGAAGTCGTAGAAGTAGGTCGCGCGGGTGAAGGCGCCCCAGTCGCGCCAGTTCAGCGCCAGCTCGCTGGTGATCTTGACCGCGTTCGAGATCAGGTCGTGCTTGTCGTACTTGAGGTTGCCGTCGTCGCGGTTGCCGGAGAAGCGGCCGCGCGCGGCCGCCTGCAGGTTGGCGGCGTCGATGTAGCGGCCCTGCGCCTGCAGCGCGCTGATCTGCGCGGACAGCGTCGGGTCGAACTGCGCCTTCGAGATGAGGTCGTCGGCGCGCTCCTGCATGCGCCACGAGGCGCCGTAGGAGATGGTCGTGTCGAAGCTGCCGGTGAGTTCGCCGCGGCTGAAGTCGATGGCCTGCGCCGTCGGTGCGGCGAGCAGGGCCGCCGCGACCGCGAGGGTGAGCGGCGCGCGTGCGCCGCGGTGATGCCTTTTCATGTGGAGCGCTCCCCTGTTCGCTGCGTCAGTTGCCGCGGACGACCGCGTTGTTCTGGACCCGCACCGTGGTGCCGCCGGTCCCCACGAACGTGGCCGCCTGCTGCTGCATCTCGGTCATCACGTCGAGGTAGGTCTGGTCGGCGCCGGCCACCCGCGAGCTGTCCGGGCTCAGCAGCGAGCCGTGCTCGCCGCGCACGAAGCGGACCACGCCGCGCACGCCCTCGGGGCGCTGGGTCGTGGCGGTGATGGACGCCAGGCCGAGCGCGCGGACCAGCGGCTCGGTGCCCGAGAGCGGCGCGCCGGCGACGCTGTTCGGGATCACCTGGTCCGGCAGCTCGCCGGCGCCGTCGCCCACGACCTCGTGCAGGAGGATGGCGTTCTGCGCGGCGAGCGCGGCCGGGACGTTGATCGGGTCGGCCGCGTCCAGCACGGTCTGCGCCGCGCCGAGGAAGGAGGCGAGGATGCCCGGGAAGGCGGGCGAGGTCTCGCTCACGCCCGCCGCCGCCGCGACGCCGGCGCGGATGCGCGGGCCGAAGGTCTCCGACCCGTTGAGCATCTGCGCCACCCCGCCGCCGGGCGCGGACAGCACGGCGCGGACGACGTCGGGCTCGTAGGCCACGAAGCCGGTGCCGACGATGCCGCCGAGGGACTGGCCGACGAAGCTCACGCGGCTGTCGTCGAAGGCCGGCGTGGCGCCGCCGTCGAGGCTCATGTTGGGCACCGAGGCGCGCAGCACGAACAGGTCGGCGATCGACTGCCGGAGGTTGTCGCGCGAGGTGAGCAGCGATCCGAGGTTGATGAAGTGCGCGCCGGAGCTGTCGACCACGCCGTCCGGGCCCGCCGCGCCGGTCGCGTTGTCGACGTAGTCCACGTCGAAGGTGCGCTCGCGCACGCCCGCCGCATGGAGCGCGGCCGTCAGCGGGTTGGTCGCGCTCACCCGGAAGGGCGCCAGCGACGCGTCCGCCGGGGTGATGCCGTGCAGCGGCTGGTCGATGGCGATCACCGCGTGCCCGGCCGCAGCCATGCTGGCCGACAGCGCGATGGCGTCGGTGCGGTTGCGGGTGATGCCGTGGGCGAAGATCGCCAGCGGCCAGCCCGCGGCGGGGCGCGTCTGCCCCGAGGCGGCGTTGGGAACCGTCACGATGACCGGCACCCGCACCGTGCCGTTCTGCACGGGGCGCGGGTTGAAGACGGTGAGGTGGGTGGACGGATTGGTCGGTCCGAAGCGCGAGGCGCAGGTGGCGACGGTCCCGCAGGGCGGCGCGCGCCAGAACCCGGAGAGCGGGCCGGTCGGGGTGGTGTTCTCCGCGCCCGGCGTGCCGGTCGGGGCGACCAGGTAGTAGGGCAGCTCGATGAAGCCGGCATGGATGTCGGCGATCGGCGGCAGGCCGACCGCGCCGCTGTTCTGCCCGGTGGGCGCCAGCACCACCGGCGCCGGTGCCACGTTGGCGCGCACCGTCTGCATGACCGGCGCGGTGCTCTGGGTGGTGACCGTCCACGACAGCACGATGCCGTCGCGGGCCACGCCCGCGCTGGCGGCGGCGGCTTCCTGTGCGTTCACCAGCTGGCGCAGGAGCTCGATCGTCGGGCAGTTCGAGGCCGGCACCAGCGGGTCGAGGCTGGTCGACCCGCTGCAGATCGGACTGGTGCGCTTGGCCAGGAAGTAGCTCTGGGCCGGGCTGGCCGCGTTGCCCTCACGGTCGCGCAGGCCGTCGGTCAGCACGTACAGGTAGGTGGTGGACGGCTTCAGCGGCTGCGTCGGCACCAGTGCCGCGGTGACGTAGCCCGCACCCGCGATGCCCTGCCCGACCGCCATCTCCTGCGCCGTCAGCTCGCGCACCACGCGCGTCACCGCGCGGTTGGCGGCGGGATTGGTCTCCACCTCGAACACGCGCACGCTGGACCCCAGCGCCACCGAGGAGAAGTCCGCGCTGGCCTGCAGCGCGAACGTGACCGGCGTGACGGTGCCGAACCCGTCGAGGGTGCCGACGGCCGCCGCCGGGTCGGCGAAGTTGTTCGGATCGGCGACCGGCGGGTTCAGGGTCCCGTCGGTGCTGCCCAGGAAGGCGAGGTCGGTCGCCGACGGGCCGGGCAGCGCACCGGCCTGCACGTCGCTCACCGAGAAGCTCGTGGTCGCCGGCGGCGGCGGCGGAGCGGTCCCGACGCCCCCGCCGCCTCCCCCGCCTCCGCAGGCCGACAGCGACAGTGCGAGCGTGCAGCCGACGGCCCAGGCCAGGCCAGTGCGCGTGATCATCGAGCCCCTCCCCAACGGGTGTTTGTCTTGTTGTGGCCGGGATCTTAATGACGGCTAAATCGGCGAAGCAATGCTGCGCCGCAGCGCTTGACATCAGCGCCGCTGCTGCTTTGCAGCAGTTCCCGGAGGGAGGAGGACGCCGGCGTCAGACGCCGGGGCGGAATGCGTCCGGGCCGGGCCGGAAGGGACGCGGCCGGATGCCGAGCCGGGTCCAGTCGTCCCCGCCGGCGAGAAGGTCGCGGCGACTGCGTCGGAGCGCGTTCGCCGCGGCGCGCGCGCGCGGCGGACCGAGGGCGAGGAGCCGCTCGACCGGCCGGGACAGGAGGTCGGGGACGCGCAGGATGCGCGCCTGCGGCGCAGCCGCCGCCAAGCTGCGTCGCAGCATTTCGTCGAGGCCGAGGGTCTCCCCGCCGGGCAGCCGGAGGACCTCGCCGGCCAGTTCCGGCAGCTCGACTGCGCGCAGGAGAGCCTGGGCGAGATCGTCCACGTGCACCGGCTGGCGCAACCCGCCGCTCCCCCGCGGCACCGGAAGGAGGCGGGTGCGCGCGCCCAGCCGCACCAGCGGCGACAGGCTGCGGTCGAGGCCGGCGCCCCAGATCAGGGTCGGCCGCAGCAGGGTCACCTGCCAGCCGCGCGCGGGCGCCGCGTCGAGCAGGGCGCGCTCCGCAGCCTGCAGGCGCGCCGCGAGCGCGCGCTCGGCGGGATCCTCGGCCTCGCGCTTGGTCTCGGCGCTCATCGAGGACAGCGCGGCCATGCGCAGGCCCGGCGGCAGCGGGCTGCGCAGCGCCCAGGCGACGAAGCCGTCCAGCGGCCCGGCGCTCACGATGGTGCCGGGACAGCCCCGCGCCGCGAGCGCATCGGCGAGCGCGCCGGTGTCGGCGAAGACGTCGCCCTGGAGGAAGTCCACCGCCGGATCGCCCCCCTGCGGTCGCCGGCTGACCGCCAGCACCGGCGCCGCCTGTCCGCGCAGGCGCGCGAGGACGCGGCCACCGACCGCACCGGTGGCGCCGAACACCAGCCAGCCGGGGGTCGTCTCGCGCATCCGACAAGCTTACCGGCTCCGCGACGATCGCGACCGACACCGGTTATATGCGCGCCGCTCGGCGCACGTTTGAGACCGCTTCCGAAGCAGCGTCTTCACGGAAACCCGCTAGAATCCCGCCACGGTTTCGCCGCACCCGCGCCGCATGCGCGGCCGCGGCGTCCTCCGCACCGCCCACCTTCCTGATCGAGGACCGCGATGCTCGAGGCATTGCTTGCGCTGCCCTTCGTGCTGGCAGCGTTGATCGCCTGCACCCCCGGCCTGTCGCGCCGGAACACGGCGCTCCTGGCCGCCGTCGCCCCGCTCGGCGGGCTGGCCCTGCTCGCCAGCCTGACACCGCGCGTGCTCGGCGGCGAGATCCTGCGCAGCACCCACGCCTGGATCCCGAGCGTCGGGCTGGACTTCGCCCTGCGCATCGACGGCTACGCGTGGATGTTCGGCGGCCTGGTGCTCGCCATCGGCGCGCTCATCGTGCTGTACGCGCACTACTACCTGAGCCCGCGCGACAGCGCCCGGCGCTTCTACGGCCTGCTGCTGCTGTTCATGGGCGCGATGCTGGGCCTGGCGATCTCCGGCAACCTCCTGCTGCTGGTGGTGTTCTGGGAGCTGACCAGCATCAGCTCGTTCCTGCTGATCGGCTTCTGGCAGCACCGCCAGGACGCCCGCCAGGGCGCACGCATGGCGCTGACCGTCACCGGCGGCGGCGGTCTCGCGCTGCTGGCCGGCGTGGTCGTGCTCGGCCGCATCGTCGGCAGCTACGACCTCGACACCGTGCTCGCCTCGGGCGAGCTGGTGCGTGCCCACGCGCTCTACCCGGCGGCGCTGGTCCTGATCCTGCTGGGCGCCTTCACCAAGTCGGCGCAGTTCCCGTTCCACTTCTGGCTGCCGCACGCGATGGCGGCCCCGACCCCGATCTCGGCCTACCTGCACTCCGCGGCGATGGTGAAGGCCGGCGTGTTCCTCATCGCACGCCTGCACCCGACCCTGGCCGGCAGCGAGCTGTTCTTCATCCTGGTGTGCTGCGCGGGCGCGGCGACCTTCCTGGTCGGCTCGTTCTTCGCGATCTGGCAGCACGACCTCAAGGGCCTGCTCGCCTATTCCACGATCTCGCACCTGGGCCTCATCACCCTGCTGTTCGGCCTGTCCACGCCCATGGCCGTGGTCGCGGGCCTGTTCCACATCCTCAACCACGCCACGTTCAAGGCCTCGCTGTTCATGGCCGCGGGCATCATCGACCACGAGACCGGCACCCGCGACCTTCGCCGGCTCGGCGGCCTGCGCAGGCTGATGCCCTGGACCTCGGCGCTGGCGGTCGTCGCGACCCTGGCGATGGCCGGCGTGCCCCTGCTCAACGGCTTCCTGTCGAAGGAGATGTTCTTCACCGAGGCCGCCGACCTGCCGGGCCCGGCCTGGGTGCGCAACGTGATGTCCGGCATCGCGGTGCTCGGCGGCCTGTTCAGCGTGGCCTACAGCCTGCGCTTCCTGCACGACGCCTTCCTCGGCACCGCGCCGCGCGACATCGAGATCACCGCGCACGAGCCGCCGCGCTTCATGCGCGTGCCGGTCGAGGTGCTGGTGGTGCTGTGCGTGGCGGTGGGCGTGCTGCCGGCCTACACCATCGCGCCGGTGCTGGCCGCCGGCGTCTCCGGCGTGCTCGGCGCGGCGGCGCCGGACTACTACCTGGCGATCTGGCACGGCTTCAACCTGCCGCTGGTGATGAGCATCGTCAGCCTGGTCGGCGGCTTCGCGCTCTACACCATGCTGCGCCGGCACACCGACGTCCACGCCGCGGAGAGCACCTCGCTGGTGCGCAGCGTGTACGACCGGATCATGGACGGGGTGTTCGCCTTGGCGGCCGGCACGACCCGCGTGCTGGAGAACGGCAGCCTGCAGCGCTACATGCGCCTGCTGGCGGTGGCCACCCTCGTGATGGCGGTGGCGCCCTTCGTCCAGGGCTACACGCTCGGCGACATCGCGCGCGTGCAGGCGCTGCCCTGGCTCGGCGTGCTGCTGTGGGGCCTGATCGTGGCGACCGCGATCGGCACGGTGCTGCTGCATCACCAGCGCCTCAAGGCGGTGATCGTGCTCGGCGCGGTCGGCCTCGGCGTGAGCCTGGCCTTCGTCATGCTCTCCGCGCCGGACCTGGCGCTGACCCAGCTGCTGGTCGAGATGGCCACCATCGCGCTGGTGCTGCTGGCGATGAACTACCTGCCGCAGACCACGCCGCGCGAACCGCTCGGCCGGCGCGTGCGCGACGCGGTGCTCGCCATCGCGGGCGGCCTCGGCGTCGCCGTGCTGGCCTACGCCACCCTGACGCGCGACCTCGACAGCGTGTCCGGCGAGATGCTCGCGCGCGCCCTGCCCGACGGCGGCGGCACCAACGTGGTCAACATCATCCTGGTGGACTTCCGCGGCTTCGACACGCTGGGCGAGATCACGGTCTTCGCCATCGCCGGCCTCCTGATCCACGCCCTGCTGCAGCGCATGGAGATCCTGCCCGAGCGCTGGGTGGACGGGCCACCGATGCGCATGGCCATCCCGACGGTGGTGGTGCAGCTCCTGCTGCCGGTGGCGCTCGCGGTCTCGGCCTACCTGTTCCTGCGCGGCCACAACCAGCCGGGCGGCGGCTTCATCGCCGGCCTCGTCCTGGTGGTGCCCATGCTGCTCATGTACCTGGTCAGCGGCGTGGGACGCGTGCACGAGCGCCTGGCGCCGAACTACCCGCGCATCATCGGCATCGGCCTGCTGCTGGCCGTGGCCACGGGCGTCGCGCCGATGCTGTTCGGCCTGCCCTTCCTCACCAGCGACCACTGGCATCCGCACCTGCCGGTGATCGGCGAAGTGCCGATCGCCAGCGTGCTCGGCTTCGACCTCGGCGTGTACCTCGTCGTCGGCGCCGCCAGCCTGCTGGCCCTGTCCTCGCTGGGCGCCATCCGGCGCCCCGCCTCGACCCCCACCAAGGAGTCCCGTTGATGGAACTGGCGTTCGCCTCCGCCGTGGGCGTGCTGTTCGCCGCCGGCATCTACCTGGTGCTGCGCGCGCGCACCTTCGAGCTCATCCTCGGCCTGACCCTGCTGTCCTACGGGGTCAACCTGCTGCTGTTCTCGATGGGCCGGCTGGTCGTCGGTGCGCCGCCGGTCCTGCTCGAAGGCGTCGCAGCGACCCGCGACAACCACGCCGACCCGCTGCCGCAGGCACTGGTGCTCACCGCCATCGTGATCGCCTTCGCGATGACGGCCGTGCTGCTGGTCGTCGCCCTGCGCAGCCGCGCCGACAACGCCAGCGACCACGTCGACGCGCAGGAGCGCGACGGCGCGGTGGCCGGCGAGCCGGCCGATCCGCGCGACATCCCGGTGCAGGCGGAGGTGCGTCGATGACGGCACACCTGCCGGTGTTCCCGGTCCTCGGTCCGCTGCTGCTGGCCGGCGTCCTCCTGCTCGTCGAACGCAGCGACATCCGCGTGCGGCGCTGGCTCGGCCTGGCCGGCTGCGTGGCCTGGATCGCGGTGGCCGCGGCCCTGGTCGCGGAAGCCGCGACCGGCAGCGTGAGCGTCTACCTCCTCGGCGACTGGCCGGCGCGGCTCGGCATCGCCCTGGCGGTGGACCGCCTGTCGGCGCTCATGGTGCTGACCACGGCCCTGCTGGCCCTGCCCTGCCTGCTCTACGCGGCGGACGGCTGGGACGCGCGCGCGCCCTATTTCCACGCCTTCTTCCAGCTGCAGCTCGCGGGCCTGTTCGGCGCCTTCCTGACCGCGGACCTGTTCAACCTGTTCGTGTTCTTCGAGCTGCTGCTGATCGCCTCCTACGGGATCATGCTCTCCGGCGGCCGCGGCACGCGGATGGCGGCCGGCATGCAGTACGTGGCGTTCAACGTCGGCGTGTCGGTGCTGTTCCTGATCGCCGTGGGCCTGCTCTACGGCCTCACCGGCACGCTCAACATGGCCGAGATGGCCGCGCGCGTCGCCGTGGCCGCGGAAGGCAACCTGGGCACCATCCGCGCCGCCGCGGGCGTGCTGCTGGTGGTGTTCTGCGCCAAGGCGGCCCTGCTTCCGCTCTACCTGTGGCTGCCCGACACCTACGCCCGCGCGCCGGCGGCCGCGGCCGCGCTGTTCGCGGTGATGACCAAGCTCGGCATCTACTGCGTGCTGCGGGTGTACACGGCGGTGTTCGGCGCCGAGCCGGTCGCCGACGTGGCCTGGCCGTGGGTGATGCCCCTGGCCATCGCGCTGCTGTTCCTGGCCGCGCTCGGCACCCTGGCCTCGCGCAGCCTGCGCCACATGGCCGCGCATCTCGTGCTGGTGTCGGCGGCGACGCTGTTCATCGCGTTCGCCCTGGTCACGCCGGCGTCGATCGCCGCCGGCCTGTACTACCTGGTGCACAGTGCACTGGCGGGCGGCGCGCTGTTCCTGCTCGCCGATGCGGTGCTCCGCCAGCGCCCGCGGCTGGGCGATGCACTGACCGCCGGCGAGGCGGTGCGGCAGCCCATGCTGCTGGGCGTCGGCTTCATCCTGATCGCGGTCGCGCTGGTCGGCCTGCCGCCGCTGCCTGGCTTCGTCGGCAAGCTCACCCTGCTCGCGGCGACCCCGGGCGCCGGCGGCCCGACCGGCTGGATCTTCGCCGCCGTGCTGATCTCCAGCCTCGCGGTCATGGTCGCGATGGCGCGCAGCGGCAGCCAGCTGTTCTGGAAGCGGGACGCGGCCGTCGAGGTCGCGGAGACCCCGGACGCGGCCGACGCCGCGCCCGCGCGCGGCGTCCACGTCGCCGCGGTGGCCCTGCTGGTCGCGATGAACCTTGCGCTCTCCGTCGCGGCCGAGCCGGTGCTGACCTACACCCGCGCGGCGGGCGAGCAGCTGCTCGCGCCGCAGCCCTATCTCGACGGCGTCCGCGGCGCCCTGCCGCAGCGCGAAGGAGGAGACGAATGAGCCGCCTGTTTCCCGCGCCCCTGCTCAGCGTCGCGGTCTTCCTGACCTGGCTTCTGCTGGCCAAC
This sequence comes from Coralloluteibacterium thermophilum, assembly GCF_042654365.1. Taxonomy (NCBI): domain Bacteria; kingdom Pseudomonadati; phylum Pseudomonadota; class Gammaproteobacteria; order Lysobacterales; family Lysobacteraceae; genus Coralloluteibacterium; species Coralloluteibacterium thermophilum. The sequence goes on from NZ_JBHSGG010000002.1 coordinate 121,060, forward strand.
TCCATCGCACCGGGACAGCTGCTGCTCGGCGCCGTGTTCGGCATCGCCCTGCCCTGGCTGGTGCGCGACCTGCGCGACGACCGCCCGCGCATGCGCCGCCCGGGCGTCGCGCTGCGGCTGGCGCTGCGGGTCGGCTGGGACATCCTGGTCGGCAGCGTCGACGTCGCGCGCCGCATCCTCGGCCGCGAGTCGGCGATCCGCCCGGAGTTCGTCTGGGTGCCGCTCGACATCCGCGACGTGCACGGCATCTCGGCCCTGGCCGGCATCATCACGCTGACCCCCGGCACGCTGTCGGCGGAGCTCAGCGAGGACCGCCGCCACCTGCTCGTGCACTGTTTCCACACCGACGACGCCCAGTCCATCGTGCGCACGATCAAGACGCGCTACGAGGCCCCGCTGATGGAGATCTTCCCGTGATCGGCATCGCCCTCATCGCCGGCACCGCGATGGTCGCCGTCGCCGTGCTGCTGACCCTCTACCGACTGATCCGCGGGCCGTCGGCGCCGGACCGCATCCTTGCGCTCGACACCCTCTACATCAACACCATCGCGCTGCTGGTGCTGCTCGGCATCCAGCTCGACACCACCATGTACTTCGAGGCGGCGCTGATCATCGCGATGCTCGGCTTCGCCGGCACGCTGGCGCTGTGCAAGTACGTCATCCGCGGGAGGATCATCGAATGAACCCGTCCGTCGTCGTCGAGTTCCTGGTCTCCGCGCTGATCCTGGTCGGCGCCGGCTTCATGCTGGTCGGCTCGCTCGGGCTCGCCAAGCTGTCGGAGATCTACAAGCGCCTGCACGGGCCCGCCAAGGCCACCACCGTCGGCATCGGCGCCCTGCTGGTCGCCTCCATCGTGCGCCACACCCTCCTCGGGGAGGGACTGCACCTGCGCGAACTGCTGGTGACCGCCTTCCTGTTCCTCACCGCACCGGTCAGCGCCCACCTGATGGCGCGCGCGGCGCTGGCGCTCGATCCGGACGCGCGCCCGAAGATCCGCGAGGGCCGCGCACCCGCGCCGGAGGGCTGAGCGCCGCTCAGCCCTCCTCGCGACGCCCGGCGCGGCTCGCCCGGGGGTCGCGCACCAGCAGCACGTCGGTGCCGGCGCATTCGAGGATGCGTCGCGCCATGCTGCCCAGCACGATGTCGAACAGCGCGCCGCGGCCGTGGGTCGCGAGCAGCAGCAGGTCGGGGGCCCGCTCGCGCACGTGGTCGCGCAGCAGGCGCGCGGGATCGCCGTGCTCGACGACGATGTCCGCCGCCTGCCGCAGCGGCGCGGGCAGCCCCGCCTCCTCGAGCACCTCGCGCGCCTCCAGCATGGCCGCGCTGCGCGCCTCGGCCACCGCCTCCTCGCGGGAACGGTCGCGCAGCCCCAGCAGGGGCACGTCCACCGCATGGAACAGGGTCAGCCTGCCTTCGGGGAAGAAGGCCGCGCCCACCCGCAGGGCGTACCGCGAGGACGTCGAGAAATCGTTGGCCGCCACCATGGTCGCGTAGGGCCGGCGCGGCCGGTTCTGCACGACGAGCACCGGCAGCGTCGCGCGCCGCACCAGCCAGTCGACGGTGGTACCGAGCAGGCGGCGCCCCAGGGTCTCGTTGCGCGCCACGCCGGTGACGATCAGCCCGCAGTCGAACTCGAGCGCGGTCGCCAGCAGGGCCTCGCCCGGATGGCCCTCCTCGACCCGCAGGACCAGGTCCACGTCGTCGGCATCGGCATCCGCGCGCAGGCGCCGCAGCGCCGCCTCCAGCGGATCCGGGCGCTCCGGCACGTGGCCGGCGGCGGCTTCGGCCAGCAGTCGCACCGAGGGATCGAGCACGGTGAGCACCACCAGGCGGGCCTGCCACTGCCGGGCCAGGGCGACGGCGCGGTCGAGCGCGCGGTCGCAGCGGGCGCTGAGGTCGGTGGCCAGCAGGATGGCGCGGGGCGGGACGATGGGACTTGCTTCCGGCATCGGGGACTCCTCGGTTCCGGGCGGCACGGCCGCCTCAACTGCAGCCTTCGACGTAGTCGACCTGGGGCGGGATGCCCAGGCGCCACGCGGTCACGCGGCCGTCGGCGTCGGTGGCGAACACCAGGCGCGCATCGCCCTGGTCGGCGGGGACGGCCAGGTACTCGCCGCCCTCGACGTACTTGTGCGGGGTCCGCTGGAGGCGGTCGGGATAGCGCGCGGCGATCTCCGCGACCGACATGCCGACGGTGCCGCCGCCGGGGGCGACGATCTCGGGCGTGTCCACGTCCAGGCGCACGAACCGCCCGTCCTCCAGCATGAAGGCCAGCCGGAAGCCGTCGTCGCCCGCGGGGTACGGGAACAGATAACGGCAGCTCGCGCCCTCGGCGGCCGGCTGCTCGCGCATCTCGCGTCCCCAGGCCATGCGCAGGGCCTCCTCGTCGTCGCCGAACGCTGCGGGGCCGAAGCCCTCGAAGCCGACGACGTCGGACAGGCGCGCGACGGCGCTGCGCGTTCCGGACGCCCCTGCTCCGGGGACCGGCGTGGCCGACGCCGACGGCGCGGGCGCAGGTCCGGCATCGGCACCGGGCGGCAGCGGCGTGGACTGCGGCTCGGCGTCGGAGGTCGCGGGCGCACCGCAGGCGGTGAGCGCCGCGGCGAGGCCCAGGATCAGACAACAGCGGATCGGCGACGGCATGGGCGAGGCTCCGGTCGGGGCGCCCAGCCTACCGCGCCCCGGTGTCGCCATCGTCAGCGCGCGGCCGGATCGAAGTGCCTGCGCAGTCCCTGCCAGCACTCGAAGTAGTCGGCCTGCCGCTCCGGCGCATCCATGGCCTGCGCCGTCGGGCACAGCACGCCGCGCGTCTCGAACATGAAGGCCATGGTGTCGGCGATCACGTCGGGCTTCGAAAGATCGGCATTCGACGCCTTCTCGAAGGTCGCCGCATCCGGGCCGTGTCCGCTCATGCAGTTGTGCAGCGAGGCCGCGCCCGGCACGAAGCCCTCCGCCTTGGCGTCGTAGGCGCCGTGCACCAGGCCCATGAACTCGCTGGCGACGTTGCGGTGGAACCACGGCGGACGGAAGGTGTCCTGCGCCACCAGCCAGCGCGGCGGGAAGATCGCGAAGTCCATGTTCGCCGTGCCGTGGGTGTCGCTGGGCGCGGTGAGCACGGTGAAGATCGACGGGTCCGGATGGTCGAAGCTGATCGAGCCGATGGTGTTGAAACGGCGCAGGTCGTAGCGGTACGGCGCGCTGTTGCCGTGCCAGGCCACCACGTCGCAGGGCGAGTGCCCGATGGCCGCGCGCCACAGGCGACCCTGGAACTTGGCGACGAGGGCGAAGTCGCCCTCGCGGTCCTCGTACGCGGCCACCGGCGTCTCGAAGTCGCGCGGGTTGGCCAGTCCGTTGGCGCCGATCGGCCCGAGGTCGGGAAGCCGCAGGGCGATGCCGAAGTTCTCGCACACGTAGCCGCGCGCCTCGCCGTCGGGCAGGTCCACCGCGAAGCGCAGCCCGCGCGGGATCACCGCGATCTGCTGCGGCTCGACCTCGAGCGTGCCCAGCTCGGTGCGGATGCGCAGGCGCCCGAGCTGCGGGACGATCAGCAGCTCGCCGTCGGCGTCGTAGAACCAGCGTCCGTCCATGTCGCGGTTCGCCGTGTAGACGTGGATGCCCACCCCGCTGTGCGCGGCCGGCGAGCCGTTGCCCGCGACGGTGAACAGGCCCTCGACGAAGTCGGTGGGCGCCTGCGGCAGGGGCCGCGGGCTCCAGCGGAGCTGGTTGGGCGTCGGCGGCACCTCGTCGAACCGGTTGTGGAAGGCGCCCGCGGGCATGGCCTCGAACGGCCGGTGCAGCACCGACGGGCGGATGCGGTACATCCAGGTGCGCCGGTTCTCCGCGCGCGGCGCGGTGAAGGCGGTGCTGGAGAACTGCTCCGCATAGAGCCCGTAGGCCACCTTCTGCGGGGAGTTGCGGCCGACCGGCAGCGCGCCTTCGAGCGCTTCCGTCGCGAAGTGATTGCCGAAACCGCTGAGATAGGACGTCGACATGCCGATGCTCCGCAAGGCACGGCGCCGTGGCGCCGGTTGTTAATCTATGTGAGCGTGGCGCGAAGGCCGCGCGCACACCAGCCAATCAGGGGAAACCACTGTGATCTCATCCGAAAGCGCCGTCGCGCCACGTCCCGGCACGCCCTCCGTCGCGGAACTCGCCCGGCCTCTGGCCGCCGGCAAGGGCTGGCTCAAGTTCGTCGGCATCATGTTCATCGTGCAGGGCGCGCTGACGGCCCTCTCCATCGTCGGCATCCTCATCGCCTGGCTGCCGATCTGGATCGGCGTGCTGGTGATGCAGAGCGCGAACGCCATCGAGGAGGCCGTGCGGAACGACGACGCCGCGGCGCTGCGGACGGCCCTGTCCAAGCTGAGGACCTACTTCGTCATCCAGGGCGTGCTGTTCCTCGTCGGCCTCGCCCTGATCGTGCTGTACGTCTTCGTCTTCGGCGCGGCGATGCTGGCGATGTTCGGCCAGGTGCGTTGACGACGTGAACCGAGGACGGAGACGGCGCCATGCCGTCTCCGTCGGCAGGGGGGTCAGAGCACGCCGCGCTTCATCTGGTCGCGCTCGATCGACTCGAACAGCGCCTGGAAGTTGCCCTCGCCGAAGCCCTCGTTGCCCTTGCGCTGGATGATCTCGAAGAAGATCGGCCCGAACGCGTTCTGGGTGAAGATCTGCAGCAGCTTGCGCTGCTTCGTCTCCGGGTCGGCGTCGATCAGGATCCTGTTCTTCGCCAGGCGCGGCACGTCCTCGCCGTGGTCGGGGATGCGCTGGTCGATAACCTCGAAGTAGGTGTCCGGCGTGTCGAGGAACGCGATGCCGGCCGCCCGCATCTTCTCCACGGACTCGTAGATGTCGTCGGTGAACAGCGCGATGTGCTGGATGCCCTCACCCTTGTAGTCGCGCAGGTACTCGTTGATCTGGCTCTTCTCGTCCGAGGACTCGTTGAGCGGGATGCGCACCACGCCGTCCGGCGCGGTCATGGCCTTCGACAGCAGGCCGGTCTTGGCGCCCTTGATGTCGAAGTAGCGGATCTCGCGGAAGTTGAACAGCTTCTCGTAGTAGTCCGACCACTTCTGCATGTTCCCGAGGAACAGGTTGTGGGTGAGGTGGTCGATGAAGGTCAGTCCGAAGCCGCGCGGGTGCTGCTCGACGCCCGGCAGCGGCTCGTAGTCGGCGTAGACGTCGGCGCTGCCGTCGTCGATCAGGTACAGCATGCAGTCGCCGATGCCCTTGATCGCGGGGAAGCCCACCGCGCCGGTCTCGGCCTTGTGGTCGGCCTTCTCGCCGCCGTTGGCGAGCACGTGCTCGAGCACCTCGGCCGGGCTCTTCCGGAAGCGGATCGCGAAGCCGCAGGCCGAAGGCCCATGCTTGGCGGCGAAGTCCGCGGCGAACGAATCCGGCTCCTCGTTGAGCAGGAAGTTGATCGTGCCCTGGCGGAACAGGGTGATCGCGCGCGCGCGGTGCTTCGCGACGGCGGTGAAGCCGAGGTTCTCCAGGTAGCTGCGCATGCGCGGCCCCTGCCCCTCCGGCGCGGCGAACTCGACGAACTCGAAGCCGTTGATGCCCATCGGGTTGTCGAAGGTGGTCGGCTGCATGCCCAGGTTGGGGGCGGTCGTCTGCGGCTGTGCGCTCATGGCGGTTCCTCGCGTGCGGGGGACGGCTTGCGCCGGGGAGAGGGTCGTTATAGTTTCAGAGGTAACCAATTGCAAGGCGCAGCGCAACGTGGCCGACGCTCCCTCCACCCTGAAGCTCGAGTCCTTCCTGCCCTACCGGCTCAGCGTGCTGTCCAACCGGATCAGCTCGGCCATCGCCCAGCTCTATTCCGAGCGCTACGGCCTGACCGTCACCGAATGGCGGGTCGTGGCGGTGCTGGCCCGCTTCCCCGACCTCTCGGCCAACGACGTGGCGCGGCGCACGGCCATGGACAAGGTGGCGGTGAGCCGCGCGGTGGCGCGGCTGCTGGAGGCGGGGCGGATCGAGCGCGAGACCGCCGACGGCGACCGCCGCCGTTCGGTGCTGCGGCTGTCCGCCGAGGGGCTGCGCATCCATCGCGAGGTGGCGCCGCTGGCGCTGGCCTTCGAACGCCGCCTGCTGGCCGGCATGGGCGCCGGGGAGCGCGCGCTCCTGCTGCAGATGTTCGACCGCCTCGACGGGCTGGACATGGATGCCGAGCTCGCCGCCGCCTGCGCGCAGGCCGGGACGGAGGCGACGACGGCCGGCGCGGCCTGAGCGCAGGCCGCTCCCGGCACGCCATCCGCAAACGAGAACGGCCCGGACCCGCGGATGCGGGCCCGGGCCGTCCGGCATCGGTCAGGGCTTGCGCTCGGACTTGATGTCGACGCCCGCGGCGAGCGGCTCGCCGATCTCGTTCTGGCCGGCGAGCGAGGGCTCCTCGTCCTTCAGCGTGTCCAGGTGCATCAGGCGGCGGATCAGCGGCGCCACCAGGATCATGAACACACCGACCCCGACGGCCAGCCAGCCGACGTTGGAATACACCTCCATGACCCGCTCGACGCCGCCGCCCTCGCTTCCGGTGGCGGCCGAGATCAGGCCCGCCGCGAAGTTGCCGGTGGCGGAGGCGAAGAACCAGGTGCCCATGATCAGGCTGGCCATGTGCGACGGCGCGAGGCGGTTCATGGCCGACAGGCCGACCGGCGACAGGCACAGCTCGCCCGTCGTGTGCAGCAGGTAGATCAGGAAGATGAACAGCACCGGCGTCAGGTTGCCGCTGCCCACGCTGGCGGTACCGGCGACGAGCACCAGGAAGCCGAGGCCGACCTGGATCACCGCCAGGGCGAACTTGACCGGCGTCGAGGGCTCCCAGCCCCGCTTGCCCAGCCACAGCCACAGCATCGCGAACACCGGAGCGAGCGCGATGATGTAGATCGCGTTGAGCGACTGGAACATCGAGGCCGGGACCTCCCAGCCGAAGATGTGGCGGTCGACCGAGCGGTCGGTGAACAGGTTCAGGGAGGCGCCCGCCTGCTCGAACAGCGCCCAGAACAGGATCGAACCGATGATCAGGATCAGCGCCGCGATGATGCGGTCGCGGTCCTCGCGCGGCAGCTTGAACACCGAGGTATACAGCACGTAGGCGACCAGGATCGCGCCCGCGGTGCCCAGCAGGTAGCCGACGAGCTGCTGGTACTGGATCAGCAGCCAGACCACGCCGACGGCCAGCAGGCTCAGTGCGTACAGCAGCCACTCGAAGCGCACGCCCATGACCGGCTGCGCCAGCCGTACCGGATCGCGCGACTCACCCCGCCCCATCAGCAGCGGTTTGCCCAGCACGAACACCACCAGGCCCAGCAGCATGCCGACGCCCGCCGCGCCGAAGCCCCAGGCCCAGCCGTAGGTCTGGCCCAGGTAGCCGGCGATCAGCGAACCCAGTGCGGCACCCAGGTTGATGCCCATGTAGAAGATCGTGTACGCCGGGTCGCGCCGGATGTCGGTACGCGGGTAGAGCTGGCCGACCATCACCGAGATGTTGGCCTTCAGGAAGCCCGAGCCGACGATGATGAAGGCCAGCGCCAGCCAGAAGACATTGAGTTCGACAGCGCCCTGCCCGCCGTCGCCTTCGAAGGCCATCAGGAAGTGACCGAAGGTCAGCAGCACGGCACCGAACAGCACCGCCTTGCGTTGCCCGAGGTAGCGGTCGGCCAGATAGCCGCCGACCACCGGCGCGATGTAGACCAGCGCGGTGTAGGCGCCGTAGATCACCGAGGCCTCGGAGTCCGAGAACATCCAGTGCTGGACGAGGTAGAAGATCAGCAGCGCGCGCATGCCGTAGTAGGAGAAGCGCTCCCACATCTCGGCGAAGAACAGCACGAACAGGCCGCGCGGATGCCCGAGGATGGTCTTCTGCTCCTCGGCGGCGTACGGGTTGCTGGACACTCGATCGACTCCTGAACGGTAGGCGCCCGCCGACGGGCGGCGCGCTAACGGGCTAACTTAGCCGCTGGGGGGGCATTAAGGAAAGAGAACGGCTTGTGAAGCCGCCGCTCCCTCCGGGTCATGTCCCCACGGGATAGCCCAGGCTCGCGCCGACGCCGAGCGGCAGGCCCAGCGCCCACCAGCCGAGCAGGAAGGTGGTCCACACCAGCAGCAGGGCGATGGAGTACGGCAGCATGAGCGCGATCAGGGTGCCGATGCCGCTCGACTTCACGTAGCGCTGGCAGAACACCACGATCAGCGGGAAGTACGGCAGCAGCGGGGTGACGATGTTGGTGCTGGAGTCGCCCACGCGGTAGGCCGCCTGGGTGAGGTCGGGCGAGACGCCGAGCTGCATCAGCATCGGCACCATGACCGCGCCGATCAGCGCCCACTTCGCCGAGGCGGAGCCCACCACCAGGTTCACGAAGCCCGACAGCAGCACGATGCCGACCAGGGTCACCGCCATGGGCATGCCCATGGCCTCCAGCCCGTTGGCACCCTTGATCGCCAGCAGCGCACCGAGGTTGGACTGGCCGAAGGCGTAGATGAACTGCGCGGCGAAGAAGGCCATCACGATGTAGTAGCCCATGCCGCTCATGGCCTTGGCCATGCCCTGCACCACGTCGCGGTGGCTCTTCACGGTGCCGGCGACGTAGCCGTAGAGCACGCCGGGGATCACGAAGAAGATGAAGATCAGCGGCACGATCGACTGCATCAGCGGCGCGCTCGCCACCAGCAGCTCGCCGGCGTCGGCGGCATCCGGCGGCGCGCGCCACGGCGAGCCTTCCGGCAGGCTGGTCAGCACCAGGGCGCCCACCAGCAGCACCATCGAGGCCACCGCCACCAGGAGGCCGCGCCGCTCGCGCGGCGCCAGGGCGTTCATCGCCGGCATCTCGCTCATGTCGCCGTCCACCGGGGTGCCGCGCAGGCGCGGCTCGATGATGCGGTCGGTGAGGAACCAGCCGAGCAGGACGATCAGCACCGTCGACGCGGTGGTGAAGTAGTAGTTGTTCAGCGGGCTGATCACGATGTCGGGATCGATCAGCCGTGCCGCTTCCTGGGTGAGGCCCGCGAGCAGCGGGTCCAGGCTGGACGGGATGAAGGTCGCCGAGAACCCGCCGGAGACGCCGGCGAAGGCCGCCGCCACGCCGGCCAGCGGATGCCGTCCCGCCGCGTAGAAGATCACCGCGCCCAGCGGGATCACCAGCACGTAGCCGGCGTCCACCGCGACGTGGCTGAACACGCCGACCGCGATCAGCACCGGCGTCAGCAGCATGCGCGGGGTCACCGCGAGCACCGCGCGCAGCGCGGCGTTGATGAAGCCGGTGTGCTCGGCGACGCCGAGGCCGAGCATCGCCACCAGGACCACGCCCAGCGGCGCGAAGTTGACGAAGGTCGAGACCATGGTGGCCAGGAAGGCCGTCAGGCTGACGCCGTGCAGCAGGTTCACCACCTCGATCGGCGCGCCCGTGCGCGGGTTGATCTCGTCGAACTGCACGTTCGACAGCAGCGCCGAGACCACCCAGACCACGACCATCAGCAGCAGGAACAGCACGGCCGGGTCCGGCAGCCGGTTGCCCACGCGTTCGATGACGTCGAGCGAACGCGTCATCCAGTTCTTCTGCGCCGCGGCTGCGGTCGTCGGCTCCGTCATGCGGGCTCCCCCAGGTTCGTCGATCGGATGCGGCCCCGCCGGGGCCAGCGCCGCATCCTAGCAGCCACGCCGCCCCGTGCCCGTCAGCGCGGCGGCGCCCCCAGCACCGTCCGCACCTCGAACAGCTCGGGGAAGAAGCTCAGGTCCAGCGCCCTGCGCAGGAACCCCACCCCCGAGGAGCCGCCGGTGCCGCGGCGGAAGCCGATGATGCGCTCGACCGTCTTCAGGTGCCGGAAGCGCCAGTGCTGGAAATTGACCTCCAGGTCGACCAGCTGCTCGCACAGGTCGTAGGCCGACCACCAGGTGGCGGTGTCCTCGTAGATGCGCCGGAACACCTCGACCAGGGCCGGCGTGTGCGGATGCGGCTGGCTGAAGTCGCGGGCGATGCACGCGGCGGGAACCGCGTGGCCCTGCCGCGCGAGGTGCTGCAGGAAGAGGTCGTAGAGGCTGGGCGCCTCGAGGGCCGCGCGCAGCCGCGCATGCGCCGGCGGGTCGTGCTCGAACACCTCCAGCATCCGCGCGTTCTTGTTGCCGAGCAGGAACTCGATCTGGCGGTACTGCAGCGACTGGAAGCCGGAGGCCGGTCCGAGCACGTCGCGGAACTGCAGATAGTCCGAGGGCGTGAGGGTCTCCAGCACCGACCACTGCTCGATCAACTGGCGCTGCACCTGCTTGATGCGGGCGAAGATCTTCTGGCACGGGCCGGTCTCGTCCCGGGCCAGGTGGGCCATCGCGGCCTGCAGCTCGTGGATGACCAGCTTGAGCCACAGCTCGGCCACCTGGTGCTGGACGATGAACAGCATCTCGTCGTGATGCGGCGGGTCCGACAGCGGCTGCTGGGCCGACAGCAGGGTGTCGATGCGCAGGTAGCCGCCGTAGCTCAGGCGGTCGTGCAGGTCGGTGGTGATGCCCGCCTCGAGGGGGCGCTGGGTGCGGTCGTCGCTCATGGAAATCCCGTGCGGCCGCGCGGCGAACACCCCGCCGGCGGGAACGCAAGGGTAGACCGGATCGTCCCGCGCCGCGCCCGGCGGACGAACGGCATGTCATTCCGTGCCAGGGCCGGCCATTGGCACGGAATGACAACCCCTCGCCTCCGCGGCCGGATTTCCCGGCGGATCGGCACGCCAGCTTGTCATTGCGTGCCGAGGGCGAGCCGCGGCGCGCCCCATGGCACGCAATGACAAGAACTGCGCCGATCTGCGTCGATCGGCACTCGACGTCGGCAACATTCCGGCAATGGGCGCGCCGCTAGACTCCGGCCACCGCCGCGCCAGAGTGCGCGCTTCGTCAGGACCGGACGCCCACGGAAGGGCCCGCCCCGGTCCTCCTCAGGGAGTGGGAATCCATGCGACTTCTTGCGCGACTGCCGGTGCTCGCCGGCCTGGCGGCGGCCTTGGCCGCGACGCCGGCCGCGGCCGAGGTGGTCATCAGCCAGGTCTACGGCGGCGGCGGCAACAGCGGCGCCCCGTACAACCGCGACTACGTCGAGCTGTTCAACGCGGGCGCCGTCCCGGTGTCGCTCGGCGGCAAGTCCGTCCAGTACGCCAGCGCCACCGGCACCGGCGCCTTCGGCAACAACGCCGTGGCGCTGCCGGCGACCACGCTCCAGCCGGGGCAGTACTTCCTGCTCGCGCTGGCGAGCGGCGCGAACGGCGCGGCCCTGCCGGCGCCCGACGCCACCGGCGGCATCAACATGAGCGCCACCGCGGGCAAGGTCGCCCTGGTGGACAGCGCGGAGGGCCTGGCCTGCAACGGCGGCAGCGCCCCGTGCACGCCGGCGCAGCTCGCCCTGATCGACGATCTCGTCGGCTTCGGCAACGCCAACTTCTACGCGGGCAGCGGCCCGGCGCCGGCGCTCAGCAACACCACCGCGGGCTTCCGCGCCGGCGGCGGCTGCACCGACACCGGCGACAACGCCGCGGACTTCGCGACCGGCGCGCCCGCGCCGCGCAACAGCGCCACCTCCGCCAGCCCCTGCGGCGGCCCGGGCCAGCCTGTGCTGTCGATCGCCGATGCCAGCATCGTCGCCGGCCAGGGCGACCTGCTGCAGTTCGACGTGACCCTGTCGCAGGCGGCCGAGGTGCCGGTCACCTTCGACATCCAGACCCTCGACGGCAGCGCCATCGCCGGCGTGCACTACGTCGCCGCCAGCGTGACCGGCGCCACCATCGCGCCCGGCGCGCTCAGCTACAGCTTCGACGTGCAGGTGCTGGGCAACGACGAGGACGGCACCACCAGAACCTTCACCGTCAGCCTCGACAACGTCGAGGGCGCCCTGCCCGGCAACGCGGTCGCGACCGGCAGCATCGTCAACGACACCGTGGTGCTGACCCCGATCGGCGAGATCAACCCGCCGCCGGGCACGCGCAGCTCGCCGCGGCTCGGCCAGCATGTGACGGTGGAAGGCATCGTCACGGCGCGCCGCTTCAACAACGGCTTCTTCGTGCAGACCGCCGACGGCGAGGACGACGGCGACCCGCAGACCTCGGAAGGCCTGTTCGTCTTCACCAGCAGCGCTCCGCCGGCGACCGCCGCGGTGGGCAACCGCGTCCGCGTGACCGGCACCGTCTCCGAGTACGTGCCGTCGGCCGCGCCCTGGCAGTTGCCGCTGACCCAGCTCGTCGACCCGCAGGTGAGCGTGGTCTCCGGCGGCAACCCGCTGCCGGCGCCGGTCGTGCTGGGCGCCGAGTTCTCGGCCTCGGCCGCGATCGACGCCGCCGGCCGCTACCTGGGCATGCGCGTGGCCGCGCCGGCCATCGAGGTCGTCTCGCCCTCCAACGGCAGCGGCGTGTTCTTCGGCGTGCTGCCCGGCCAGGCCCGGCCCTTCCGCGAGCCCGGCGTGCCGGTCACCCAGCTCGAGCTCGAGAACTTCTACCCCGAGCACCTGAACCCGCCCGTGTTCGACACCAACCCGGAGCGCATCCGCGTCGCCAGCCGCGGGCAGGTCGACGCGCCGCTGCTGGTGGTGGACGCCGGGGCGCGGGTCGAGGGCCTGGTCGGCGTGCTCGACTACGGCTTCGAGACCTACAGCCTGCTGCCCGACCCGGGCGCGCCGGTCGTCGTCGACGACAGCGCCGTCGGTCCCCGCTTCTCGGCGGAGCCGGCCCCGGAGGCCTTCACCATCGCCAGCTACAACCTGCAGGGGCTGGCGGCGAACGACGCGCGCTACGACCGCTTCGCCGAGCAGATCTGCGACGGCCTGCATGCACCCGACATCATCGGCGTGTCCGAGGCGAACAGCCTCGCCGCGCTGCAGGGCCTGGCCGCACGCATCGGCGGCGGCGCGGTGACCGCCTGCGTCGAGGCGGGCGCGCAGTACGAGGCGTACCTGATCCCGGGACCGTCGGCGAGCATCCACGTCGGCTTCCTGGTCAAGACCACGCCGGTCGCACCCGGCGTGCGCCGGGTCAGCGTGCAGGGCGTGACCCAGTACGGCGCCGCCGACCAGCTGCCGGGCGGCGGCGTGCTCAACGACCGCCCGCCGCTGCTGCTGGAGGCCACGGTGCACTTCGCCGACGGCCGCAGCGAACCGGTCACGGTCATCGCCAACCACCTGCGCTCGCTCATCAACGCCAACACCCCGGGCGCCGAGGGCGACCGCGTGCGCGCCAAGCGGGCCGCCCAGGCCAGCTACCTCGCGCAGCTGATCGAGGACCGCCAGAACGCCGACCCCGGCGAGCGCATCGTGGTGCTGGGCGACCTCAACGCCTTCGAGTTCAACGACGGCCTGGTCGACACCCTCGGCATCATCACGGGCCGCGAGGCCGCCAACGACGAGGTCTGGTACTTCGAGGACAGCCCGGTGAGCGTGCCGCTGACCAACCTCGTGGGCACCGCGCCGGCGGGGGAGCGCTACAGCTACACCTACGACGGCAACGCGCAGAACCTCGACCACATCGTCGCCAACCAGGCGATCCTCGACGACTTCCCGGAGACCTTCCTGTCGCACGGACGCTTCAACGCCGACTTCGCGGTGGCGCGCGGCAACGAGCCCAACGTCCTGCGCCTGTCCGACCACGACCCGATCGTCGCGCACTTCGCGCCGGGCGCCGCGCCCGCGCCGGAGGCCGACCTCGGCATCGCCGTGGCGGCGGATGCCGCGGAGGTCGTCGCGGGCGAACTGGCGGGCTTCACCGTGACCGTCGGCAACGCCGGCCCCGACGCGGCGGACGCCGCGGTGACGCTGCAGGTCGGCGCCGCCCCCGCCGCACTCACGGTGGACGCGCCGGCGGGCTGGAGCTGCGCGGCGCCGGTCGCCGAGGGCAGCGGCAGCCGCGTCGCCTGCGAAGCGGACGCCCTGGCCGCGGGCAGCGAACAGGCCCTGCTGGTCCTGGTCGCGACGGTCGAGGCGGACGCGGGCCGCGCGGTCTCGCTGCAGGCGGGTGTCAGCACCTCCGCCATCGACGGCAACCCGGCCAACGACGCCGACACCGCCTCGGTGGCCGTGGTGGCGGTCCCGGTGCCGGAGATCCCGGCCCTGCGCGACGGCGTGCTGGTGACCAACCTCGCCGGCGCCGCCGGCGACGGCCTGCTGTACCGCATCGAGGTGCCCGCCACGGCGAAGAACCTGCGCTTCCTCAGCGCCGCGGGCACGGGCAACGTGTCGCTCTACGTCGCGCACGAGGCGATTCCCACGCCGGCCCGCCACGACCACGCCTCGACCCGCCCCGGCAACAACGAGACGGTGGTGGTGCCGCGGCCGCAGCCGGGCACCTGGTACGTGCTGGTGCACGGCGAGACCAGCTTCAACCGCGTGACCCTGCGCGGCAGCTTCAACCCGTAGCATCGCGACATCGCACCGCGAGGACGCCCGGCACCCGCCGGGCGTCTTCGTTTCCGGCGCGCGGCGACCCGGTTCACGCCGTGCGCAGGCCGGCGCAAGCACAGTGCGCGATCCCATCGCACGCTGCATTGCAGCTCGCGATCGCCCCGGCTCCGCTCCTACCATTGCCGGGTTTTGCCGCCTTCGAGGAGGGCCCGAGTGACGACCGTCGCCACGTTCGAGATCGAACACCTGCAGTACATGGACGCGGACGGACGCCTGGTCCGCGACGATCTTCCGGAGTTCGCCCGCGACACCGCGGCGCTGGTGGAGCTCTACAGACAGATGCTGCGCGTGCGCAGCTTCGACACCAAGGCCGTCGCGCTCCAGCGCACCGGCAAGCTGGGCACCTACGCCTCCTGCCTCGGCCACGAGGCCACCCACGTCGGCATCGGCTCGGCCATGCAGTACGACGACGTGCTCGCGCCGAGCTACCGCGAGTACGGCGCGCAGTTCATGCGCGGGGTCAAGCCGCGCGAGGTGCTGATGTACTGGGGCGGCGACGAGCGCGGCAACGACTTCTCCGGCCCCGCGCACGACTATCCGTGGTGCGTGCCGATCGGGACCCAGTGCCTGCACGCCGCGGGCGCGGCGCTCGCCTTCAAGCTGCGCGGCGAGGCGCGCGTGGCGGTCGCCTGCGTCGGCGACGGCGGCAGCTCCAAGACCGACACCTACGCCGCGATCAACTCCGCCGGCGCCTACGGGCTGCCGTTCGTGCAGTGCATCATCAACAACCAGTGGGCGATCTCGGTGCCGCGCAGGGCGCAGACCGGCGCGCCCACGCTGGCGCAGAAGGGTCTGGCCGGCGGCCTGGAAGCGATCCAGGTCGACGGCAACGACATCATCGCCGTGCGCGTCGCCATGGACGCGGCGCTGGCGCGCGCGCGCAGCGGCCAGGGCGGCAGCGTCATCGAGTTCGTCACCTACCGCCTCTCCGACCACACCACCGCCGACGATGCGCGCCGCTACCGCGACGACGCCGAGGTCAAGGCGGCCTGGGAGCGCGAGCCGATGAAGCGCCTGCGCGCCTACCTGGTCGGCGCGGGCGCATGGAGCGACGCGCAGGAGACCGAATGGAAGGCGGCCTGCGCCGCCGAGATCGACGCCGAGGTCGATGCCTACCTCGCGACGCGCGCCCAGCCGCTGGAATCCATGTTCGACCATCTCTACGCAGACATGCCCGAGGATCTCGCCCGCCAGCGCCAGGCCGCGCTCGACTGGGAGGCCGGCCGATGAGCGCCATCACCCTGATCGAGGCCATCACCCAAGCGCTCGCCTACGAGATGCGCACCGACGACTCGGTGCTGGTGCTGGGCGAGGACGTGGGCGTCAACGGCGGCGTGTTCCGCGCCACCGCGGGCCTGCAGAAGCAGTTCGGCGAAGGCCGCGTGCTCGACACCCCGCTGGACGAGACGACCATCGCCGGCCTCACCGTCGGCCTCGCCAGCCAGGGCATGAAGCCGGTGGCCGAGGTGCAGTTCGACGGCTTCGTCTATCCCATGCTGGACCACATCGTCTGCCACGCCGCGCGCTTCCGTAACCGCACGCGCGGGCGGCTCACCTGCCCGATGGTGCTGCGCGTGCCGTGGGGCGGCGGCATCCGTGCCCCCGAGCATCACTCGGAGGCCAACGAGGCGATGTTCACCAACGTGCCGGGCCTGCGCGTGGTGCTGCCCTCGTCGCCGCAGCGCGCCTACGGCCTGCTGCTGGCCGCGATCCGCGACCCGGACCCGGTCATCTACATGGAGCCCAAGCGCATCTACCGCCAGTACAAGGAGGAGGTGCCCGACGACGGCGAGGCACTGCCGCTGGACGTGTGCTTCGTGCTGCGCGATGGCGCCGACGTGACCCTGGTGACCTGGGGCGCGCAGGTGAAGGAGTGCCTGGAGGCCGCCGACGCGCTCGAGGCCGAGGGCATCAGCGCCGAGGTCATCGACGTGGCCACGCTCAAGCCGCTGGACTTCGACACCATCGCCGAGTCCGTCTCGCGCACCGGCCGCTGCGTCATCGTGCACGAGGCCGCGCGCACCGGCGGCTTCGGCGCGGAGATCGCCGCGCGCCTCGCCGAGCACTCGATGTACGACCTGGTCGCGCCGGTCGAGCGCGTGACCGGCTACGACGTGCCGATCCCGCTGTTCCGGCTCGAGATGAAGTACCTGCCGAGCGTCGACCGCATCGTCGCCGCCGCGAAGCGCACGCTCGCCGCCAGCTGACCGACAACCACGGCCGCGCCCGCGCGCCGCAGTACGAGGACACACCATGAGCAACACCCGCGCCTTCCACCTGCCCGACCTCGGCGAGGGCCTGCCGGACGCCGAGATCGTCGAGTGGCACGTCAAGGTCGGCGACACCGTCCGCCTGGACGAGCCGCTGGTCTCGATGGAGACCGCCAAGGCGGTGGTCGACGTGCCCTCGCCGTTCTCCGGCACCGTGGTCTCCCTGGCGGGCGGCCCCGGCGACGTGATCGCCACCGGCGCCGTGCTCGCGGAGTTCGAGATCGACGCCAGCGCGCCGCAGCGCGCCGACGCCCAGGACACCGGCCACGGGCATGGCCACGCCCCGCCCAAGGGCGCCGGCGCCCCGGCCGCGGCCCGGGCGCCCGACGCCGATGCCGGCGACGCGAGCGTGGTCGCGTCCGACGAGGGCGGCGAGATCGCCGAGTCGGGCGAGACGCGCGACGACGCCGGTACCGTGGTGGGCGCGATGGAATCCTCCGACCGCGTGCACACCGAGCGCGCCAGCAGCGCGGGCGGCGTCAAGGCCATGCCGGCGGTGCGCGCGCTCGCGCGCAAGCTGAAGGTGGACCTCGCGCGCGTCGCTCCGACCGGCGCCGACGGCGTGGTGACGATGGCCGACGTCAAGAAGGCCGCCGCCGAGGGCAGCGCGCCGCTCGGCGCGACGCCGCGCCCCACGCCGCGCGCCGAGGCGGACGGACGGGCGCCTTCGGCACCGGCACCGGCCCCGACGCCAGCCCCCGCGCCGGCGGCTGCGCCTGCCGCACGCGGCGACGCGGAGCAGAAGGACGTGGACGCGCCGATCCGGGGCGTGCGCCGCAACATGGTCCGCACCATGAGCCAGGCCCACGCCGAGGTGGTGCCGACCACGCTCATGGACGACGCCGACATCCACGCCTGGGCGCCGGGCGAGGACATCACCGCGCGCCTGATCCGCGCCATCGTGGTCGCCTCGGACGCGGTGCCGGCGCTCAACTCCTGGCTCAACGCGAAGGAGGGCACGATCCGCCGGCACTCGCGCGTCGACGTCGGCATCGCCGTGGACACCCCCGACGGCCTGCTGGTGGCCGCGCTGCGCAACTGCGAGCGGCTCGAACCCAAGCAGGTCCGCGCCGGCATCAGCCGCATCCGCGACATGGCCAAGGCGCGGAGCATCCCGCCGGAGGAGATGCGCGACTACACCATCATGCTGTCCAACTTCGGCGTGTTCGCCGGCAAGTACGCCACCCCCGTCGTGGTGCCGCCGTGCGTGGCCATCGTCGGCGCCGGCCGCCTGTTCCACGAGGTGGTGCCGGTGATGGGCGGCCTGGAGACGCACCGCATCATGCCGATCTCCCTGACCTTCGATCACCGCGCCGCCACCGGCGGCGAAGCCGCCCGCTTCCTGAAGGCGCTGCTGGATGATCTGAGGCGGGGGAGCTGAGGGTCGATGGAGCGGGAAGCGGGAAGTGGGAATCGGGACCTGATGGTCATGAGTGCGCCGGACCCGCTCGACTCGCCCTGAAGCGCACCAGTCGAAGCGTCAGCGTCTCAAGGACCCGAACCCGCCAGGTCCCCATTCCCGATTCCCCATTCCCGCTTCACCCAAAAAGCTTCACCCCCCACAACCCCAGTATCACCGCCGGCGCGACCACGCCCGCCACGACGCGCACGGCGCGGACGTGGAGCGGGTCGGGCTGGCCTTCCGCGGCGCCCAGCTGGAGGCGCACGCGCGGCCAGGCGAGCCAGCAGGCGAACACGGCGATGCCGGCCGCGCCCAGCGGCAGGGCGATGTTGGACACGAAGTAGTCCATCACCTCGAACACGGTGCGGCCGCCCAGCGTCGCGCCGGACCAGGGTCCGAACGACAGCGCGGCCGGCACGCCCGCGGCGAACACCAGCAGGGCGGTGAGCGCGCTGACCGGCCGGCGCCGCCAGCCGAAGCGGTCGCCGAGGGAGGCGGCCACCAGCTCCAGCATGGAGATGGCCGAGGTCAGCGCCGCGACGCTCAGCAGCAGGAAGAACAGCACCGCGAAGACCTGCCCGGCCGGCAGGTAGGCGAACACCGCGGGCATCACGATGAAGGACAGGCCCGGCCCCTCGGCCGGGCTCATGCCGAGGGCGAAGACGGGGGGCAGCACCATCAGGCCGCCGAGGATGGACGCCAGCGTCGCCAGCGCCACCACCCACGCCGCGGCACGCGGCAGCTGCACCCCGGGCCCGACGTAGGAGCCGTACAGCAGCATGGTGCCGATGCCGGTGGACAGCGAGAACAGCGCCAGGCCGATGGCCTCGACCACCACGGCCGGCGTGAGCGCCCCGAAGTCCGGCACGAGGAACACGCGCAGTCCCGCGGACGCACCCGGCAGGGTGAGCCCGCGGACGATGAGCACCAGCATCAGCAGGAACAGCAGGGGCATGAGCAGCTTGCTGACCGCCTCGATGCCCTTCTGCACGCCGCCCAGCACCACCAGCGTGGTCAGCCCGATGAAGGCCGCGAGCCAGCCCACGCTCCACCGGGGATCGGCCGAGAAGGCGCCGAAGGCCGCGCCCAGACGCTCGCGGTCCGCGGTGACGATGCTCCCGTCCAGCGCCTGCGCCAGGTAGCCGAGCGTCCAGCCGCCGACCACGCTGTAGAACGAGAACAGCACGAAGCCGCCCACCACGCCCCACCAGCCGAGGGCCGACCAGGCCGGCCGCCCCAGTACCGCGTAGGCGCGCAGGCCGCCGTGCTGCGAGGCGCGGCCGATCGCCATCTCCACCAGCAGCAGGCACAGGCCGAGGGTGAAGATCAGCGCGATGGTCAGCAGCAGGAAGGCGCCGCCGCCGTTCTGGCCCGCCACATAGGGGAACTTCCAGATGGCGCCGAGGCCGACGGCCGAGCCCGCGGACGCGAGGATGAAACCGAGCCGCGAGGCCCACTGCGAATTGCTCATGCGACTCCCGAGGCGCGAAGGGCGCGCCGAGCGACGATTAGACCAGAGGCGGCGACGCCCCGGCATCGGTCGCGGGTCATGCCAGGACGTTCTTCGCGTGCACGATGCGGTGCCTCCCGGCACACTGCGCCGCCCCGCCCGATGCACGCCGGAAGGAGGCCCGATGGCCGACAGCTTCACCCGCCACGAGACCTACGAGGGCTACGCCATCGCCATCCGCGCCCGCCGCGACGCCGATGCCGACGGCTGGGAGCTGCGCGTGGACGTGCTCAACCCCGAGGGCGTCCGCTGCGCCCCCTCCAACCGCCTGCACGACGTGCATGGCGAGACCGAGGCCGACGTCGCCGAGGTCGGCTTCGAACGCGCCCGCCAGATCGTCTACGAGGTCCAGCAGTACGGCCTCGAGCACCTGACCCGCCCGCCGGCGGAGGACTGAGCCCGACGGGAAGCAGCGTCCCATCGGCACCGCGCTTGCGCCGGCGGCGCGGCGAGCGCATGTGGACCGCAACGACCGCCGCCGGAGCCTCCCGATGCAGCCGCACCGCCTGCCCGCCTTCTTCGTGCCGCACGGCGCGGGGCCCTGCTTCTTCATGGACTGGAACCCGCCCGACGCATGGACGCGCACCGCCGCCTTCCTGCGCGGGATCGCAGCGACCCTGCCGACCCGGCCTCGGGCGGTGCTGCTGGTGTCCGCGCACTGGCAGGCACCGGCCTTCACCGTCGGCAGCGGCGCCGCGCCGGCCCTCATCTACGACTATCGCGGTTTCCCGCCGCACACGTACGCGCTGCGCTACGACGCGCCCGGCGCCCCCGCGCTGGCGCAGCGCGCGCACGCCCTGCTGGCCGGCGCCGGACTGCCCGCGGCCGCCGACCCCGCACGCGGCTTCGACCACGGCG
Organism: Coralloluteibacterium thermophilum; assembly: GCF_042654365.1. Lineage (NCBI taxonomy): Bacteria > Pseudomonadati > Pseudomonadota > Gammaproteobacteria > Lysobacterales > Lysobacteraceae > Coralloluteibacterium > Coralloluteibacterium thermophilum. The sequence continues at coordinate 141,514 of NZ_JBHSGG010000002.1, forward strand.
TCTTCGTGCCGCTGAAGGTCATGCTGCCGGACGCCGACGTACCGGTGGCGCCGCTGTCCCTGCGCCGCGACCTCGATCCCGCCGCGCACCTCGCCGCAGGCGAAGCGCTGGCGCCGCTGCGCGACGACGGCGTGCTGATCGTCGGCAGCGGCATGAGCTTCCACAACATGCGCGGCTACGGCGACCCGCGCTTCGGCCCGATCTCGGACGCCTTCGACGCCTGGCTCGCGGAGACCGTCGAAGCCGCGCCCGCGGAACGCGCCGCGCGCCTCGCCGCCTGGACCGACGCTCCGTCGGCCCGCCTCTGCCACCCGCCCGGCGGCGAGGAGCACCTGCTTCCGCTGATGGTCGCCGCAGGCACCGGCGGCCCCGGCCGGCGCGTCTTCAGCGATCGCGTGATGGAGACGACGCTCTCGGCGTTCCGGTTCGACTGATCACCGCCGCGCCGCGGCGCTCTTCTCGCGCTCGGCGCGGAACTCGGCGTCGGGGTCCCATTCGGGCCAGCGCCCGGACTCGGCGATGTCGCGGACGAGGCGGTAGACGGTGGTGACGTCGGCGACGGGGCCGCGCAGGTCCCAGCTGTCGTCGAAGACGTCGGCGGGCTGGTGGTAGCGCCTGGCGAAGTAGTCGGCGCGGGCGGCACGGCCGGCCTCGACGCCGCCGTCGAGCATGTCCGAGCCGGGGCCGACGGTGATGGCGGGCACGCCCGCCTGGGCGAAGGCGAAGTGGTCGGCGCGGTAGAAGAACCCGGCTTCGAGATTGGGGTCCTGCGACCACACGCGGCCGTCGAGCGCGGCGGCGCGGGCGATGTCCCGTTCCAGCGAGACGCGGCCGATGCCCCAGGTGGAGATGTCGCGGGTCGGGCCGTCCGGGCTCCACATCTCGATGTTGACGACGGCGGCAGTGGTCTCCAGCGGCCGCAGCGGGTTCGCGACGTAGTGCCGCGCGCCGAGCAGGCCGCTCTCCTCCGCGGTCGGGGCGAAGAACAGCAGGGAGCGCGCCGGCCGCTCCCCGGCGGCGAACACGCGCGCCAGCTCGATCATCGAGGCCAGCGCCGTAGCGTTGTCCACCGCACCGCGGTAGATGCGGTTGCCCTCCGCATCGGGCTCGCCGACGCCGAAGTGGTCCCAGTGCCCGGAAACGATCACCGTCTCCTGCGGACGCGATGCGCCCGGCAGCACGCCCAGCACGTTGCGGCTGACGATGCGGTCGTGCTTCACGTCGAAGGCCGCCGACAGCGTCGCCCCCTCGATCGGCACCGGCCGGAAGCCCTGCCGCTGCGCGCGCGCCTTGAGGGCCTCGAAGTCGAGCCCCGCGTCGCGGAACAGCGCCACCGCGAGGTCGCGCTGGATCCAGCCGCGGATGCGCAGGTGGGCCCGGTCGGCGTCGGGCCGCACGATGTCGTACTGCGGTCCCGCCCGGCCGTTGCGCACCGTTTCCCAGCCGTAGGCGGCCGGCGCGGTCTCGTGGACGATCAGCACGCCGGTCGCGCCACGACGCGCGGCCTCCTCGTACTTGTAGCTCCACCGCCCGTAGTAGGTGATGGCCCTGCCGCCGAACAGGCCGGGCTCCGGCGTCTCGAAGTCCGGGTCGTTGATGAGCACCACGGCGATCCTCCCCGCGAGATCCAGGCCGGCGTAGTCGTCCCAGCCCAGCTCGGGCGCGTGCACGCCGTAGCCGACGAAGACCAGCGGCACGTCGGCCAGTTCGACGCGCGGCGCGGGATGCAGGGTCTCGATCGCGATCTCCTCGCCGCGCGTCAGCACGTGCGTCTCGCCGCCGACCGTCAGCCGCAGCGAGACCGGCCCGTCGATCTCGCTGCGCGCGAGCTGCACGCGCTGGGTCCATCCGCCGTCCTCGCCCGCGGGCTCGAGCCCGGCCTCGCGGAAGGCCTCCGCCAGATAGGCGACCGTCCTCTCCTCGCCCTCGGTGGCGGGCGCGCGACCGGCGAAGGCGTCCGAGGTGAAGGCGCGCATGTGGCGCGCGAACCGCTCCGCGTCGATGCCGCCGCCGGGCACGGGATCAGCGGCGAGGACGGTGGCGGAGGCGGTGGCGGTGGCGAGCAGGAGGAACGGAAGGATCGGACGCATGGACGGCACTCGCGGAAGGACCGCCGCCGAGCCTACGGCATCCGTCGGCCGGCGGTCCGCACCGCGTCAATACGCGGCGCCCGCCCGGCACTACACTCCGGCGGAAAACGGGGAGGAGCATCCGCATGCCGCACCACAGCCGCCTGAGCAGCCTCGTCCTGGATTGCCCGGTCGAGGATCTCGCCGAGGCCGCCGCGTTCTGGAGCCGTGCGCTCGGCAAGAAGATCGCCAGCGTCGACCAGGACGGCGACGGGCGCTACGCCGAACTCGAGACGGCCGAGGACGAGCCCATCATCCTGCTGCAGAAGGTGGACCATGCCGCACGCGTGCACCTGGACATCGAGAGCGACGACATCGACGCCGAGGCCGACCGCCTGGAAGCGCTCGGCGCGCGCCGCATCGGCTTCGTCAAGCGCTGGTGGGTGATGGAGGCGCCCAGCGGCCACCGCTTCTGCGTCGTGCGCCGGCAGCGCGAGCGGTTCGGGCCACATCTGAACCGCTGGGAGTAGGACGCCGCCACGCCGTGGGCGAGGCGACGTATCGGACGCGGGAAACGAGGGAGAAGCGCACGTGCTCCCGCACTCCGTTTCCCGCTCCTCATGCCTCGCTCCTCAAGTACGTCCTTCCTCCGCCGCCCGCGCCGCCCAGATCAGCAGCCCCTGCGCGTTGAGGACGATGTCGCCGGCGAGCTGCGCGCGCATGGCCCCACGGTCGGCAGCCGGGTCGTGGGCGCGCAGCTGCTCGAAGTAGAAGTCCTCCAGCGCGCCCTGCAGCCAGGCCGCGCGCTCCGCCTCCGGCCGCTGCATGGCCTCGCGCGCCAGCGCCGCCATGCGCTCGACCTGGACGACGAGCAGGTCGCCCAGGCGCTCGCCGTCGGTCACGGCACCGTAGTGGCCGAGGTGGATGGCCCCGGGCCGGTGCCCGAGGATGCGGCGGATCGAGGCGATCATCGGTCCCGGCTCGAACTGCACCGGCGAGGTGGTCGGCACGATCCACGGCGTGCCGTCGGCGCGGTCGAACTCGCGGTAGGACAGGCCGAAGGCGTCGCCCGCGAACACGCTGCGGCTGGCGGGGTCCCAGACGCTCAGGTGGTGCCGCGCGTGGCCGGGCGTGTCGAAGCAGTGCAGCGCGCGGCCGGCGAGGTCGACCACGTGCCCGTCCGGCGCCTCGACGATGCGCTCCGCCGGCACCGGTACCACCTCGCCGTAGCTGCGCGCGATCTCCTCTTCGCCGTAGACCGCGGTGGCGCCCGCCACCAGGCGCGAGGGATCGACCATGTGCCGCGCGCCGCGCGGATGCACCACCAGGCGCGCGTTCGGCAGGACCGCCATCAGGGCGCCGGCGCCGCCGGCGTGGTCGAGATGCACGTGGGTGAGCACCACCCAGTCCACGTCCTCCGGCGCCAGGCCCGCCGCCTCCAGCGCCGCGAGGTGCTGGGGCAGGGAGTGGCGGGTGCCGGTGTCCACGAAGGCGCCCCGCCCGTTCTCGACCACCAGGTAGGCGGTGCAGAACGCGGGCTTCTGGAACAGGGTGTCGATCGCGTGGATGCCGTGCGGGCTGGGCATGGAGCCTCCGGATGACGGTGCGGGATCAGGTGCGGGCGAGCGCCGCGCGCAGGGCCGCGGCCGCGGCGTCCAGCGCCGCCCGCGGCGCGACGCCGGGCGCGCGCGGCATCGCGATGCCGTCATCGGCGTGCCGTGGATTGACGTGCAGGTGGACGTGGAAGACGGTCTGGCCGCCCGCCTCGCCGTCGCACAGGACCAGGGTCGCGCCTTCGCAGCGCAGGCCGCTGGCGCGCTGCGCCGCGACGATGCGCTGCGCGACCTGGAACAGGTGCCCCGCGGTCGCGGGCGGCAGCTCGGCGAGGTCGGTCACATGCGCGTTGGGCACCACGAGCGTGTGCCCGGTGGTCATGAGCTCGATGCTCATGAACGCCGTGCACAGCTCATCGGCGTGGACGACGCTGGCCTCGGCGCGGCCCGCGACGATCTCGCAGAACACGCAGGAGGCCGCTTCAGCCACGGACGAGTTTCGCGCGCAGCGGCCAGGCCACCAGCAGCACGACGAGGAAGGCCGCGTAGGAGGTGAGGCTCGCCAGCACCTGCCGCCAGATCGCACCGACCTCGGGCGCGGCCGCGCCGAGCGCATAGCCCCACTGGGTGGCGGCGATGCTGGCGACCACCGCCAGCAGCAGCGCGGCGACGTCGAAGCCGATGCGCGCGGCGCCACGGCGCGCCGGGCGCGGGTAGAACCAGAACAGCACGCCCAGGATCAGGAACCAGGGGATGAACAGGATGAAGGCGAGGTTGAGCTCGACCGCCGCGTTCATGCCGCCCCCTTGGCTCCTGCCTTGGCGGCATCGGCCGCGGCCAGCGCGGCAAGCGCCTGCGCCACGGCATCGCGGTCGAGCGCCTGCGCCTCCTCGACCAAGGCGAGGTCGAACGCGTCCAGCCCGTCGCGGCGCAGCCGCGCCAGCGCCTGGCCGCAGTCCCGCGGCGCGGGGAAGGCCACACTGGTCAGCAGCACCCGGCCGTCGCCGTCGACCAGCTTGAAGTGGAAGCCGTCGTCCTCGCGGTACTGCTTGACGCTCGGCAGCGCACCGCCACGGGCGCCCTCGCCGCCCGCCGCCACGCCGGCCGACAGCGGGCCGAGCCCCACCGCGAGGCGGATGCCCTCCAGCAGCGGCGTCGCCAGCGCGCGGGCGCGCGCGGCACCGGCGCGCAGCACGTCCTCGATATCGTCCGGCCGCGCCATCAGCGCCGCGTACTTCTCGCGCATCGGCGCCACCTCGCGCTCGATCCGCTCGGCCAGCCGCGCCTTGGCCTCGCCCCAGGAGATCCCGTCGGCGAAGGCCTGGCGCATGGCCGCGGTCTCCTCGGCGTCGGCGAAGGCCTGGTAGATCTGGAACACGTTGGAGCCGGTGTCCTTGGGCGCGTCGGCCGCGCTGGAGTCGGTGACGATGCCGGCGATGAGCCTGCGCACGGCCGCCGGTTCGGCGAACAGCGGGATGGTGTTGTCGTAGCTCTTGGACATCTTGCGGCCGTCGAGGCCGGGCAGCGTCGCCACGTTCTCCTCGATCGCCACCTCCGGCAGCACGAAGGGCTCGCCGGCGCGACCGACGCGGCGCCAGGCCTCGCCGTAGAGGTGGTTGAAGCGCTGCCCAATGTCGCGCGCCATCTCGATGTGCTGGATCTGGTCGCGGCCCACCGGCACCGAGTGGGCGTTGAAGGCGAGGATGTCGGCCGCCATCAGCACCGGGTACATGTACAGCCCCGCGGTGACGCCGGCGTCCGGGTCCTCGCCCGCCTCCTCGTTGCGGTCCACGGCGGCCTTGTAGGCGTGGGCGCGGTTGAGCAGGCCCTTGGCCGCGACGCAGGTGAGGTACCAGGTCAGCTCCGGGATCTCCGGGATGTCCGACTGCCGGTAGAAGGTGACCCGCTCGGGATCGAGCCCGCAGGCCAGCCAGGTCGCGGCGATCTCCAGCCGCGAGCGCGCGACGCGGGCCGGGTCCTCGCACTTGATCAGCGCATGGTAGTCGGCGAGGAAGAAGAAGCTGTCCACGCCCTCGGCGCGGCTGGCGCGGATGGCCGGGCGGATCGCGCCGACGTAGTTGCCGAGGTGGGGAGTGCCGGTGGTGGTGATGCCGGTCAGGACGCGGGTGCTGCCCATGGATCGAGAACGCGAAGCGGATGAACCGGGCAGTGTAAGCGATCGTCCCGCCCGCCCCCGGCGGCCCCCGCCGGAAATGACGACGGGCCGCAGGGCGGCCCGTCGTGGCGTTGCCGCGGCAGGTTCGCGCGCACCGGGAACGACCGGTCGCCGCGCGGTGGCTGCCGCTGCGATGCTCAGTTGCGGTTGCGCTGCGCCGAGTCCTCGAGGCGGTCGCCCGCACCCTGGATGTCGCGGCCAGCGCCTTCCACCGTGTTGCAGGCGGACAGGAAGGAGGCGGCGAACCCGGCGAGGAGCAGCATCAGAACGGTCTTCTTCATGGAGTGGACCTCTCGGTGGGTGGTATCGATGTCGCGCCAGGCGACCGCCTGTCGCACGCCTTCAGCCTGTTCATGCCGCGGTGAAGCAGGCGTCAATCGCGCGCGGCCCGGGCCGCGCACGTTCAGTCGCGCATCAGCGTCGACTTGCCGAACAGGCTCTCCACCAGATCCACCGCCAGCAGGCCGCTGCGGTTGTGCTCGTCGTAGGCCGGGTTGAGCTCGACGATGTCGAGCGAGGCCATGCGCCCGCAGTCGGCGATCATCTCCATCACCAGCTGCGCCTCGCGGTAGGTCGGGCCGCCCGGCACCGTGGTGCCGACGCCGGGCGCGATGGTCGGGTCGAGGAAGTCGATGTCGAAGCTCACGTGCAGGTGCGTGTCCGGCGTCATGTCGGCCAGCGCCTGCTCCATCGCCCTGCGCATGCCGTGCTCGTCGATGAAGCGCATGTCGTAGATGTCGAGCCCGTGCTGCCTGACCAGGCGCTTCTCGCCGGCGTCCACCGAGCGGATGCCGACCTGCTTGATCTCCTTCGGGTCGATCGCCGGCGAGGTGCCGGTCAGGTGCGTCAGCGGCTCCGGGCCGATGCCGCACAGGCAGGCCAGCGGCATGCCGTGGACGTTGCCGGTCGGCGTGATCTCGCTGGTGTTGAAGTCCGAGTGCGCATCCAGCCACAGCACCCGCAGCGGCCGCCCGTTGCGCCGGCAGTGCGCGGCGACGGCGCCGACCGAGCCCATCGCAAGGCAGTGGTCGCCGCCGAGCATGACCGGGAAATGGCCCTGCTCCAGCTCGGCGAGCACCGCGCGGAAGACCGCCTGGTTCCACTCCACCACCTCGTCGAGATGGCGGTAGCCGGCGACCGGCGGCTGCCAGGGATTGTGCGGGCCCCCGAGGTTGCCGCGGTCGTGCACGGTGAGGTCGAGCGCGCGCAGCGCCTCGATCAGCCCCGCGACGCGCAGCGCCTCCGGGCCCATGGAGGCGCCGCGGTGGCCGGCGCCGACGTCGGTCGGCACGCCGATGACGGCGAGGGGAGCGGTGGGACGGGTCATTCGGTGGCGTCTCCTTGTGGTCGTGGGTCGGGCCGCGCCACCGAAAGTCCCGCGGCCTCCCAGGCCGGGTAGTCGCCCTCGAGGTAGCGCACGCGGAAGCCCCGCGCCTCCAGCTCGGGCCCGGCGATGCGCGAGCGCCGCCCGCTGCGGCAGTACAGCACCAGTTCGCGCCCCGCCTCGAGTCGGTCGGCGAGCTCGCCGACCCGGTCGTGCGGCAGCGAGACCGCGCCCGGCACGTGGCCGGCCGCGTATTCCTCCTCCGAGCGCACGTCCACCACCAGCGGCGGCGTCGGCCGTTCGATCTCGGCGGCCAGCGCATGCGGCGGCAGCGCGTCGCCGGCGTGCGCGCCCGGGAGGGCGAGGCAGGTGGACAGGGCGAGGATCAGGCTCGGGATCGTGCGCATGACGGCGCTCCGGAGGATGGCGGCGCGATCTCCCGAGTGTAGTGACTGCGCATGACGGATCATGTGCGAACGCACACGCGCGCCTGTCAGACCGCGCACACCATGGCCGTGGTAGATGTAGCGTTCGCGCGCGATACGAGGGAGATGCGACCGGATGGAACACGGCCTGCTGCAGGTGCTTCTGCTTCTCGGCGTGGGCGTGGCGTCGGTCGTGCTGTTCCAGCGGCTGCAGATCCCCACCAGCCTCGCCTATCTGATGGTCGGCCTGCTGCTCGGGCCCTTCACCTTCGGCCCGGTGGTCGACGGCGAGCCGCTGCGCGTGCTGGCCGAGTTCGGCATCGTCTTCCTGCTGTTCACCATCGGCCTCAACTTCTCGCTGCCGCGGCTGCTGGCCCTGCGCCACCAGGTGCTCGGGCTCGGCACGGCGCAGGTGGCGCTGTGCACCGGCGCGGTCATGCTGCTGGCCTGGGGCGCGCTCGGCCTGCCATTGGCCGCGGCCTTCGTGGTGGGCGCGGTGTTCGCGCAGTCCTCGACGACCATCATCAGCAAGCAGCTCGCCGAGCAGGGCGAGGAGGACTCGCGGCACGGCCGCCTGGGCACGGCGATGTCGGTGTTCCAGGACGTGACCGCGGTGCCCTTCGTGGTCGTGATCCCCGTGCTGGGCACCGCCGCCTCCGCGCTGGAGCTGGGCGGCACGCTCGGCCTCGCCCTGCTCAAGGCGCTGCTGGCCCTGCTGCTGGTGTTCTTCGCGGGGCGCCGCCTGCTGAGCCCGCTGTTCCATGTCGTCACCCGCGGCCGCTCCGCCGAGGTCTTCACCCTCACCGTGCTGCTGGTGTCGCTGGCGGCCGGCTGGGTCACCAACAGCCTCGGCCTGTCGATGGCCTTCGGCGCCTTCCTGGCGGGCATGGTGCTGGGCGAGACCGAGTTCCGGCACCAGGTCGAGAGCGCCATCCGCCCGTTCCGCGACGTGCTGCTGGGCCTGTTCTTCGTGGGCATCGGCATGCTGTTCGACCCAGCCATCCTCCCCGACGTCTGGCTGTGGGCGCTGCTGGGCACGCTGGCCCTGCTCGCGAGCAAGCTGCTGATCGTGGCGGCGATCGTGCGCGCGGCGGGCATCGACGCGGTGACCGCGTGGCGCACCGGCCTGGTGCTGGCGGTCGGCGGCGAGTTCGGCTTCGCCCTGCTCGCCATCGCGCTGGGCAACGGCGCCCTCGACGAACGCACCGGGCAGGTCGTGCTGACCTCGGTGCTGTTCTCGATGGTGATCGCCCCCTTCCTCATCCGCCACAGCGAGGCCATCGCCCGCCGCCTCGCCCTGCGCGCGCCGCCCCCCGACCACGCGGACGTGGCGCGTCCGGGGCCGGACATGGCGGGCACCTTCGCCGACCACGTGCTGATCTCCGGCTACGGGCGCGTCGGCCAGAGCGTGGCGCACTTCCTGGAAGGCGAGGGCATCCCCTTCGTCGCGCTGGACCTGGACGCGCACCGCGTGCGCGAGGCGCACCGCGCGGGCGAACAGGTGTACTACGGCGACGCCACCGAGGCCGCGGTGCTGGAGGCGGTGGGCCTGCTGCGCGCGCGCCTCATGGTCATCAGCAACGACGACATCGGCGGCGCGCTCAAGACCATCCAGCAGGTCCGCGCGCTGCGCCCCGACCTGCCGATCATGGTGCGCACCCGCGACGAGACCCACGTGGACGCGCTGCGCGAGGCCGGGGCGACCGAAGTCGTGCCGGAGACGCTGGAGGCCGGGCTGATGATCGCCTCGCACGCCCTGCTCATGCTCGACGTGCCGCTGGCCCGCGTGTTCCGCACCATGCAGGCGCAGCGTGCGGAGAAGTACCGCCTGCTGCGCGGCTACTTCCGCGGCGACGCGGTGCCGGAGGACGGCGGCCTGGGCGAGGAGGCGCGCCTGCGCCCGATCACCGTGTTCGCCGGGGCGCCCGGCGCCGGACATACGCTGGAGGAGCTCGGCCTGCTCGCCGGCGACGTCAGCGCCGTGGTCCGCGCCGGCGAACGCACCGTCTCGCCCCCCACCGACTTCCGGCTGCTGCCCGGGGACATCGTGGTGCTGTTCGGCTCCACCACCGAACTCGACAGCGCGGAGCGCAAGGTCGCGGGATGAGCGGCCGCGCGGGCGGACGCTGCGGGAGGACGACTGGTGCCGGCACTCAGACTCGAACTGAGGACCTACCGCTTACAAGGCGGTTGCTCTACCAACTGAGCTATGCCGGCCGGGCCCGGGATTCTACGCGAAGCGGCGGTGCCGGGGCCGCGAGTCAGAAGCAGTCGATCGGGCGCGCCTCGATGCCGGCGTAGCCGCCGAGGGCGGCGCGCCAGTCGAAGTCCTCGGTGGTGGCGATGTCGACCCACCACTGCGGCACCTCCTCGGTGCGCGGTTCGAGCGCGGCCTCGTAGCCGAGGTTGCGGATCTCGTCGCGCCGCGACTCGGCGTTGCGCAGGTCGCGGAAGAGACCGAGCGAGACCGTGTTCTCCTGGGCGCCGGCGGTCACGACGTAGTAGTCGCGCACGCCCTGCGCGGCGAGCCGGCGCGCGCTGTCGAGGGCGGCCTCGCGGCTGGGCGAGGCCGGAAGGTACACGCGATAGCCGCGCACGGCGTTGCCGCGCGTCTCGCGGTACTGGATGCGGCCGACCCCGGGCGAGAGCGTGTCCATCACCCGGCGCATGTCGGCCGGGGTCTGCAGCGGACCGAGGCTCAGGCACACGGGGCTGGCCTCGATCGGTTCGGGCGCCGCGCTGGCCTCCGCCTCGGGAAGATGGCGGCTGCGCTCGGCCTCGCTGAGCAGCACCAGGCGCGGCGCCGCACGCTCGGGCGGCAGGGGCGCGGCGGCGTCGGCGCGATGCAGCGCCCACCAGGCGGCGGCACCCAGGTTCATGACCACCAGCAGGACGACCAGCGAACGGACGAGCATCCGTGGATTGTACGGCCCGTCAGCCGCGTGCCGCGGCGTAGACCGCGAGCCCTTCCAGCACGAGGTCCGGCGCGGCCTGGTGCGGCACGCCCAGGCCCGGCGCCAGCGCCTGCGCGCCGCCGCCGACCAGCAGCAGGGTCGGGGCGCGCCCGAACAGGGCGCAGGCGCGCGCATGGCTGCGCTCGACCAGGGCCGCGGCGGCGCCGAGGCAGCCGCTGGTCAGGGCGTCCACGGTGTCGTCGGCGAAGTCCACCCAGCGCCCCGGTGCGACGTGGAGCTGCGCTGCGCGTTCGCCCAGGGCGGCGTGCATCAGCGCCGGCGACGGCGCGATCAAGCCGCCGTGGTGGCGGCCGTCGCGGTCGAGGGCGTCGATGGTGAGCGCGGTGCCCACGCTCGCCACCAGCCAGGGCCCGCCGCCGCGCGCATGCGCGCCGAGCAGGCCGAGGAAGCGATCGACGCCCAGCCGCGCCGGCTCGGGATAGGCCACGCGGACGCCGCCGAGCGCCGCCCGCGTGATCGCGCGTTCGGTGGGGACGCCGTGGCGGGCGATCAGCGCGGCCACGCGCGCGGTGAGGTCCGGATGCGCCACCGAGGCCAGCAGGGCCACGTCGGCGCGCGGCAGGCCGGCGAGCGCCGCATCGAAGGCGCCTTCGAAGTCCGCGTCCACGTGCGGGACCGCACCGCGCTGCACGAGGCCGTCCGGCCCGAGCACGGCCCACTTGAGCCGGGTGTTTCCGAGGTCGACGAGCCAGGTCATGCGGAGCGGGTTGCGGAGGGCGCGCCAGCATAGAGCCTGCCGCGCGCGTTGAAAGGGGCTGCCGCGGCCGTCGGCCGGCCTGCAGCAGGGCGGCGGGACGGACGTCGGCGCGGAGGCGGGCTGCGCGGACGCCGCTGCAGCCGGACGCATTCCGCCCCCTCACGCTCACAGGCGCAGGCTGACCTCGCCCGCGTGCCAGACGCGCTCGCGGTCGGCATGGCGCACGCGCAGCCCGCCATCGGGGGCGATGCCCAGCGCCTGACCCTCGTGGACCTGACTGCCGGCGACGATCCTGACCGTGCGGCCGCGCAGCACGTCGAGCGCGGCGAAGGCGTCCTGCAGCGGCGCCAGCCCCTCGGCGTCGAAGGCCTCCAGCATCGGCACGAGCCGCGCGACCAGGGCCGCGGCGACCGTGTTGCGGGCGGGCAGGTCCTGCCCCGCGAGCCCGGCCACGTCGCACCAGGGCTGGTCGATGGCGGCCGCCACCACCGCCGGCAGGCGCATGTTGATGCCGATGCCGACGACCGCGCGCACGGGCCCACCCGCCTCGCCGCCGAACTCGATGAGGATGCCGCCGAGCTTGTGCAGCACGCCCTCGCGCTCGACGACCAGGTCGTTCGGCCACTTCAGGCCGACCTGGGCGAGGCCGAGAGCGTGCAGGGCCTGCGCCACGGCGACGCCGACCGCCAGGCTGAGCCCGCCGAGGCGCACGAGCGGCGCCTCGAAGCGGCGCTGCAGGGACAGGTAGAGCGATGCGCCGAGGGGCGAGGCCCAGGCGCGACCGCGGCGGCCGCGGCCCGCCGTCTGGCGCTCGGCGAACAGGACCTCGGTGGCGGCCGGCGCCGGGCGACGCAGCAGCACGCTGTTGGTGGAATCGACGCTCCAGGCGACCTCCAGCCGCGCCAGGCTGCGCCGTACCGCCGGCGGCAGCGCGCCGGCGATCGTCTCGGCATCGAGCAGGCCCAGTGCGGCCAGCGCGGAGGGGGCGGCATAGCCCACGCCGGGGCGGGCGTCGATCTCGACGCCGCCGGCGCGCAGGGCCTCGACCCGCTTCCACACCGCCGCGCGGGTCACGCCCAGCTCGGCCGCCAGCGCGCCGCCCGAGACCGGCCCGGCCAGCAGCCGGGCCAGCAGGGCGCGTTCGCCCGCATCGGAAGGGTCGGGAAGGAAGGGCTCGGACATGGCGGAAAGGCCAAAGCCGCCAGTCTGCCGGAATCCGTTCATCCGGGGCACGCTGCACGCGGCCCCAAACCCCGTTACACTCGGGCGGTTCCGGCATACGCCGGCCGGTCCGCATCCATGGGGGAAGTCCGGTGTGAACAGGTTCATCCTGACATCTGCGTTGTTCCTCTCCGCGCCCACCGCGGCGCTGGCGCTGGACGCACCGGCCACGACCGGGGAGCCCTGCCCGCCGCACACCAGCAGCGAGAGCCGGCAGGCGCCGGACGGCTCCGACGAGGGCGCCGCCAGCCGCGCGCCGTCCAGCTCCGGCACGCCCGCCCGCGCGGACGGCGGTGGCGCCGAGACCGGCCTGCCGCGTTCCAGCCAGCCGCGCTGGCACAGCTTCCTGCCGGGCATGATCCGCTGATTCCACCCGCGCGGCCGCGTGCCGCGCCGTCCGCACGCATGCCGCTGTCCTTCCTGCGCCGCCTGGGTGCCCGCCTCGCCTCCGGCCGCCCGCCCGCTCCCGTCGCCGACACCGACTGGGACGCCCTCCTCCGGACCAACCCCTTCGTCGCTGCCCTGGATGCCGGACGGCAGGCCCGGCTGCGCGAGCTCGCGGCACGTTTCCTGGCCGACAAGGCGATCACGCCGGTGGACGGCTTCGCGCTGGACCCGCTGCAGCGCCTGACCCTGGCGAGCCTCTGCTGCCTGCCGGTGCTGGAATGCGGCTATCCGCAGCTGGCCGGCTGGTCGCAGGTGGTGGTCTACCCCGCAGCGTTCCGGGTCAACCGGCAGCAGCACGACGACGCGACCGGCGTCCTCACCGAGTGGGAGGACGAACTCGCCGGCGAGGCCTGGAGCGACGGGCCGCTGATCCTGTCCTGGGCCGACATCGAGGGCGACCTTGCCGACCCGGGCGGCGGCTTCTGCGTGGCGGTGCACGAGATCGCCCACAAGCTCGACCTCCGCGACGGCGTGCTCGACGGCACGCCGCTGCTGCCGCGCGACTGGCAGCGCGCGTGGGCGCGCGACTTCCAGGCCGCCTTCGACGCCTTCGCAGCGCGCGTGGACGCCGGCGAGGAGACGCCGCTCGACCCCTACGCCGCGGAAGCGCCCGAGGAGTTCTTCGCGGTCGCCAGCGAGTACCACTTCTCCGCGCCCGACCTGCTCGCGGCGGAGATGCCCGCCGTGGCCGCGCACCTGCGCCGCTTCTACGGCGACTCGCCGATGGCCGCGCGCCCCGCCTGAGCGGGACCGGTCAGAGCCCCGGCGGGAAGGTCACCAGGAAGCGGGCGCCGCCGAGCTCGGTGGATTCCTCCACCCGGATGGTGCCGCGATAGGCGCGCACGATGTCCTGCACGATGGCCAGGCCGATGCCGTGCCCCTGCACCCGCTCGTCGCCCCGCACCCCGCGCTGCAGCAGGCGCTCCACGTCCGCAGGCGCGATGCCGGGGCCGTCGTCCTCGATGGAGAACTGCACGCCGTTGCGCTTCTCGCCGCCCTGCACGGTCGCCACCACCAGCAGCACGCGCTTGTTCGCCCACTTGAAGGCGTTCTCGAGCAGGTTGCCGAGCAGCTCCTGCAGGTCGCCCGGCTCGCCGTAGAAGCGCGCGGTCTCGTCGAACTCGAACTCGCACAGCACGCCCTTCTCGGCGTAGACCTTCTCCAGGCTGCGGACGATGTCCTCGGCCGCCGGCTCGATCTCCAGCGGCGCGGCGAACAGCTGGTGGCCGGTGGTGGCGGCGCGCGAGAGCTGGTAGCTCACCAGGTCGCTCATGCGCTGGATCTGGGTGGCGACCTCGGCGCGGAACGCCGCGTCGTCGGTCTCCGACTCCAGGCGCGAGCGGATCACCGCCAGCGGCGTCTTCAGGCTGTGCGCCAGGTCGGAGAGCGTGTTGCGGTAGCGGTCGAGATGCTCGCGCTCGCTCACGATGAAGGCGTTGATGCTCTCGGCCAGCGGCTCCAGCTCGCGCGGGCGGGCCTCCGCCAGCCGCTGGGCGCCGCCGCGCTGCACGCGCGCCAGCTCCGCGACCACCCGCCGCAGCGGGCGCAGGCTCCAGCGCAGCACGCCGGTCTGCAGCAGCAGAAGGACCAGGCCCGCGCCGCCGAGATAGCCCCACAGCGCGCGACGGAACACGTTGATCTGGCGGTCGAGCGCCGCGGCGTCCTCGATGATCGCCAGCGTGTAGTCGATGTGGCGCTCGTCGTCCTCGTAGCCGACGCCGCGCGAATAGATGTAGAACTCGGCCGGGCTGTCGCCGGCCTCGGCGACGGGCGAGCGGATCGGCCCTTCGAAGACCTCGACGTTGATCGGCAGCACGATCACGTCCGGCAGCTCGCGGCCCGCGGTGGCGGCCGAGGGCGAACGCCACTGCGCGCCGCCGACCACCACGGCGTAGAGGCCGCTGCGCGGGGTGTCGAATCGCGGGTCCGGCGGATACTCCGGCGCCACCAGCTCGTTGCTGCGCCGGTAGAAGTCGATGCTGCCCAGATAGGCGTAGGCGTAGCTCTTCAGGCGCTCGCGCATGGTCGCCTGCGCGGTCTCCACGAACGCGCGGTCGAGCGCGTACCCGGTGAGGCCCAGGAAGGCGACGAAGCCGAGGCTGGCGGCCAGCAGCTGGCGCGCCTGGAGCGAGAGCGTGCGGAAGAAGGTCACGGGGCGCGATTATCCGCCAGATGGCCCCGGGCGTGCGGGACCGGGGCACCGGACGGCCCCGGCCCGCATGGCATCACTCGTTGCGCGGGATCGCGAAACGGTAGCCGCGGCCGCGCACGGTCTCGATCGGCTTGAGCTCGCCCTCGGGGTCGAGCTTCTTGCGCAGGCGACCGATGAACACCTCCAGCACGTTGGAGTCGCGGTCGAAGTCCTGCTGGTAGATGTGCTCGGTGAGGTCGGCCTTGGAGACCAGTTCGCCCGCGTGCAGCATCAGGTACTCGAGCACCTTGTACTCGTAGCTGGTGAGGTCGACGTTGTTGCCGTCCACGGACACCGTCTGCGCGGCGAGGTCGAGCTTGATCGGCCCGCACTCCAGCGACGGCTTGCTCCAGCCCGCGGCGCGGCGCATGAGCGCATTGATGCGTGCGAGCAGCTCCTCGACGTGGAAGGGCTTCACCAGGTAGTCGTCGGCGCCGTGCTTCAGGCCCTCGACCTTGTCCTGCCAGCTCGAACGGGCGGTGAGGATCAGGATGGGGAACTTCATGCCCTCGCCGCGGAGCGCGCGCACGAGGTCCATGCCGGACATCTTCGGCAGGCCGAGGTCGATGATGGCGACGTCGAACGGGACTTCGCGACCGAGGTAGAGACCTTCCTCGCCGTCGCTCGCCGCGTCCACGGCATAGCCTTCGCGCTTGAGCCGGGCAGCCAGCGTCTCGCGGAGTGGAGCCTCGTCCTCGACGAGCATGATGCGCATCAGTGTCCTCCCAACAGAACGACGGCCCGCAAGGGCCGACCAGGTGTTCAGGGTTCAGCGTTACTCGTCGCGGGAACGTGAATCGGGCCGCCGCTCGCGATCGTTGCGGCGCCGCGGATCGTCGGTCACCACGCGCACGCGGCCCTCGGGCATCAGCACCTTGACCCGGTTCACCTCGCGCCCGTTGAAGGGGCGGGTGTCGGCCCGCAGCACCTCGCCGCCGGTCTCGCGCTCGACGCGCTGGATCGACTCCCGCAGCGACGGCCCGTCGCGACGCGGCTCGGGGCCCTGCTGGGCGAACGCCAGCGGGCTGGCGCACAGGGCCAGGGCGGCGAACAGGCGATGACGCGAAACGCTCGGCATGGCGACGGATGGTAGCGGGCTTGGGAGGAATCGTGAAGGCAGCCTTCACCGCACCGAGTCTGGGTGCCGCGCGGTGAATCCGCACTTAAAGAATCCCGCGGCGGTTCAAGCACTTCAGCCGCCGTGCGGGCGGCGACTCAGGCGGCGTCTCGCGCCGGGCCCCGGGTCGCGGCGAGGGCGTCCTGCAGCAGCGCCCAGGCATCCGTCTCCCGATGCGCGCGCTCGCTCAGCACGCGCCGGTAGGCGCGTCCGCCGGGCTGGCCGTGGAACAGGCCGAGCAGCGGCTTCACCAGCGCGGCGACCGGATCACCGGCGGCGCGGCGTCCCGCGAAATAGGACTGCAGGTCGTCCAGCAGCGCCTCGCGCGGCCGCAGCGGCACGCCGTCGAGCGCGTGCTCGATGCGGTGCAGGACGTAGGGGTCGTGCCAGGCCGCGCGGCCGAGCATGACGCCATCTACATGGGCGAGCTCCGCACGGACCGCCTCCACGTCGGCGAGGCCGCCGTTGAGCACCACCACCAGGTCCGGGCGCTCGCGCTTCAGCCGACGCGCCCAGTCGTAGCGCAGCGGCGGGATCTCGCGGTTCTCCTTCGGACTCAGGCCCTTGAGCCATGCGTTGCGGGCGTGCACCACGAACACGCCGCAGCCGGCGTCGGCCACGGTTTCGACGAAGCCGCGGAACAGCGCGTAGTCGTCCTGGTCGTCCACACCCAGCCGGCACTTCACCGTGACCGGCACGCTCGTCGCGGCACGCATCGCGGCCACGCAGTCGGCCACGAGCGCGGGCTCCTTCATCAGGCAGGCGCCGAAGCGTCCGGCCTGCACGCGGTCGGATGGGCAGCCCACGTTGAGGTTGATCTCGTCGTAGCCCCACTCCTCGCCCACGCGCGCGGCGGCGGCGAGGGCGGCAGGCTCGCTTCCGCCCAGTTGCAGCGCCACGGGATGCTCGGCCGGGTCGTGACCGAGGAGCCGCGCGCGGTCGCCGTGCAGCACCGCATGCGCATGCAGCATCTCCGTGTAGAGCCGCGCCGACGGCGCGAGCAGGCGATGGAAGCGGCGGCAGTGGCGATCGGTCACGTCGATCATCGGCGCCACGCACAGCCGCCAGCCACGCGGGTCGTGGGACGCGGCGCGACCGGGCTGCGCGGGAGCGGAAGGGGCGGAAGGCATGTCCATCGGGCGCATTATCCGGGCGGCCGCGGATGCGTGCATCGGAGGCGGGCGATCGCGTTCAGCCGGGTACAGTCCCGCGCATGACCGCACACCCGCGCCCGCCCCGGGCGGTTCTCTTCGACGTCTTCGGCACCCTGGCCCGCATCGGTGCGCCGCGGCATCCCTACCGGGGCCTGCTGCGCGCGCTCGCGCGCACCGGGCGTGCGCCGCAGCGGGAGGACCGGCGCCTGCTCATGAGCCGCCCGCTCGACCTTGCCCAGGCAGCGGAGGCGCTCGGCGGCGGCTGTCCCGACACGGAGCTGGCCCGCCTGCAGGCGGAGCTCGACGGGGAGCTGGCATCCATCCGGCTGTTCCCGGACGCCGCGCCGACGCTGCACCGCCTGCGCGCCGCGGGCCTGCGCATCGGCCTCTGCTCCAACCTCTCCCTGCCCTATGCCGCTCCCGTGCAGCGGCTGCTGCCGGTCGCAGTCGACGCCAGCCTGTGGAGCTTCGAGGTCGGCGCGCTGAAGCCGGAGCCGGCGATCTTCGACGCCGCCTGCCGCGCGCTGGCGGTCCCACCGGAGGACGTGCTGATGGTCGGCGACACCCTGGCCGCCGACTGGCACGGCCCACGCGCGGCCGGCATGCGCGCCCTGCACCTGGTGCGCCACGGCGTCGGCGTCACCCCCGACGGCATCGCCAGCCTCGCCGAACTGCCGGCGCGGCTGGGGGTGGAGTGAGGGATTGGGGCTCAGGGCTCAGGGCTCAGGGCTCAGGGCTTGGGGCTTGGGGCTTGGGGCTTGGGGCTTGGGGCTTGGGGCGCGGGGCGCGGGGCGCGGGAAGCGGGAAGCGGGAAGCGGGAAGCGGAAATGAGCGTCGCGGCGAGCGCGCTACGCCACATCAGCCCTGTGCCCTACGCCCCAAACCCTATGCCCTGCGCCCCGCCCAGCCATCAACGCCACCCGCGGCGGTCGTGCCCGCGTCCGTGGCCATGGCCGCGACCGCGGTGGTCGTTGCGGTGATGGTGATGGTGGTGCTTCGCGTGGGAGCGCCTGTAGTCGCCGTGCCAGTAGCGGGGCGGCGGCGGGGCGTAGTAGCGCGGCGGCGGCGCGCGGTAGACGACGACGGGCGGAGGCGGCGGCGCGTAGTGGTAGTAGCGGGGACCGTAGGGCCCGTGCGCGACGTAGAGCGGCGCGCGCGTGTGGCGGTAGTAGGGACGCCCGGCGCTGAACAGCACGTCGCCCAGGTCGACGTAGATGCGCACCCTGTCGCGCGCTTCCGCGGGTGCCGGGACGAAGGCGGATCCGGCCGCGAACACGGCCGCGAGGGCGAGGGAAGCGAGCTTGCGCATGGCGTGACTCCCGTGTGATTGGAAGGAGCCTCGCGTCGCGGCGGTGAACCGGTCTTTAACCCCGCCGCCCCCTGCGCCGGCCGTTCAGCCGGCGGCCGCTCAACGGGCCCGCTCGATGGTGAACCGGCCGAAGCCGACGCCGAGGTCCCAGCCCCGCCCGACGCCGGACAGGGCGAGCGAGACCTCGCCCTTGGTGACCACCATGGCCTTGGAGGAACGCACTGCGCCCGCGTGGGCCTCCGCGCTGGCGTAGTTGCCCAGGGTCTGGCCGATGTCGACCACGCCGCTGAACTCGCCGACGCCGTTGTCGATGCTCGAACGGCCGAAGGTCAGGCCCCCGCCCTTCGCGCTGATGCGCACCGCCATGCTCTGGCCGTTGTCGCAGCGGATGGTGCCGTTGCCCGAGGCAGTCTTGTAGAAGGCGGACCAGCCGCTGAGGGAGAACGTCATCCGGCACTTCACCTCGTTCGCGCGGGCGGAGGCGCTGGCGGCGAACAGCGCGGCGGCGAGGAGGACCAGGGTCGGCATGCGCATGGTGCGATCTCTCGGTGGCGGGACGGCGGAACTCTACCCGCAGCACCCGCACCGACGCCCGCCGCCGCTGCCTTCGCGAGGGCGCCGTTCAGCGCGCGTTCCTCGCCAGCGGCAGGCGCACGCGCGGCCATGCGACGCGGCAGCACCGCGCCCCGATGGGCACCCTGACCGGGCGCTCGTCCGCGGCGTAGGCATGCCCGGCAGGCACGCGCGCATCTGCGCCGCAGGCGCTGAAGCGGGCCGTCGCGCGCCGGCGGCGTCATCGGGACGGACCGCGCCCGCACAGGGCTGCGCCGGCGCATCCCGCGCGTGGACAATGCCTGCCGCGGGACGCGCGCCTGCGCTCAGAAGTCGTCGTCGGCCTGGTCGAGCCGGCGCCCGAGCCCGCCGTCCTCGCCCTCGGCCTGTTGGGCATCGCGCACCTCGCGCGGTGCCCCGGTCTGCTCCGGGTCGGGAATGCCGCCTTCGATGATGTCCGCGCCCGGCGTGGTGGGCGGGATGGCGGGGCCGCCGCCGTCCACCTGCCTGTAGAGGCTGCCGTCGTGGCGTGCGCAGGCCGCGACGAGAAGCGTGAGGACGATGGCGAGCGAGGCGGTACGCAGCGGCATGGGGTCGTCGATCCGGATGGCCCGATGCCGGACGCTACCCGGGCGCACCGTCCGACGGCGTGAACGCCGGCTCAGGCGCGCGCGCGCAGCCGCGCCAGCGCCGCCGGAATGTCGGCCGGGGTCGCCGCCTGCTCCACCTGCGGCGCGTCCGCCGCGACGTCGGCCTCCAGCTCGTGGGCCCAGGTCGAGTGGTAGGGCATGTAGACCCCCCAGCCGCCGAGCGCGATCACCGGCGCGATGTCCGAGCGCAGCGAGTTGCCGACCATCGCGAACCGCGCGGCCTCGATGCCGAACTCGTCGAGCAGCCGCCGGTAGCTGCGCACGTCCTTCTCGGACACGATCTCGATGCGGTGGAAGAGGTCCCCCAGCCCCGAGGCCGCCACCTTGGCCTCCTGGTGGAACAGGTCGCCCTTGGTGATCAGCACCACGCGGTGGTGCTCGGCCACGGCGGCGACGGCCTCCCGGATGCCGGGCAGCAGCTCGACCGGATGCGCGAGCACGTCCTTGCCGAGCACGACGATGCGGTGGATGTCGGCCGCGTCGATGCGCCCGGCGGTGACGCCGATGGCGGCTTCGATCATCGACAGCATCATGCCCTTCGCGCCGTAGCCGAAGATGCCGATGTTCTGCCGCTCGACGTCGTACAGGCGCGCGCGGAGCGCGGCGTCGCCGATGTCCACGTAGCGCGCGAGGATGCGCTCGAACTCCGCCTGCGCAGCGTCGTAGAAGTCCTGGCTGCGCCAGAGGGTGTCGTCGCCGTCGAAGCCGACCAGTTCTATGTCCACGCGCATGCCCGCCGTCGAAAGGCGGCGATGGTACGCCCTGCGCCGGCCGGCGGCGCTACCCCGGCGCGCCGAGCCGCGCCCGGCCGTGCGGCGCGTCCAGGTCCTGCACCGGCCCCGCCGGCACCACGCGGCTGGGATTGATCCAGTCGTGGCTGCGGTAGTAGTGGTTCTTGATGTGCTCGAAGTCGCAGGTCTCGCGCACGCCGGGGTGCTGGTAGAGGTCGCGCAGGTAGCCCGACAGGTTCGGGTAGTCCGCGATGCGGCGCAGGTTGCACTTGAAGTGCCCGTGGTAGACCGCGTCGAAGCGCAGCAGGGTCGTGAACAGCCGCCAGTCCGCCTCGGTGAGCCGGTCGCCGCACAGGTAGCGGCGCGCGGCCAGGTGGCTCTCCAGCCAGTCGAGGGTCTCGAACACGCCCGCCACGGCCGCGTCGTACTTGTCCTGGGCGGTGGCGAAGCCGGCCTTGTACACCCCGTTGTTGAGGGTGTCGTAGATGCGCGCGTTGTAGCCGTCGATCTCCTCGCGCAGGGCCTCGGGGTAGTAGTCGCCCTCGCGGGCGCCGACGCCGTCGAAGGCGCTGTTGAGCATGCGGATGATGTCGGCGGACTCGTTGCTGACGAGGGTGCGCCGCTGCGTGTCCCACAGGACCGGCACGGTCACCCGGGTCGTGGCGCCCGGCTCCGCCAGGGTGTAGAGCTCGTGCAGGCAGCGCACGCCGTTGACGGAGTCCGGGATGGTCCCGGGCGCCTCGGCGAAGGTCCAGCCCTCGTCGCCCATGAACCAGTGCACGACCGACAGGCCGATCATCCCGTCCAGGCCCTTGAGCCGGCGGAAGATCAGCGTGCGGTGCGCCCAGGGGCAGGCGAGCGAGACGTAGAGGTGGTAGCGGCCCGGTTCGGCGGCGAAGCCGCCCTCGCCGTCCGGCCCGGGCGCCCCGTCGGGCGTGATCCAGTTGCGGAAGCGGCTCTCCTCGCGCTTGAAGGCACCGCCGGTGGCGCTGGTGTCGTAGCCCTGGGTCGTCCAGACCCCGTCGACGAGGCGGCCCATCAGTCGTCCGCCCGCAGTCGGTCGAGACGGGCACGCCCCTTGGCGGTCAGCACCGCGTGGCCCGGCGAACCGCCGTCCCGCTGCGCCAGCCCGGCATCGACGAGCGTGTCGACGACGCCCTTGGGAAGCTGTTCGCCGTGTTCGATGGCCTCGAGGTTGGCGAGCGTGGCGTTCGGTTCGTGGTGCCCTGCGGGATCCATGGTCGTCCTCCGGGAAAACGGCAGCGCGGCACAGTATCGGCGGGCGCCCGCATGGGGAAGGTCAAGGACGGTGCGCGTGGAAGAGGAGACGCGCCTCACTCTTCGCGGGTCGTGTCTTCGTGGTGCTCGTGGTCGTCGCCGTCGTCGGCCTCGCGCTCGGCGTCCTGGGCGTGGTCGGCGCTGCGCCAGACCTCGTACTCGGCCTGCGAGATCGTGCCGTCGCCGTCGGTGTCGATGGCGTCCCATTCGGCGGCCAGCCGCTCGTGGCCGCCGGCCTCCTCCCGGCTCACCCTGCCGTCGCCGTCGGCGTCGAGCTGGTCCCAGGACATGTGGTCGGTGGCGAGGACGGGCCCTGCGGCGAGCACGGCGGCGGCGACGGCCGCGCGGATCGATGCGGGTGTCATGGCTGCTCCTCCTGTACGGATGCCGGGCCGGCACGGCCCGTGTCCCGCGACCCTTCCGCCGCCCGCGTACAGGGGAGGTGAGCGTTCGTCCGGCCCGCCCGGACGAGGACGGGCGGCCCGGGCCGCCCGCCCCGCCGCGACCTCAGCGCTTGCCCTTCCTGGCGGCGCCCTTCTTCGGCAGCGCCTTGCGCGGGACGGCCTTGCGGACGACGGCGGTCTTCCGGACCGCGGCCTGCTTGCCGATGGCGCGGCCTGCCGCCTTCTTCGGGGAGGCCTTCCTCGCGGCCGCCGTCTTCGGGGCGACCTTGCGCGCCGCGGCCTTCTTCGGCGCCACCGTCTTCGAGGCGGCCTTCCTTGCGGAGCCCTTCTTCGGTGCGACCTTCTTCGGCGCGGTCTTCTTCGCGACGACCTTCTTCGCGACAGCCTTCTTCGTCGCGGTCTTCTTCGCCGCGGTCCTGCCGACGGCGCCCTTCCTCGCGGGCGCCTTCTTCGCTGCCACCTTCTTCGCTGCCACCTTCTTCGGCGCGGCCTTCTTCCCCACGCTCTTCTTCGCCGCGGCCTTGCCGGCCGCCTTCTTCGCGGGGGCCTTCTTCGCGGCGCCCTTGCCGGTGGCCGACGTGCCGGCCGCCGCCTTCCGGGCCGGAGCCTTCTTGCCCGCCGTCTTCTTCGCGACCGCCTTCTTCGCCGGCGCCTTCGCGGCCCTGCGCGTCGAGCGCTTCGGCGCGGCGGTGCGGGCAGGCGCCGGATCCGCGGCCGTCGTCGCCTCCGCGCCGGTCACGGCGCCGAGGCCGCCAGCGACCGCCTCGCCCACGCGCTGGACGGTCTCCTGGACCGCGGCCACGACCGGCTCGGCCACCTCCAGCACCGCGCTGCCCACCCGCTGCGTCGTCTCAGCGACCGTCTCCACCGTGCTGGTCAGGGTGGAGGTCGCGCCGTTGCCATTGCTCATCGGAATTCCCCTCGGAAGTGGTGACCCGGACGCCCTCGCCCGGTGGCGCGAAATCTAGCCCGTTTCGCGCACCTTCGGTGCAGGCGCCGGCGTCGCCCGTTTCACTTGCCAGAAAGCCAGCAGGGGGCAGACTGGGACGGCCGCCCGGGGCCCGGCGCGGCAGCCCCCAACAAGGAGCAACGATGCGCCCGATTCCGCAGTTCGCGAGCATGCTGCTCGCGGCCATGGTGGGTGGCCTGGTCGTGGCCTGCATGCGCGACGAGGTGCCCCTCGCCGACCCCATCGCGGCACCCGCCCGCGCCGCCCTGCCCATCGGCGGCGGCCTGCCCGCCGCCGTCGACGGCCAGCCCCTGCCGTCGCTGGCCCCGATGCTGGAGCAGGTGACGCCCGCGGTGGTCAACATCTACACCACCCAGCGCATCCGCGTGCGCGCCACGCACCCGCTGGCCGACGATCCGTTCTTCCGCCGCTTCTTCGGCATGCCCAACATCCCGCAGGAACGGGTGGCGCAGTCGCTGGGTTCCGGCGTCATCGTCGATGCCGAGCGCGGCTACGTGCTCACCAACCACCACGTCATCGAGGGCGCGGAGTCGGTCTCGGTGACGCTCGCCGACGGCCGCACGCTGGAGGCCGAGTTCATCGGCTCGGACCCGGACACCGACGTCGCGGTGATCCGCATCCCGGCGGAGGACCTCTCGGCGATCCCGCTGGTGGACTCCAACGCGCTGCGCGTGGGCGACTTCGTGGTCGCCGTGGGCAACCCGTTCGGGCTGGGGCAGACCGTGACCTCGGGCATCGTCTCGGCCCTCGGACGCAGCGGCCTGCGCGGGCTGGGCTACCAGAACTTCATCCAGACCGACGCCAGCATCAATCCCGGCAATTCCGGCGGCGCGCTCGTCAACCTGCGCGGGGAGCTGGTCGGCGTCAACACGGCCATCTTCAATCCCGGGGGCAGCCGCGAGGGCAACATCGGCATCGGCTTCGCCATCCCGTCCTCGCTGGCCAGCGAGGTCATGAACCAGTTGATCTCGACCGGCACGGTGCAGCGCGGCACGCTCGGCATCCAGACGCGGCGGATCACACCGGAGATCGCGCAGGCGCTCAACCTGGGCAGCCGCCGCGGCGCACTGGTGACCGAGGTGCGCGACGGCACGCCCGCGGCGGAGTCCGGCCTGCGGGCTGGCGACGTCATCGTCTCGGCCAACGGCCAGCGCGTGGACGAACCGGCGGCGCTGCACAACATCGAGGGCCTGCTGCCGGTCGGGCGCGAGGTCGTGCTGGAAGTGCTGCGCGACGGCCGCACGCTCTCGCTCTCGCCCATCCTGCAGCCGCGGCTCACCCTGCTGGAAGGCGCGCGCCTCGACCCGCGCCTCGCCGGCGCGACCTTCGTGGAGCTGGACGAACGCTATCGCCAGCAGGGCCTGTCCGGGGTGCGCGTGAGCGCGATCGAGCCGAACAGCCGCGCGGCGCGCAACGGCCTGCGCGAGGACGACCTGGTCGTGCAGCTCAACCGCCGCAACGTGGCGGACCTGGAAGGCCTGCGGCGCGCGCTCGACGACGCGCCGCCGCAGATGATCCTGGGCCTCGTCCGCGGCCGCGGCGCCATCCGCGGCGAGCTGGCGATGCGGTAGAAGGGGGGGGAGCCGGGAACGGGGAACGGGGAACGGGAAGTTCGGCGCAAAACGTGCCGGACGCACAGCGATGGCGCCCCCGCACGCACCGCGCGACCATTCCCGATTCCCGATTCCCGTTCCCGCTTCCTTTCCCGCCCCACTCCACCCGTTGTCATCCCCTGCACGCCTGCACCGACACAGTGCTGTCCCCATGTCGTTTCCCTTCCTACGGAGCCATCCATGAACCAGAATTCCGCGACTGCATCCGACTCCGACGTGGCCGGCGGCGAGGCCACCCCGGCCCATCGCGAGGCGCTCAAGGGCCATCTGGGCGAGGTCGGCGACCATCTGAAGCAGGCGGCCGGCATCGCCGGCGAGACCCTGCGCGGTGCCGCGAGCGCGGCCCAGGAGCAGATCACGCAGGGCCGTGAGCGCATCCGCAGCGAGTTCGAGGAAACCACCGAGTGCGGCCGCGAGGCGGCGCGCGAGGCCCGCGCGGTCGGCGAGGAGCAGATCGACATGGCGCTGGCGCGCGGCCAGGAGTTCCTCGAGAGCGCGCGCGACCTCATCCGCGAGAAGCCGCTGGCGGCGTTCGGCATCGCGCTCGCCGCGGGCTGGGTGGTGGCGAAGCTCGGTCGCCGCTGATGAGGAAGGGTGAGCCCGCCGACGGGCCGGAGACGCCGGGCGAGAAGCGGAACATCCTCGACGACCTCCGCACCCTGCGCGAGGCGATCGCCGCCACGCTGCGCGACGGCGGCGACGTCGCCGGCGGCTTCGCGAAACTGGTGTCCGCCGACGCGGCCCTCGCCCGCAGCGCGGTGGCGACGGCGGCCCTGCTGGGCATCGTCGCCCTGCTCCTGCTGCACTCGACGTGGCTGCTGCTGCTGGGCGTGCTGGTCACCGGACTCGCGGCGCTCGGGCTGAACTGGGTGGCCGCCTTCGCCGTCGGCGCCGGCATCCTGCTGCTGGCCTCCGCGCTGGTGGCCTGGCTGGCGTGGCGCGCGCTGGCCGATGCCCGCTTCGACGCGACCCGTCGCCAGTGGGCGCGGCTGCGCAGCACGTCGCCGAACGCGCCGCCGACCGGGGCGCCCGCGGACGGCGCCGCGCCGGAGGCCGCGCCGTGAGCCGGCGTCTCCTGCGCCAGGCGGTGGCCGAACGCGAGGCCGAGTTCCAGGTGGCGCAGCGCGCGCTCGAGGCCGACCTGCGCCGGACGAAGGCCGCCGCGCGCACTGCGGTCACTCCGGACCGCATCGTGGTCGGCGGCCTGCTGCTCGGGCTCGGAGCCGGGCTGCTGCGCCCCGGTGCGCAGGTCGGCCGCCTCGCCAGGGGCGCGAAGCTGGCACAGGTCGCCATCCCGTCGCTGATCAAGCTCACCACGACGCTGATCTCCGCCGTCGCCGCCATGCGCGCCAGCCAGGCCGCAGGCGCCGCGGACCACGCCGCGGACGAGGCCACCGACGCCGCCGACGAGGCGGAAGAGCATGCCGAGGAGACCCTGGACGGCGCCCCCGCCGGGGCGGCCGCGGGCGCCGCGGACCGCGCGACGCGCGCACGGGCGCCCATGGCATGAGCGCCGCCGCGGCGGCGCCGCCGGGCCCGCCCGCGGAGCCCGAACCACCCAGGGCGCGGCGCACACGGCCGCTCTGGATCCTCGCGCTCCTCGCCATCGCCTTCAGCTGCTGGGCCGCGCGCGACCTCCTCGTCCCCATCACCCTGGCGATGTTCCTGGCGGTGCTGGGCAGCCCGCTGGTCTCGCGCATGCAGCGCCTGTGGGTGCCGCGCTGGCTGGGCGCGCTGTTCCTGGTCGTCGGCGGCCTCGGGCTGACCGGCGTGCTGGCCAGCCAGCTCGCGGTGCCTGCCGCCGAATGGGTCCGCAACGCGCCCGGCGAGCTGCGCAAGCAGATGCCCAAGCTGCGCGCCCTGACCCAGCCGGTGGAACAGGCCAACCGCGCCGCCGAGGCACTGGCGAGCGCGACCTCCTCCGGCAACGTCCCGCAGCGGCTGACCGTGATCGAGCGGCGCAGCGACCTCTGGGACATGCTGGCGCGCGCGCCGAGCGTGCTGACCGCCCTGCTGGCGGTGGTGCTGCTGACCTACTTCTTCCTGGTGTTCGGGCAGACCTTCCAGCGCAAGGCCATCGCCCTGCTGCCCGAGCGCAGCTACCAGCGCGTGACCGTCGGCATCCTGCAGAGCATCGCGCACGACGTGGCGCGCTACGTCGTCACCATCACCCTGATCAACGTCGGCGTGGCCGCGGTCATGACCGGCATGCTCTGGCTGATGGGCCTGGGCCTCACCAACGCGCTGCTGTGGGGCGTGGCCGCCGGCCTGCTCAACTTCGCGCCCTACGTCGGCCCGCTGATCGGCGTGCTGGCCTACGCGGTGGTCGGCATCATCAGCTTCGACGAGCCGACGCGCGCGCTGATGCTGCCGGCCGGCTACCTGCTGCTGCACACCCTGGAGGGCCAGCTGATCACGCCGATCATCCTCGGGCGCCGGCTCGCCATCTCGCCCCTGGTCCTGCTGCTGTGGCTGATGCTGTGGGGCTTCCTGTGGGGCATCCCGGGCCTGCTGCTCGCGGTGCCCATGCTGGTCTGCTTCAAGATCGTGTTCTCGAAGGTCGAGGGCTGGGAAGGCTGGGCACGCCTGCTGGAATGAGGCGGCGCGGCGACGCGTCGCGCTACC
Organism: Coralloluteibacterium thermophilum; assembly: GCF_042654365.1. Lineage (NCBI taxonomy): Bacteria > Pseudomonadati > Pseudomonadota > Gammaproteobacteria > Lysobacterales > Lysobacteraceae > Coralloluteibacterium > Coralloluteibacterium thermophilum. The sequence goes on from NZ_JBHSGG010000002.1 coordinate 168,995, forward strand.
ATGGGCGGATGCCCGTCGCGCCCCGCGCCATCACCTTCGACCTCGACGACACGCTCTGGGCGATCGCCCCGGCGCTCGCGGCGGCGGAGGACGCGCTGCACGCCTGGATGCGCGAGAACGCACCGCGCACGGCGGCGCGCTTTCCCGTCGAGGCCATGCGCGCGCTGCGCGAGCACGTCGCGCGGACGCGCCCGGAACTCGCCCACGACCTCACCGCGCAGCGCCTGCTGACCCTGGAGCACGCGCTGCGCGCGGCGGGCGAACCGGAGACGCATGCGCAGGCGGCGTTCGATGCCTTCTTCCGCGCCCGCAACCGGGTGACCCTGTACCCGGACGTGGCCGGCGCGCTCGACCGCCTCGCGCAGCGCTGGCCGCTGGCGGCGCTGACCAACGGCAACGCCGACATCGCGCTGTGCGGCGTGGACCCGCACTTCCGCTTCTGCCTCAGCGCCCGCGAGCACGGCGCGGCCAAGCCCGACCCCGGCATCTTCCTCGCCGCCTGCGAGCGCCTCGGCTGCCGCCCGGACGAGGTGCTGCACGTGGGCGACGACGTGCGCCTGGACGTGCTGGCCGCCCGCGAGGCGGGCCTGTCCACCTGCTGGATCAACCGCCACGGCGCGGCGTGGACGCTCGACGCACCGCCGCCCGACCTCGAATTCCCGGACCTGTCGGCGCTCGCCGACCACCTGATGGCTCCGCGCCCGCAAGGACCCGACGCATGATTCCTGCCGCCTGCTTCGCTCCCGCCTCCGCCGCCGATGCGGCCCTGCCGCTGTACGCCTTCGACCGCGACGGCTTCGCCGCCTGGCTCGACGGCGCGCCCGCCGCCGCCCGCGCCTGGTGCGCGGCGCAGGCCTTCTCCGCCGAGCCCGGGACCAGCCTGCTCGTCCCCGGCACCGACGGCGCGCCGGCCTTTGCCGCCATCGGCGTCGCGGGCGCTGCCGACGACTGCCACGCCATCGCCCACGCCCCGCTGCAGTTGCCGCCGGGCGACTACCGGCTGGCGCCGGAGGCCGGCATCGCCCTGGATCCCGGCCGCGCCGCGCTCGGCTGGGGCCTGGGCGCCTACCGCTTCGAGCGCTACCGCAGGCCGCAGCGCGCGCCCGCGCGCCTGGTGACGGACGAAGCGCTCGGCGGCTCCGTGCATGCGGACGTCCTCGCCGCGTGCACCCTGGTGCGCGACCTCGTCAACACGCCGACCGAGGACATGGGACCGGACGAGCTGGAGGCCGCCGTGCGCAGCATCGCCGGCCGCTTCGGCGCCAACCTGCGCGCCATCGCCGGCGAGGCCCTGCTCGATGCCAACTTCCCGGTGATCCACGCGGTCGGGCGCGCCAGCCATCGCGCGCCGCGCCTGCTGGAGCTGACCTGGGGCGACGAGGCGCACCCGGCCCTGACCCTGGTCGGCAAGGGCGTGTGCTTCGACACCGGCGGCCTCGACCTCAAGCCCGCCGACGGCATGCGCAACATGAAGAAGGACATGGGCGGTGCGGCGCACGCCATCGCCCTGGCGCAGCTGGTCATGGCACGGCGCCTGCCGGTGCGCCTGACCCTGCTGGTCGCGGCGGTCGAGAACGCGGTCGGGCCCGATGCCTTCCGTCCCGGCGAGGTGCTGCGCACGCGGTCCGGGCACACCGTCGAGATCGACAACACCGACGCGGAAGGCCGCCTGATCCTCGGCGACGCGCTGACCTACGCGGTCGAGAAGACCCCGACCCTGCTCCTCGACTTCGCCACGCTCACCGGCGCCGCGCGCATCGCGCTCGGCCCGGAGCTGCCGGCGCTCTACGCCAACGACGACGCCCTCGCCCAGGCCTGGCTCGCGGCCGGCGAGCGCGAGAACGACCCGCTGTGGCGGATGCCGCTGTGGAAGCCCTACTTCGGCTACCTGCGCAGCAACGTCGCCGACTTCGCCAACGCCGGACCCTCGCGCATGGCGGGCTCGATCGTCGCCGCGGTCTACCTGCAGCGCTTCGTGCCCGACACCATCCCGTGGGCCCACCTCGACGTGTACGCCTGGAACGACGCCGACCGCCCCGGCCACCCCGCCGGCGGCGAAGCGCAGGCGCTGCGCAGCGCGTTCGCCATGCTCTGCGAACGCTTCGGCGACCCGGCCCGCTGACCCGCCGCAGGCCGGATCAGGCCGCCGGCCCCAGACCCAGCAGGGTGCGGCCCGAGGCGCTCAGGAGGTCCTGGGTCTCCTCGTGCCGACGCATGTACGCGGCGAACATCGCGCAGCGCGGCACCACCGCCAGCCCCTCCCTGCGGGCGCAGTCGAGGGCCTCGCGCACCAGGCGGGTACCGATCCCGCGGCCGCGCAGGGTCTCGGGGACGACGGTATGGGTGAAGGTGACGACGCCGTCCTCCTCCTCGAAGGCGACGTAGGCGCGCGCGTCGCCGACGTGCGCCTCCAGGCGCTGCGCGCCGGCGTCGCAACGGATCTCGATGGGAACCTCGGTCTGCATCGTGCGCTCTCCGTGGGTCGGGGCGAACGGCAGCGTCCGCTGCCGCTGCGGTCCGAGCCTGCCGGCCGGGGGTTCATGGCGGTGTGTTGGTCTGGGCTTGGGGCTTGGGGCTTGGGGCACGGGGCACGGGGCACCGCAAGAGCATGCGCCCTAAGCCCTAAGCCCTAAGCCCTAAGCCCAAAAAACTAAGCCCCAAGCCCCAAGCCCCAAGCCCTGAGCCCCGAACGCCGCCGCTAATGCGTCCGCCTGTACTGCCACACCGCGATGCCCAGCAGGATCGCCGGGGGCAGCAGGTTGGTGAGCCACATGGGGATGCCGTACACCTGCGCCAGGCCGTTCAGCATCATCTGCGCCAGCACGAAGCCGAGGCCGAACACGATGCCCAGGAACAGCCGCTTGCCGAAGCCGCCGCTGCGCAGCTGGCCGAAGGCGAAGGGCATGGCGGCGAGGCACAGCGCCAGCACGTTGATCGGATAGAACCAGTGCGCCCAGAAGAAGCTCTCGAAGTGGCGGCTGTCGAGGCTGTTGGCGCGCATGTACTGGATGGTCTCGTAGAGCTGCGCCGTGGAGAGGTAGCGCGGCCGCACGAGGCTGGTGGTGAGGGTGTCGCCGTCGAGCGAGGTCTCCCAGGGCTCCTCGGCGACGCGCTCGACGATGGCCTCGCGCTCGCCGAAGCGGGTGCGGTGGACCTCGCGCAGGACCGAGCCGGTCGGGCGCAGCTCGGCGCTGCGCGCGCGCGACAGCGTCAGCAGGCGGCCGTCGTCGTCGAACTCGTACAGGCGCACGTCGGCGAGTTCGACGTAGCCCTCGCGGCCGCGGCCGCGCGAGGAGCCCGCGCGCACGTTGACGAAGGTGTCCCCGTCGCGCGCCCACAGCCCCGAGAAGCGGGAGAGGATGCTGTCGCCGCTGCGCGCGGCCGACACGATCGAGGCCGCGCGCGCCTCGCCCATCGGGCCCAGGGTCTCGCCGGTGACCACCATCGCCGCCGTGAGGCCGAAGACGGTCAGCAGCGCGCCGAGGCTGATGCGCAGCCGCGAGATGCCGGCCGCGCGCAGGGCGGTGAGTTCGGAACTGGCCGCGAGTGCGCCCAGGCCGAGGATGGAGCCCAGCACCGCGGCGGAGGGATAGAGGTCGTAGAGCCGGCGCGGCACGCTGAAGAGCACGCCCACCAGCATGTGCCCGAAGGTGTAGCCGCCGTCGCCGACGTCGCCCAGCTCGCCGACCACGGCGCCGACCAGGTCGAACGCGAGCAGCACGGCCCAGGCCGACAGCAGGGAGGTGAGCACGGCCCGGGCGACGTAGCGGTCGTGCAGGCGCGGGCGCAGCGCGGCGAGCTTCATCGCGCCGCCCCGGCGCGCGGCCGGCGCAGGGCGCCGTCACGCAGGTAGAGCCACAGCGCGATGCCCGCCATGGGCAGGTGCAGCCACCACAGCCCGAGCCAGCCGGGGATGACGTCGGCGCCGAGCCAGGCGCGACCGATGAACATCGAGAAGATGTAGACCAGGTAGCCGAGGAAGGCCAGGAGCAGCGCCCCGTAGCGCGGCTGGCGCGGCGAGGAGCGCGCCAGCGGGATGGCGGCCAGCGCCAGGGTCGCGGCCAGCAGCGGCAGGCCGATGCGCCAGTGCAGTTCCGCCCGCGCCGGCGGGTCGTCGCGTTCCAGCAGCACCGGCGTGCTCTGCAGGCGCGGCTCCTCGGTGCCCACGGTCTCGGCGCGGTCGGGCAGCTGCGCCTCGTTGCGCACGAAGCGCATCAGCCGGAAGTCCGCGCCCTCCAGCGGCCCCTCGACGCGGAAGCCGTCGTGCATCAGCAGGTAGCGCTCGGCGCTGCCGTCGAAGAACAGCTCGCCGCGCTGGGCGGTGGTGACGTCGACGCGGCCCTCGTCGTCCTCCAGCTGCAGGAACATGCGCTCGAAGCGCGAGCCGTCGGGCGAGAGGCTGTCGACGTAGATCACGCCGCCGCCGGGCAGCTCGACGAAGCGCCTCGAGTCCAGGCCGGCGACCAGCAGCGAGCGGTTGGCGCTGTCGATCATGCGCTGCCCCGCGCGCTCGGCGGCGGGGCCGCCCCACAGCGCCAGCACCGCGACCACCGCCACGATCGGCACCGCCAGCATCGCCAGCGGCCGGACCAGGCGCTGCGGCCCGTAGCCGATGGAGGCCAGCACCGCCATCTCGGAATCGCGGTAGAGCCGGCCCACCGCCATCAGGAGGCCGAGGAACAGGGAGAGCGGCAGCACCATCGGCAGGAACTGCAGCAGGCGCAGGCCGAGCTGGGACAGGAGCAGCCCCGGCGGCAGCGAACCGCGCGCGATCTCGCGGACCAGGTCGGCGAACACGCCGCTCATGCTGACCAGCACCAGGACGACGAGGGTGGCGAAGACGGTCTCGGTGAATTCGCGCAGGAGGTAACGCTCGAGTCTGGGCATTCGGCGGAAACGGCGGTGGCGGGGCTTTTGCTAGACTTGCACGCTTTCTTTTTCTGCCGGTTTCCGCCGCGCTCGACCCTCGTCGCGGGCGGACCGGAGTCCCACGCGCCCGGCAGCGGCCGGCGCGCAATCATACGGAATCACGACGCATGGCCTTGGAATTCGAACTGAACCGCAGCGCCCCCGCCGAGACTCGCACGGACTGCATCATCGTCGGCGTGTTCGCCGACGGCACGCAGCCGGCGGCGACCCAGGCGCTGGACGCCGCGAGCGGCGGCCGCATCGCCGCCCTGATCGAGCGGGGCGACGTCTCCGGCAAGGCCGGCCGCAGCGTCCTGCTGACCGACCTGGACGGCATCGCCGCGCCGCGCGTGCTGGCGGTGGGCCTGGGCGAGGCCGGCAAGTTCGGTCCGGCGGGCTTCCAGAAGGCGGTCGCCGGCGCCGTCCGCGCGCTCGCCGGCTCGCCGGTCCGTCACGCGCTGCTGACCCTGAGCGCCGTCGAGGTCGCCGGCCGCGACGCGGCCTGGACCCTGCGCCAGGCGATCACCGCCGCCGACCACGCCGCCTACCGCTACACCGCCACCGTCTCCCGCAAGGACGAGGGCGAGCGCCTGCGCACGCTGGCCCTGCAGGGCGAGGACGAAGCCGCGCTGGCCCAGGGCGTGGCGACCGCCCGCGGCGTGGAGTTCGCCCGCGAGCTCGGCAACCTGCCGCCCAACATCTGCAACCCCGGCTACCTCGCCGAGCGCGCCCGTCAGTTCGCGGCCGAGGTCGAGAACGTCGAGGCCGAGATCCTCGAACGCGCCGACATGGAGAAGCTCGGCATGGGCTCGCTGCTGGCGGTGGCCCGCGGTTCGGCCAACCCGCCGCGCCTGGTGGTGCTGAAGTACACCGGCGCCGGCGACGCGAAGCCCTACGTGCTGGTCGGCAAGGGCATCACCTTCGACAGCGGCGGCCTCAACCTCAAGGTGCAGGGCGGCATCGAGGGCATGAAGTACGACATGTGCGGCGGCGCCACCGTGCTCGGCACCCTGGTCGCGGTCGCCACGATGAAGCTGCCGGTCAACCTGGTGGTCGTGGTGCCCGCGGTCGAGAACATGCCCGACGCCGACGCCTACCGCCCCAGCGACGTGCTCACCAGCATGTCGGGCAAGACCATCGAGGTCGGCAACACCGACGCCGAGGGCCGCCTGATCCTGTGCGACGCGCTGACCTACGCGCAGCGCTTCGAGCCGCAGGCCCTGGTGGACGTCGCCACCCTCACCGGCGCCTGCATGGTCGCGCTGGGCAGCGTCGTCTCCGGCCTGATGAGCAAGCACGACGACCTGGCCGAGGAGCTGCTGTCCGCCGGCGAGACCAGCCACGACCGCGCCTGGCGCCTGCCGCTGCACGCCGAGTACGAGAGCCTGCTCGACTCCGCGTTCGCGGACGTCTACAACATCGGCGGGCGCTACGCCGGCGCCATCACCGCCGGCTGCTTCCTCGGCCGCTTCACCGAAGGCCAGCGCTGGGCCCACCTCGACATCGCCGGCTCCGGCTCCGACGACGGCCGCAAGGGCATGGCCACCGGCCGCCCGGTGGGGCTGCTGGTGCAGTGGTTGATGGATCGGGCTGCTGCGTGATCAAGCGGGAAGAGGGAATGGGGAATCGGGAAGGGTGAGGCCACGAAGACGTCCGCCCCTCCGGCCTCGACTGGAGCGCCCCGCGGAACATCGCGCCAGCCAGAACCTGCCGACCTTTCATTCCCTCTTCCCGATTCCCTCTTCCCGGCTTCTCCCCCCATGCCCCGAGCCGACTTCTACCTCATCGCCAAGCCGCGCTTCCGCGACGATCCGCTGCGGCTGGTCTGCGAGCTGGCGCGGCGCGCCTACGACAGCGGGGCGCCGACCCTGATCCTGGCGCGGGACCGTGCGCAGGCCGAGGCGCTGGACGATGCGCTGTGGGCCTTCGACACCGAGGCCTACATCCCGCACCAGATCGCGGGGGAGGAGGACCCGGAGGAGGACGAGATCACCCCCGTCGTGATCGCGCCCCCCGAGGTCGACTGCCCCGACCGCCCGATGGTCATCAACCTGCGCGACGCGGCCTTCGCCGGCCAGTGCGAGCGCGTCCTGGAAGTGGTCCCCGCCGACCCCGCCGCCCGCGAACCGCTGCGCGAACGCTGGCGGCAGTACAAGGCGCGGGGGTTCGAGACCAACAAGCACGATATGTGATGAGGTAAGCGGGAAGAGGGAATGTGAAGCGGGAATCGGGACCTGGAGGGCGCGACGCCCCGCGGGTCCCGCCCTCCGATCCAGCGCACCACCGTGCGCGCCCTCTCCCGCCTCGACAATCCGCAGGTCCCCATTCCCGCCTTTCCCTTCCCCATTCCCGCTTCATCCAACCAACCATGTCCCAACTCGACAAGAGCTTCGATCCGCAGTCCTTCGAGACGCGCCTGTACGCGCAGTGGGAGACCTCCGGTGCGTTCGCGCCGCGGGGGGACGGGCCGGCGTACACGGTGCTGCTGCCGCCGCCCAACGTCACCGGCACGCTGCACATGGGGCACGCCTTCCAGCACACGGTGATGGACGCGCTGGTGCGCTACCACCGCATGCGCGGCCGGGACACGCTGTGGCAGGTCGGGACCGACCACGCCGGCATCGCCACCGAGATGGTGGTCGGCCGCAACCTCGGCCGCGAGAACCTGACCCGCGACGACCTCGGCCGCGAGAAGTTCGTCGAGAAGGTCTGGGAGTGGAAGCAGCAGTCCGGCGACACCATCGAGCGCCAGATGCGGCGCCTGGGCGTGTCGGGCGACTGGTCGCGCAAGGTCTTCACCATGGACCCGATGCCGTCGAAGGCGGTCGTCGAGGTCTTCGTGCGCCTGTACGAGGAGGGCCTGATCTACCGCGGCCAGCGCCTGGTCAACTGGGACCCGGTGCTGAAGACGGCCATCTCCGACCTTGAGGTGGTGAGCGAGGAGGAGAAGGGCTTCCTGTGGTCGATCCGCTACGACGTGGTCGACCCGCCGACGGGCGCGCCCGACCACCTCGTGGTCGCGACCACCCGGCCCGAGACCATGCTCGGCGACGTCGCCGTGGCCGTGCATCCCGAGGACGAGCGCTACGCCGCGCTCGTCGGCAGGCACCTGCGCCTGCCGCTGTCCGACCGCACCATCCCGGTGATCGCCGACGCCTACGTCGAGCGCGAGTTCGGCACCGGCTGCGTCAAGATCACCCCGGCGCACGACTTCAACGACCACGCCATCGGCCAGCGCCACGGCCTGCCGTCGATCAACGTGTTCACGCCGACGGCCACGATCAACGACAACGCGCCCGAGGCCTACCGCGGCCTCGACCGCTACGCCGCGCGCAAGCAGGTGCTGGCCGACCTGGAGGCGGAGGGCCGCCTGGTCGAGACCAAACCGCACGTGCTGCAGGTGCCGCGCGGCGACCGCACCGGCCAGGTGATCGAGCCCTACCTCACCGACCAGTGGTTCGTGCGCATGGACACGCTCGGCGCGCGCGGGCTGGAGCTGGTCGAGTCGGGGAAGGTGAAGTTCGTCCCGGAGAACTGGATCAACACCTACCGCCACTGGATGGGCAACATCCAGGACTGGTGCATCAGCCGCCAGCTCTGGTGGGGCCACCGCATCCCGGCCTGGTACGACGAGGCCGGCCGGGTCTACGTCGGCCGCGACGAGGCCGAGGTGCGCGCGAAGCACGGGCTCGCCGCCGACGTCGCGCTGCGCCAGGAGTCCGACGTGCTCGAGACCTGGTTCTCCTCCGCGCTGTGGCCCTTCTCGACGCTGGGCTGGCCGGACGAGGCCGCCATGGCCGAGCGCGGCTTCGATCGCTATCTGCCCTCGACGGTGCTGGTCACCGGCTTCGACATCATCTTCTTCTGGGTCGCCCGGATGATCATGATGACCGACCACTTCACCGGGAAGGTCCCGTTCGAGACCGTCTACATCACCGGGCTGGTGCGCGACCGCGACGGACAGAAGATGTCCAAGTCCAAGGGCAACGTGCTCGACCCGATCGACCTCATCGACGGCATCAGCGCGGACGCCCTGGTCGCCAAGCGCACCGAGGGCCTGATGCAGCCGCAGATGGCCGCGAAGATCGAGAAGGCCACGCGCAGGGAGTTCCCGGAGGGCATCCCGGCCTTCGGCGCCGACGCGCTGCGCATGACCTTCGCCTCGCTGGCCAGCCACGGCCGCGACATCAAGTTCGACCTCGGCCGCGCCGAGGGCTTCAAGAACTTCTGCAACAAGCTGTGGAACGCGGCCCGCTTCGCGCTGATGCACAGCGAGGGCAAGCGCTTCTCCGGCGCGCCGACGCCGGCGACCGACGCGGAGCGCTGGATCCTGGCGCGCCTGGCCAAGGCCTCGGCAACCGCCGCCGAGCACGTGGCCGGCTACCGCTTCGACCTGTTCACCCAGACCGTCTACGACTTCACCTGGAACGAGCTCTGCGACTGGTTCGTCGAGCTGGCCAAGCCCGCCCTGCAGGGCGCGGACGCCGCCACCGCCGACAGCACCCGCCACACCCTGCTGTACGTGCTGGAGGCGACGCTGCGCCTGCTGCACCCGCTCATCCCCTTCGTCACCGAGGAGATCTGGCTGCAGGTGGCGCCGAAGCTGGGCATCGAGGGCGACAGCGTCAGCCTGCGGCCCTACCCGCAGGCGGCGGACTTCGCGCAGGACGCGGCGGTCGAGGCCGACATCGAGTGGCTCAAGGCGGCGGTCACCGGCCTGCGCAAGGTCCGCAACGATCTCGGCGTGTCGCCGTCCCGGCCGCTGCCGCTGCTGTTCTCCGGCGGCGATGCCACCGACCGCGCGCGCGCCGCGCGGTTCGCCGCCCAGCTCGGCTTCCTGGCGCGCACGGCGTCGCAGTCCTGGCTGGAGGCGGATGCCCCGGTGCCGGCGTCGGCGGCCGCCCTGGTCGGCGAGCTGAAGCTCCTGATCCCGCTGGAAGGCCTGATCGACCTCGACGCCGAGCGCGCGCGGCTGGGCAAGGAACTCGCGCGGGTCGAGGCCGAGATCGCCAAGTGCAACGCCAAGCTCGGCAGCGAGACCTTCGTCGGCAAGGCGCCCGCGGCAGTGGTCGAGCAGGAGCGCGCGCGCCTGGCCGACTGGACCACGCAGGCCACGGGCCTGCGCGAGCAGCTGGCCCGCCTGGGCGGCTGAGCCGCCCGCTGGCGGGCCGCCCTGGCGGGTCGGGGCTGAAAGCCCCTCCTACAGCGCGGTGGGAGCGGCTTCAGCCGCGACGAGGCGGCGTTCCCCGTACCGAACCCGCGGTCGGGGCTGAAGCCCCTCCTACAGCGCGGTGGGAGCGGCTTCAGCCGCGACGAGGCGGTGTTCCCCGTACCGAACCCGCGGTCGGGGCTGAAGCCCCTCCTACAGCGCGGCGGGAGCGGCTTCAGCCGCGACGGGGCGGTGTTACCCGTACCGAACCCGCGCTCGGGGCTGAAGCCCCTCCTACAGCGCGGTGGGAGCGGCTTCAGCCGCGACGAGGCGGTGTTCCCCGTATCGAACCCGCGGTCGGGGCTGAAGCCCCTCCTACAGCGCGGTGGGAGCGGCTTCAGCCGCGACGAGGCGATGCTCCCGTACCAACCCGCGGTCGAGGCTGAAGCCCCTCCTACAGCGCGGTGGGAGCGGCTTCAGCCGCGACAGGGCGGTGTTCCCCGTACCGAACCCGTGATCGGGGCTGAAGCCCCTCCTACAGCGCGGTGGGAGCGGCTTCAGCCGCGACGAGGCGGTGCTCTCGTACCAGCCCGGCGGTCGGGGCTGGAGCCCCTCCTACAGCGCGGCGGGAGCCCCTCCTACAGCGCAGTGGGAGCGGCTTCAGCCGCGACGAGGCGGTGTTCCCCGTACCGAACCCGCGGTCGGGGCTGAAGCCCCTCCTACAGCGCGGCGGGAGCCCCTCCTACAGGGGCGCCCTCCGATGTAGCCGCGCCTCACATTCTGGCGAAGGCCAGCGCGCCGCCGCTCGCAGTCACCCGCACGCCGTCGCCGCTGCCGAATTCGCCGGCGAGGATCTTCTGCGCCAGCGGGTTCTCCAGCTGCGACTGGATCGCACGCTTGAGCGGCCGCGCCCCGTAGACCGGGTCGAAGCCGACGTTGCCCAGCAGCTCCAGCGCGGCGTCGTCGATCTCGAAGCGGATCTGGCGCTCGGCCAGGCGCTTGGCCAAGTACTGGGTCTGGAAGCGCGCGATCTCGCGGATCTGGCTCTTGGCGAGGGGGTGGAAGACGACGATCTCGTCCAACCGGTTGATGAACTCGGGCCGGAAGTGCGCCTGCACCACCCCCATCACCGAGGCCTTCATCTGCATGTAGGCCGCCGGCGAGTCGTCCCCCGCCTGCTCCTGGATCAGCTGGCTGCCGAGGTTGGAGGTCATCACGATCACCGCGTTGCGGAAGTCGACCGTGCGCCCCTGCCCGTCGGTCAGGCGGCCGTCGTCCAGCACCTGCAGCAGGATGTTGAACACGTCCGGGTGCGCCTTCTCGACCTCGTCGAGCAGGATCACGCTGTACGGCCGGCGGCGGACCGCCTCGGTGAGATAGCCGCCCTCCTCGTAGCCGACGTAGCCCGGGGGCGCGCCGATCAGCCGCGCCACGGAGTGCTTCTCCATGAACTCGGACATGTCGATGCGCACCATCGCCTCCTCGGTGTCGAAGAGGAAGCCGGCCAGCGCCTTGCACAGCTCGGTCTTGCCCACGCCGGTCGGGCCCAGGAACAGGAAGGAGCCGTTCGGCCGGTTCGGGTCGGAGAGCCCCGCGCGAGAACGCCGGATGGCGTCGGACACCGCCTTGACCGCCTCGTCCTGGCCCACGACGCGCGCGTGCAGGGCGTCCTCCATCTTGAGCAGCTTTTCGCGCTCGCCTTCCAGCATCTTGGACACCGGGATGCCGGTCCAGCGCGAGACCACCTCGGCGATCTCCTCGGCGGTGACCCGGTCCTGCAGCAGCCTGAAGCCCGCGGTCTCCGCCTCCTGCGCGGCCTTGAGCTGCTTCTCGAGTTCCGGCAGCTGGCCGTACTGCAGCTCGCTCATGCGCGCGTAGTCCTGGCGGCGCTGCGCGGCCTCCAGCTCCAGGCGCACCTGCTCGATGCGCTCCTTGATCTTCGTGGCGCCCTGGAGGGTGGCCTTCTCCGCCTTCCAGATCTCCTCGAGGTCGTTGTACTCGCGCTCCAGCGTCTCGATCTCGCTCTCGAGATCGGCCAGGCGCTGCTTCGACTCCGCGTCCTTCTCCTTCTTGAGCGCCTCGCGCTGGATCTTGAGCTGGATCAGGCGGCGCTCCTTGCGGTCCATCTCCTCCGGCTTGGAGTCGATCTCCATGCGGATGCGGCTGGCCGCCTCGTCCATCAGGTCGATGGCCTTGTCGGGCAACTGGCGGTCGGCGATGTAGCGGTTCGACAGCGTGGCCGCGGCGACGATGGCCGGGTCGGTGATCTCCACGCCGTGGTGCACCGCGTAGCGCTCCTTCAGCCCGCGCAGGATGGCGATGGTGTCCTCGACGCTGGGCTCGCCGACGAAGACCTTCTGGAAGCGCCGCTCCAGCGCGGCGTCCTTCTCGACGTACTTGCGGTACTCGTCGAGCGTGGTCGCGCCGATGCAGTGCAGTTCGCCGCGGGCCAGGGCAGGCTTGAGCATGTTGCCGGCGTCCATCGAGCCTTCCGCCTTGCCCGCGCCGACCATGGTGTGCAGCTCGTCGATGAACAGGATGACCTGGCCCTCCTGCTTGGCGAGGTCGTTGAGCACGCCCTTGAGCCGCTCCTCGAACTCGCCGCGGAACTTGGCGCCCGCGATCAGCGCGCCCATGTCGAGCGAGAGCACGCGCTTGCCGCGCAGACCCTCCGGCACCTCGCCGTTGACGATGCGCTGGGCCAGGCCCTCGACGATGGCGGTCTTGCCGACACCGGGCTCGCCGATCAGCACGGGGTTGTTCTTGGTCCGCCGCTGCAGCACCTGGACGGTGCGGCGGATCTCCTCGTCGCGGCCGATGACCGGGTCGAGCTTGCCGGCCTCGGCGCGCGCGGTGAGGTCGACGGTGAACTTCTCCAGCGCCTGGCGCTGGTCCTCGGCGTTCTCCGACTGCACCTTCTCGCCGCCGCGCAGCTTGTCGATGGCGGCCTCGATCCGCGCGCGCTCGGCGCCCGCGGCCTTGAGCGCGCGCCCGGCGGCACCGGTGTCGTCGAGAGCGGCGAGCACGAACAGCTCGCTGGCGATGTAGGCGTCGCCGCGCTGCTGGGCCAGCTTGTCGGTGAGGTTGAGCAGGCGGGTCAGGTCGTTGGAGACGCTGAGGTTGCCCTCGTTGCCGGCGACCTTCGGGAGGCCGTCGAGCACCTCGCCGAGGCGCTCGCGCAGCGCCGGCACGTTGATCCCGGCCTGGGTCAGCAGCGGGCGCGTGGAGCCGCCCTGCTGGTCGATCAGCGCCACCAGCAGGTGCGCGGGCTCGATCATGTTGTGGTCGCGCCCGACCGCCAGCGACTGCGCATCGGCGATCGCCTGCTGGAAGCGCGAGGTGAGCTTGTCCATCCGCATCGGAAGATCCTCGTGTGGGAGGCGGCATCCGACACAACACTGCGGCGCCGCGATGCCCGTCAGATGCGGGGCCGACGGCGGGGATTCAAGCGCCCGCGGGCGCAGCGGTGCCGTCGCGCCCGGCTACGCGCGCCATCCAGGAGCGCCGCCACCCCGCGCACACCCCGCGCCTGCGACACTGGCGCGCATGTCCACCGTCCTGCTGCCCCCGCCTCCCGCGCCCGCCGCCGACTGGGCGCTGTTTCTCGACGTCGACGGCTGCCTGCTCGAATTCGCCCCGACGCCGGACGCGGTGATCGTGCCGCCCGGCCTGCCGGGAACGCTGACCGCGCTGCAGCGCCGGCTCGACGGCGCGCTGGCCCTGGTCAGCGGGCGCTCGCTGGCCGCCCTCGACCGCATCTTCGAGCCGTTGCGGCTGACCGCCGCCGGGCTGCACGGCCTGGAGCGGCGCGCCTGGGCGGGCGAGGTGCATGCCCCGCGCCGTCCCGCGGCCTTCGACGACGTGCTGGACGACGCCCATGCGCTGGCGCGCCGGCATCCGGGCGTCGTGGTCGAGGACAAGGGCGTCAACCTCGGCCTGCACTGGCGCCTGGCGCCGGAAGCCGCGGGCGCGGTAGCGGCCTTCGCCGAAGCGGCCCTGCTGCGCCTGCCCGGCTACCGGCTGCAGCCGGGCGACCACGTCGTCGAGCTGCGGCCGGAAGGCGCGCACAAGGGCACGGCCATCGCCGCCTTCCTAGCCGAGCCGCCCTTCGCCGGGCGCGTGCCCGTGTTCGCCGGGGACGACCGCACCGACGAATACGGCTTCGAGGTGGTCAACGCGCACGGGGGCATCAGCATCCTCGTCGGCGACCGCCCCGACACCGCCGCGCGCCATGCGCTGGCCGATCCCGCCGCGGTGCGCCGGTGGCTCGCCAGCGGGGGCTGAGCGCCGGAAGAGGCGGCGGCGTCCACGCGGCCGTCGCGCGCGGATGTGAATAGTGGCCCGTCACATCCACTTCGCACCGCCTGCACATCCATGGGTCGCCTCGTCGTCGTCTCCAACCGCGTCGCCCTTCCCTCCGAGTCCCGGGCGGGCGGCCTCGCCCTCGCGGTGCTCGGCGCCCTCAAGGAGACCGGCGGCGTCTGGTTCGGCTGGAGCGGCAAGCGCGTCAGCGGTGAGTCCGGCACCGTCCACGAGGTCAGCGACGGCAACATCCGCTACGTCACCGTCGACCTGTCGCGCGCGGACCACGACGCCTACTACTCCGGCTTCTCGAACGCCACGCTGTGGCCGCTGCTGCACTTCCGCCTCGACCTGGTCGACTACTCGCGCGAGACCTGGGCGGGCTACCAGCGCGTCAACGAGCTGTTCGCCAAGCTGCTGATGGACGAGATCGCACCGGACGACACGGTGTGGATCCACGACTACCACCTGATCCCGCTGGCGAAGTTCCTGCGCGAGCGCGGCGCGAAGTGCCGGATCGGCTTCTTCCTGCACGTGCCGATGCCCTCGTCGGACCTGCTCGCCGCACTGCCCGAGCACGCCGAGCTGTTCGCCGGGCTGTCCTGCTACGACCTGGTGGGCTTCCAGACCTACCGCGACCTGGAGCGTTTCCAGGACTACGTGCGCCTGTACGGCGGCGGCAAGGTGATCTCCAACGGCGTGCTGGAGACCGCCCAGGGCCAGCGCTTCCGCGCAGGGGCCTTTCCCATCAGCATCGACACCGCCGGCATCGAGCGGCAGGCGGCGGAGGCGGTCAACAAGCCCGCGGTCGCGCGCCTGCGGCGCAGCCTGAACCAGCGGCAGCTCGCCATCGGCGTGGACCGGCTGGACTACTCGAAGGGCCTGCCCGACCGCTTCCACGCCTTCGAGCGCTATCTGGAACGCCATCCCGAGCAGCGCGGCAGCCTGACCTTCCTGCAGATCGCGCCGGCCTCGCGCTCGGACGTGACCGAGTACCAGGCCCTGCGCTCGCGCCTGGAAGGCCTCACCGGCCACATCAACGGCGCCCATGCCGAGCCCGACTGGACACCGGTGCGCTACGTCAACCGCAACTTCCCGCACCCGGTGCTGATGGGCTTCTACCGCATCGCCCACGTCGCCCTGGTGACCCCACTGCGCGACGGCATGAACCTGGTGGCCAAGGAGTTCCTCGCCGCGCAGGATCCGCAGGACCCGGGCGTGCTGGTGCTCTCGCGCTTCGCCGGCGCGGCGATGGAACTGGGCGGCGAAGCGCTGCTGGTGAACCCCTACGACGTGGACGGCGTCGCCGACGCCATCGCCGCCGCCGCGGCCATGCCCCTCGGCGAACGCCGCGAACGCTGGGACGCCATGATGCGCACCCTCCGCCGCTTCGACATCACCTACTGGCGGAAGAGCTATCTGAAGGCGTTGATGCGGGAGGGGTAGCGGGAATCGGGAATCGGGAATCGGGAATCGGGAATCGGGAATCGGGAATCGGGAAAGGGTAGGTCCGGAGGCGCCGCATGTAGCGCGCGCGGCCCCACGGCGACGACTACCTCCAGTTCCCTCTTCCCGATTCCCTGTTCCCGCTCCTCCTCACGCCACCTTCGTCAACTGGATGATCTCCACCCAGTACCCGTCCGGGTCCTTGATGAAGGCGATGGACTTCATGCGGCCGTCGGTGAGGCGCTTCTGGAAGGGAACGCCGAGTTCCTCGAAGCGGGCGCAGGCGGCGTGGATGTCGGGCACCGCGATGGCCAGGTGGCCGAAGCCGCGGGGCTCGCTGTTGCCGTCGTGGTAGACGGTGCCGTCGGTCTCGCTGCCGTGGTTGTGGGTGAGTTCGAGCACGCTCTTCTGGCGCGCCAGCCAGTCGCGGCGTTCGGCCGGGTCCTCGGGGATGGTCTCGCCCTCGTCGAGAATGGCGAGGAAGTAGAGGCTGAACTTCGCCTCCTCGAAATGGCGCTCGTCCACCAGGCTGAAGCCGAGCACGCGGGTGTAGAAGTCCAGCGAGGCGCGGATGTCGGCGACGCGCAGCATCACGTGGTTGAAGACGAAGCCCTGGGTCGCGGGCTCGCGGGTCGGGTGGACGCCCGGGGGCGTGGCGATGTGCGGCATGACGGCTCCTGGTTGCGGGAAAACTCCGCCAGAGGTGGGGCGCCGCCCGCGGATTCCAAGCGCATAGCCTGCCGGCACGTCGAGGTGAGTGCCAGGCGCCTGGAGTGCGGCCGAGACAAGATGTGGGAGCGGCTTCAGCCGCGACCGGTCCGCGACGGCAGGACCCGCTTCATCGGTCGCGGCTGAAGCCGCTCCCACAGAGCCTGGCCGCACCGCTGACTGCCCACGCGTCCCATCTCGACGTGGGTGACCTCAGGCCTCGCGCCAGATCAGGGTCGCCATGCGCCCGCTGCGCCCGTCGCGCCGGTGCGAGAAGAAGCGGCCCGGGTCGCCGATGGTGGACAGCCCGCCCCCGTGGACGCGGTGCAGCCCGGCCGCGGCGAGCCGGCGCCGCGCGAGCCGGTCGAGATCGCACAGCCAGTGTCCGGGGCGGGTCGGCACGAAGGCGTCCGCGGCACCGGGATCCACCTCCACGAAGGCCGCCCGCACGTCCGCGCCGACCTCGTAGTGGGCGGCGCCGGCGCTGGGGCCGAGCCAGGCCATCAGGCGCTGCGGCGGCGTGTCCATGCGCGCCAGCGTGCTTTCGAGGATGCCGTGCGCGAGGCCGCGCCAGCCGGCATGCGCCGCGCCGACCTCGCTGCCGTCCTCGGCGCAGAACAGCACCGGCAGGCAATCCGCGGTGAGGATCGCCAGCACGACGCCGGGCACGGAGGTGACGGTGGCGTCCACCTCCGGCGCGTCCAGCAGCGGCGCCTCCACCCGCAGAGCGTCGACGCCGTGCACCTGGCGCAGCCAGCTCGGCTCCGACGGCAGCCCCAGCAGCCCCGCGAGCTGCGCGCGGTTGGCCTCGATGCTCTCGGAGAAGTCGCCGTCCGGCGCGTAGCGGCCGCCGAGGTTGAAGGTGTCGAACGGCGCCGCGCTGCACCCCGCCCCGTAGCGCAGCGTCGTGAAGGCATGCACGCCCGGCGGCGCGGGCCAGTCGGCGGGGAGAAGGGCGGACTTCATCGAGAAGTGCGGATGAGGAACGGAGGAATGAGAGAGATGAGGAGCGCACAACGGGGATCAAGGGCGCACGATGACCGCTCCTCTCCCGCTCGCTCCCTCTTCACTCACTTCTGCAGCCGGGAGTCCTCGCGCAGCGCGGCGCAGAGGCGCTCGAAGTCGGCCGGGGGCGGCGCCTGCACGCGCAGCGGCTCCCCGCTGGCCGGATGCGCGAACTCCAGGGTCTCGGCGTGCAGGGCCTGCCGCTTGAAGCCGCGCAGGGTCTCCACCAGCGCCTCGGTCGCGCCCTTCGGCAGGCGCAGCGCGCCGCCGTACAGCGGGTCGCCGACGATGGGGTGCTTGGCATGGGCCATGTGCACGCGGATCTGGTGGGTGCGCCCGGTCTCCAGGCGGCACTCCACCACGGTGTGGGCGCGGAACCGCTCGCGCACGCGGTAGTGGGTCACCGCCTCGCGGGCGTCGTGCATGCCCTCGGGCACCACCGCCCGGCGGATGCGGTCGGTGGGATGGCGGCCGATGGGCGCGTCGATCCTGCCGCCGGCGATCATCGGGCCGACCACGACGGCCACGTACTGGCGGTGCACCCGCCGCTCCGAGAGCTGCTCGACCAGGGCGGCATGCGCGCGCAGCGTCCGCGCCACGACCATGAGGCCGGACGTGTCCTTGTCGAGGCGGTGCACGATGCCGGCGCGCGGAATGGCCGCCAGCGCCGGGTCGCGGTGCAGCAGGGCGTTGACCAGGGTGCCCGCCGGGTTGCCGGCGCCCGGATGCACCACCAACCCAGGCGGCTTGTTCAGGACGAAGACCTCGTCGTCCTCGTGCAGCACCTCCAGCGCGATCGCCTCGGGCTCCGCCCGCGTCTCGACCCCCAGCTCGGCCCGCACCCGCACGATCTCGCCGCCACGCACCGCCTCGCGCGGCTTCACCACGCGCCCGTCGAGGGTGGCGTCGCCGGACTTGATCCACTCGGTCAGCCGCGAGCGCGAGAAATCGGAGAAGAGTTCCGCCAGGACCTGGTCGAAGCGGCGTCCCGCGGCGCCGAGCGGGACCTCGGCCTCGAGGAGTTCGGTGCTGCCGGGCTCACGGGTGTTCATGCGGTGTTCGACCTTGGAGAGGGGGAGACGGGGCGCCGGATGCGGGCAGGACCGCCCTAAACGACTGATCGGAAAGGAGGGCAGGACCGCCCCGGCCTGCTGCGCGGCGGGACGGTGGGCGTGCCCCGCCCGGGACGTGCGGCAGCGCGCCGGAGGGGACCGCGAGTGGAGCGGGTGGGCGCCGGCGGCTATTATCCCCGCTCTGGCCGGTTCCGGCATGCTCCCCTACCTCGATGACCCGACTCTTCGGATTCTCCCGTTTCGCCCTGCTGGTGCTCGTGGCGCTGACCCTCGCGCTCGGTGCCGGCTGCAGCCGCTTCGGCAAGAAGGAGCCCGAGACCGAGACGCTCGACGTGGCTCCGCTGTACGAGGCCGCCAACCAGTCGCTGCGCGACGGCAACTGGAACCGCGCGGCGCTCTACTATCGGCGCCTGATCGCGCGCTTCCCGTACGGCGAGTACACCGAGCAGGCCCAGCTCGACCTGGCCTACGCGCAGTACAAGGCCAACAACTTCGACGACGCGACGTCGACGATCGACCGCTTCATCCGCACCTACCCCGCGCACCGGCACATCGACTACGCCTACTACCTGCGCGGGCTGGTCAACTTCGACCGCGACAACGCCTTCCTCGAGCGCATCGCCCGCCTGGACATGAGCCAGCGCGACCAGGCTTCGCCGCGGCAGAGCTTCAACGACTTCCTGCTGCTGGTGCAGCGCTACCCGGACAGCCGCTACGCGCCGGACGCGCGCCAGCGCATGATCCACCTGCGCAACGAGCTGGCGCGGCACGACCTCAACGTCGGCCTGTACTACCTCGACCGCGGCGCCTATGTCGCGGCCGCCAACCGCGGCAAGCAGCTGCTCGAGAACTACCCGCGCAGCATGCACGACGGCGACGCCATCGCGCTGATGGGCGAGGCCTACACCCGCCTCGGCGAACAGGCGCTGGCCGCCGACTCCCGGCGCGTGCTGGAGGCCAACCACCCGGACCATCCGTGGTTGGCCGGCCGCTGGCCGGAGCGCGGCGGCCTCTGGCGCTCGCTGGTGCCGTTCTCCGGCGAACGCTGAACGCCTGAGGAGCGAGAAACGAGGGTCGAGCAGCCCCCTCGTTGCTCACTCCTCATCCTCGTTTCCCGCCCCCTACCCTTCCCGCCAGCCGTTGGTGATCGGATAGCGGCGCTCGCGGCCGAAGGCGCGGCGGGAGATCTTCGGGCCCGGCGCCGACTGGCGCCGCTTCCACTCGCTGATGCGCACCAGCCGGATGACCCTGTCCACGGTCCCCGCATCGTGGCCGCGCGCGACGATCTCCTCGCGCGAGAGCGCCTCGTCCACGTGGGCGAGCAGGATGGCGTCGAGGTCGTCGTAGGGCGGCAGCGAGTCCTGGTCGGTCTGGTTCTCGCGCAGCTCGGCGGAGGGCGCCCGCTCGATCACCCCGACCGGGATCGCGTCGACCTCGCCCTTGGCGTTGCGCCAGCGGCTCAGCGCGTAGACCTCGGTCTTGTAGAGGTCCTTGATCGGCGCGTAGCCGCCGGCCATGTCGCCGTAGATGGTCGCGTAGCCCACGGCGTACTCGCTCTTGTTGCCGGTGGTGAGCAGCATGCCGCCGAACTTGTTCGACAGCGCCATCAGGATGGCGCCGCGGGTCCGCGACTGCAGGTTCTCCTCGGTCACGTCGGGCTCGGTGCCGGCGAGCAGCGGGGCCAGGGCGTCGAGGAAGCCCTGGTGCGGCTTCTCGATGGGCACGGTGAGCAGCTTCACGCCCAGGGCGCGCGCCTGTTCGTCCGCCAGGGCGTTGCTGAGCTCGGCGGTGTAGCGCGAGGGCAGGCGCACCGCGGTGACGTTCTCGCCGCCGATCGCGTCGGCGGCGATCGCCAGCACCAGGGAGGAGTCGATGCCGCCCGAGAGGCCCAGCAGCGCCTGCCGGAAGCCGTTCTTGTGCAGGTAGTCGCGGGTGCCGCGGACGATGCCGCGATAGGCCAGGCTCTCGAAGCTCTCGTCGTCCTCCTCCGGCCAGGCGACCCGGACGAAGCGCTTGCCGTCGGCGTCGAGGTCGGCGACCAGCCAGTGGTCCTCGAAGGCGCGCGCCGCCGGGTGCAGGTGGCCATCGTGGTCGATCAGCAGGGACGCGCCGTCGAACATCAGTTCGTCCTGCCCGCCGACCAGGTTGAGGTAGGCCATCGGCACCCCCGCCTCGCGCGAGCGGCTGCACACCACCTCGGCCCGCCGGCGGTGCTTGTCGCGTTCGTAGGGCGAGGCGTTGGGCACCAGCAGCAGCTCGGCGCCCGCTGCCACGGTCTCGGCGACGTGCTCGCCGTACCAGAGGTCCTCGCAGACCAGCAGGCCGACGGCCACGCCGTTCACGTCGAACACGCAGGTCTCGCCGCCGCAGGCGAAATGCCGCTTCTCGTCGAAGACCGCGTAGTTGGGCAGCTCGCGCTTGCGGTAGGTGCGCTCGATCCGCCCGTCGCGCAGCACGCTGGCCGCGTTGTAGAGCGCGCTGCCCACCGCCTCCGGCCAGCCGACCACGGCGACGATGCCGCGCGCCTCCGCAGCGACGGCCTCGATGGCCTCCGCGCAGTCGGCCAGGAAGCGCGGCCGGGTCAGCAGGTCCTCCGGCGGGTAGCCGCAGAGCGCCAGCTCCGGGAACACCACCACGTCCGCGCCGTGGACGTCGCGCGCCTCGGCGATCAGCGCGCGGATGCGCTCGACGTTGCCGCGCACCGCGCCCACCGGGAAGTCGAACTGCGCCAGCGCGATCCGCAACCGCGCTCCATCGGTCTTCGCCACACCACCCTCCTCGCTACGGATTCGCCGCGCATTGTGAGGGCAAGGGCGTGGGCGAGGCAGCAAGGCGCGCGCGTCCGGCCATGGCGCGCCACGGCTCAGTCCTCCGGCAGGAGCTCCAGCGCGAGCACCAGCGCGTCCTCGCGCCCGCCCACGGCGGGGTAGTAGCCGCGACGGCGGCCGATCTCGTTGAAGCCGGCGCGGTCGTAGAGGGCGATCGCGGGCGCGTTCGACGGCCGCACTTCGAGGAAGACGCGCTGCGCGTCGGCGCCGCGCGCCGCCGCGATGATCCGCGCCAGCAGCCGCGCGCCCAGGCCTCGGGACTGGTGCTCCGGAGCCACGCACAGGTTGAGCAGGTGCGCCTCGCCCGCCGCCACGCTCAGCACCGCATAGCCGGCGAGGCCGCGGGCGTCCTCGGCAACCCAGCAGGCATAGCCGGCACGCAGGCAGTCGCGGAAGATGCCCGGGCTCCACGGAAAGGGATAGGCACGCTGCTCGACGGCGGCCACCGCGGGCAGGTCGGCCTCGCGCATCGGCCGCAGGCTGATCGCCGGCTCCTGCGCCGCCGCGTTCATCGCCGCGCGCGCTCCCGGCGCAGGCGCCGCAGGGCCGGCCACAGCGCACGCTTGCCCGCCGCCGTACGCAGCACCGCGGGCGGCGGCAGCAGGATGGGGAAGGCCTCGATGACCGCGGGCGCCGCGCCGATGGCGCCGTACAGCGCGGCGACGAGGCGCGGCGCGTACGGCTCGCCCCCCGCCGGCATGGGCAGCGCGCCCACGGGCTCCGGGGCCGGCCCGGCCGCCTGGCGCGGCGGCGCCTCCGGCGCAGGCTGGCCGGGGGCCTCGTCGGCGCGGCGCACGTGCAGGACGAAGCCCATCGCCTCGAGCGCGCGCCGCTGGCCGGGCGTCCAGGCGCTCATGCGCCTCCGTCGCCGCCGGCGGGCAGCCCGCTGCGCCGGCGACGGCGCAGCCACAGCGCATGCAGCGGGCCGGACAGCGCGTAGGCGATGCCGATGGCCAGCAGCACGCGCGGCAGGTCGATCACGAGGATCACGATGACCAGCAGCACCCCGAGCAGCACCACGAAGGGCACGCGGTCGCGCGGCGCCGCCTTGAAGCTGAAGTAGCGCAGCCGGCTCACCATCAGCAGGCCGCAGACGACCGTGACCGCCAGTGCGACCCAGCGCATCTCGTCGCCGGTGACGCCGAGTCTGCCGTCGGCGAACGACCACACGAAGGCCATCATCAGGCCGGCCGCGGCAGGGCTCGCCAGGCCAACGAACCAGCGCTTGTCCACCGCGTCCACCTGGGAGTTGAAGCGCGCCAGCCGCAGCGCCGCGCAGGCGGCGTAGAGGAAGGCCGCGGCCCAGCCGATGCGCCCGGCGAGCGCGCCGTCGAGCTGCAGCGAGGCCAGCGCCCAGTGGTACATGACCAGCGCGGGCGCCATGCCGAAGCTGACCAGGTCGGCCAGGGAGTCGTACTGCACGCCGAAGGCGCTGCTGGTGCCGGTCAGGCGCGCCACGCGGCCGTCGATGCCGTCCATCACCGCGGCGATGAAGACCGCGATGCAGGCCTGCACGACGTCGCCGTTGGCCGCGGCGATGATCGCGTAGAACCCCGCGAACAGCCCGGCGGTGGTGAACAGGTTCGGGAGCAGGTAGACGCCGCGGCCACGTGGCGCGGCGGGATCGGTTGAGCTCATTGGCGCGCCTGAATGGATCGCTGGAAGTGTAGAGCGTGTCGTGCCCTTTGGGATGGATGCCCGGGCCGCCGGCGGTGCGGAAGACCGGCCTCGCGCGCGCCGCCGCCGTCCGGCGGACGCCGCCGCGCCGCCCCAAAGTACATGACGCGCTTCGCGCCCGGCCATCTTGCCAGCCTCCCGGACGGGTGCTAACAAGTGCGGACTTTTCTGGGGAGTCTCCGCCGTGCCTGCCGTCCGCCTCGTCTCCATCGCGCTGGCGGGCCTGCTGCCGCTCGCCGCATCCGCGCAGCAGGACCGCATCTACACCTGGACCGACGCCGACGGCGTCACCCACTACTCCGGGTCGCCGCCGCCCGCCGGACGCTACGAGGAACGCACCTTCACCCGCAGCGGCGCATCCGGCAGCGTGCAGCGCGACGACGACGCGTCCGCCGCGGCGGACCCCATGGCCGAGAACTGCAACCGCGCGCGCGAGAACCTGGAGCTGCTCGGCCGCGACGTCTCGGTGATGGTGGACACCAACGGCGACGGCACCCCGGACTCGCCCCTCAGCGACACCGACCGCGCCAACCAGCTCGAACTCGCCAACGCCCAGGTGCGCGCCTACTGCGCCGCCGACGGCGCGCCCTGACGGCAGCGGCGCCCGGCACGCCCGGCACGCCCGGCACGCCCGGGGGCGCCACGGGCACGCGCCGTGGCGCCGGCGGCGGGGCACGGCGATAATCGCCCGCTTTCCACGCCGAACGCCGCCCATGCGCCTGTCGCAGTTCCATCTCAACACCTCCAAGGAAACCCCCGCCGACGCCGAGCTGCCCAGCCACCGGCTGATGCTGCGCGCCGGCATGATCCGCAAGCTCGCGGCCGGCATCTACACCTGGAGCCCGCTCGGCCTGCGCGTGCTGCGCCGGGTCGAGGCGGTGGTGCGCGAGGAAATGCAGCGTGCCGGCGCGGTCGAGATGCTGATGCCGTCCATCCAGCCGCGCGAGCTGTGGGAGGAGACCGGGCGCTGGGAGAAGTTCGGCGGCCAGCTTCTGAAACTGCGTGACCGCAAGGAGGCCGAGTTCGCCTACGGCCCCACCCACGAGGAGGTGGTCACCGATTTCGCGCGCAACGAACTGTCCAGCTACAGGCAGTTGCCGCTGGCGGTCTTCCAGATCCAGACCAAGTTCCGCGACGAGATCCGTCCGCGCTTCGGCGTGATGCGCGCCCGCGAATTCCTGATGAAGGACGCCTATTCCTTCCACCTCACGGCGGAGGATCTGGACCGCGAATACTGGAACATGTACGCCGCCTACGGCCGCATTTTCGAGCGCCTCGGCCTGCGTTTCCGCGCCGTGCTGGCCGACACCGGCGCCATCGGCGGCTCGGCCAGCCACGAATTCCACGTTCTGGCCGATTCCGGCGAGGACGCCATCGCCTGGTCCGACGGCTCGGACTACGCCGCCAACGTCGAACTCGCCGAGGCGCTGGCGCCTGCCGCGCCGCGGCCCGCCGCGACGGAATCCCTGCGCGAGGTGGAAACCCCCGCCCAGAGGACCTGCGAGGACGTGGCCGCCCTGCTCGGGATCCCGCTGGCGCGCACGGTGAAGTCGTTGGCCCTGGTCGGCGAGCAGGGTTTCGTGCTGGCCCTGCTGCGCGGCGACCACGCCCTCAACGAGATCAAGCTGCGCAAGGTCGAGGGCCTGGGCGAATACCGCATGGCCACCGAGGCCGAGATTCTGGAGCACCTGGGCGCGGCGCCCGGCTTCCTCGGCCCCGTGAACCCCGCGCGCCCGCTCCAGGTGGTCGCCGACCGCGCGGTCGCCGCCATGGCGGATTTCGTCGTCGGCGCCAACCGCGACGGCTACCACCTTGCCGGCGTCAACTGGGGCCGCGACCTGCCCGAGCCCGCGGTCGTCGCCGACCTGCGCAACGCCGAGGCCGGCGATCCCTCGCCGGACGGCAAGGGCACCCTGGCCATCGCGCGCGGCATCGAGGTCGGCCACGTGTTCCAGCTCGGCCAGAAATACGCCGAGGCGATGGGCGCCACCGTGCTCGACGAGCAGGGCAAGGCCCGGGTGCTGCACATGGGCTGCTACGGCATCGGCGTTTCCCGCATCGTCGCCGCGGCCATCGAACAGAACCACGACGAGGCCGGCATCCGCTGGCCGGAGGCGATGGCGCCGTGGCGCGTCGCGGTGTGCGTGATCAATCCCAAGAACGATCCCGCCGTCGCCGCCGCGGCCGAATCGCTGTATTCGGAGCTGGCCGCCGCCGGTATCGATACCGTGCTGGACGACCGCGGGCTGCGCCCCGGGCAGATGTTCGCGGATATGGAACTCGTCGGCATTCCGCACCGCGTGGTGGTCTCGGCGCGCGGCCTGGAGAACGGCACCTACGAATACCGTTCACGCAGCGCCGACGAAAGCGAGGCGCTGGAACGGGCGGCCCTGTTCGCGCGCCTCGCCCCGAAAACCGCCTGACGGCGGGGGGCCACGGGCATCGGAAAGGGCCGCGCCGGGCGCGGCCCTTTCATTTTCATGCCTGCGCATGGCTAAATAAGCGGTGGCGTCCCTCGCCATGACTTTCAATTAAGAGGAAACCCCCGATGGCCATCGACCTGCAGAATCTCAGCGCCAAGGAGCTCTCCGAGCTGATCGCGCTCGCCAACAAGCGCAAGAAGACCCTGAGCAAGCGCAAGCCGGCAGCGACCGTGCGCCGCCAGGTGGAGAAGGTCGCGCGCGCCGGCGGCTATACGATCGCCGAGCTCTACGGTGCCGAGATCGGCAGCGGCAGCGCGACCCGCAAGCGCGCGGCCACCAAGAAGTCGGCCGCCACCCGCAAGAGCGCCGGCAAGGTTCCGCCGAAGTACCGCAACCCCGCCAACCCGTCCGAGACCTGGACCGGCCGCGGCAAGCAGCCGCGCTGGCTCGCCGCCGAAGTCGCCAACGGCAAGAAGGTCGAGGATTTCCTGATCCAGGACTGACGGTCGCGGCCGCGCCGCGCCGCGCCGCACGCGAGGGAACGCCCTGGAGAAACGCCGGCATCCGCCGGCGTTTTTCCTTTTCGCGGTCAGAGATGGCGCCGCGCCGGCACGAGGAGATTCCCGAACATCAGGCCGCCCATCAGCGCCAGCAGCGCGTTGAGCAGCGCCAGCGCGGTATCGGTGCCCAGCGTGATCTCGTTGTCGAGCAAGAAGTTCAGCGACCGGAAACTCGTGCTGCCGGGCACCAGCAGGATGATGCCGGGGACCCGGATCAGTGCCCCGGGACGGTTGAACCAGCGCGCGTAGGCATTGCTGGCCACCGCCACCGTCATCGCCGCGACGAACACGCCGTACGCGAAACCGGTGGGCGCGACGTCGAGCAGGATGCCCACCCCGCGGGTGACGCCGTAGCCGAGCGCGACCGCGCCCATCACCAGCGGCCAGTCGCGCAGCTGGGCCTTGAAGAACACGGCGAACGCGAAGCCGGCGACGCCGAGGGCGACCCATTCGCTCCAGGCCGGCAGGGGCACGATCTCGCCGCTGGCCGGCGTCCACCCGAACAGGCGCGCGGTCTGCACCGCGACCACCGTGCCGAAGCCGAGCTTGAGCAGGGTCGCCACGGCGCTGGCGAAGCGCGAGGTCGCCGAGATCAGGTTGTTGCTGGTGAGCTCGGACATCGCGTTGGTCATCATCATGCCGGGCATCAGCACGATCAGGGACGCCACCACCACCGTCGTGAGCGACACCGGGAGGAGGCTCGCCGCCAGCATCGCGAGCGAGGTGGCGACCAGCGCGGCCAGCGCGTCGAGGCTCTCGAGCAGGCGCGGGCGGCTGGCGCCGAGCACGTAGAGCGTGCCGATCACCAGGCCGATCAGACCGGCCACGACCAGCTCGTTCATGCCCGCGCGGAGGATGCCGGCCACCGAGGCCGCGGCCAGGCCGAAGCAGACCGCCGTCAGCGCCTGGTGCCAGCGGGGCTCCGGCGCGTCCAGCGCACGCAGCGCCGCGGCACCGGCGGCCAGGTCGATGCGCTGCGCGAGCACGTCCTCGGCGATGGCGTCCACGGCGCAGAGCTTGCGCAGGTCGACGTCGCCCGGCTCCATGCGCAGCACGCGCGTGTTCTCCGGCCCGCCCTCGGGGCCGAGGCCGCCGCCGAAGCTCAGCACCATGCCGGTGGGATTGGACCAGACCTCGCAGCGCAGGCCGAGCGACTGCGCCACCTTGACCAGACCGCCCTCCAGGCGCTGGGCGGTGGTGCCGTAGGCGTGCAGGCGCCGCGCCAGCTCGATGACGAACTCGCTGCGGGCATTGAAGCTGGCGGGATTCTCGGCCACGGGGCGCCTGGACGGGTGAGGGCGTCGCATCTTAGAGCGTGTCGCGGCTTCGAATGCGATGCCTGCGCCACCGGGCGGGCCGCGCCGACCGACGCCGCTCGCACCCGCCCAGGGAACCGGCCCGCCCCGGGCGCGTGGGGGCGGCTGCCCACCGCCGCGCCCTCTGCCGCACTGGCGTCGTCTTCATGCCGATAGGCTAAGCTGCGCGGCATGCCGGAACCCCGCATCGACATCGACGACGCGCACGGGACGGTCCGCGCGTCGGGCGACTGGACGCTCGCCAACGCCGGCCGCCTGCTCGAGCTGACACGCGCACCGGAACGCGAGGCCCGGGCCATCGACGCCCGCGACATCGACCGCCTCGACTCCGCCGGCGTGCTGCTGCTCTCGCGCTTCGCCCAGCGCCTCGGCCTCGACCTCGAGGACGTGCAGGTGCGCGAGGAGCAGCGTGCGCTGGTGCGCGCGGTCGACCAGGTGGGCGACGACCGCCCGCCCCGGCAACGGGACTTCGGCATCGTCGCCATGGTCGGCCGCATCGGCCTGGCAGTACGCAAGGTCTACGCGGAGATGCGCGACCTGCTCGGCTTCTTCGGCGAGTCTCTGCTGGCCCTGGCGCGCCTGGCGCGCGATCCGCGGCGGCTGCGGCTGACCTCGACCGTGCACCACATGGAACAGGTCGGCCTGGATGCGATGCCCCTGGTGGCCCTCCTCACCTTCATGGTCGGCGCCGTGGTGGCCTTCCTCGGCGCCGGCGTGCTGCGCGACTTCGGCGCGGAGATGTACACCGTCGACCTGGTGACCTATTCCTTCCTGCGCGAGTTCGCGGTGCTGCTGACCGCGATCATCCTCGCCGGCCGCACCGCGAGCGCCTTCACCGCGCAGATCGGCGCGATGAAGAGCCGCGAGGAGATCGACGCCATCCGCACCATGGGCCTGGATCCGATGGAGCTGCTGGTCGTCCCGCGCATGCTGGCGCTGCTGATCATGCTGCCGCTGCTGACCTTCGTCGGCATGATCGCCGGCCTGCTCGGCGGTGCGCTGGTGGGCTCGGCGGCGCTCGACATCCCCTTCAGCCTCTACTACCAGCGCACCTACGAGGTCATCTACCTCAACGACTTCATCGCGGGCATGGTGAAGGCGCCGGTGTTCGCGATGCTGATCGCGCTGATCGGCTGCCTCGAGGGGATGAAGGTCACCGGCACCGCGCAGTCGGTGGGCGAGCGCACCACCTCCAGCGTGGTGCAGACGCTCTCGCTGGTGATCCTGATCGACGCCGCCGCCGCCATGTTCTTCCGGGAGATCGGGTTCTGAACGCGCCAGCGACCACGACGGAGCCTGCGATCCGCATCCGCGGGCTGCGCAACCAGTTCGGGCGCCAGGTGGTGCACGACGGGCTCGACCTCGAGGTGCGCCGCGGCGAGATCCTCGGCGTGGTCGGCGGCTCCGGCACCGGAAAGAGCGTGCTGATGCGCGCCATCCTCGGCCTGCGCCGGCCGCAGGGCGGGGCCATCGAGGTGCTCGGCCACGATGCGCTGGCCGCCGACCCGGCCTCGCGCCGGGCGATCGAGCGCAACACCGGCGTGCTGTTCCAGGACGGCGCCCTGTTCTCCTCGCTCACCGTCGCCGAGAACGTGCAGGTGCCGCTCAAGGAGCAGCACGGCGACCTGCCGCCGAAGCTGCTGTCCGAGCTGGCCCTGCTCAAGATCAAGCTCTCCGGCCTGCCCGCCGAGGCGGCGGACAAGCTGCCGAGCGAACTCTCCGGCGGCATGCGCAAGCGTGCCGGCCTGGCGCGCGCGCTGGCCCTCGACCCGCCGCTGCTGTTCCTCGACGAGCCGACGGCGGGGCTCGACCCGATCGGCGCGGCCGCGTTCGACCGCCTGATCCGGACCCTGCAGGAGGCGCTGGGACTGACGGTGTTCCTGATCACCCACGACCTCGACACCCTGTACGCCATCTGCGACCGCATCGCGGTGCTGGCCGACAGGCGCGTCGTCGCCGTGGCGCCGATCGAGGAGATAGAGCGCTTCGACCACCCCTGGGTGCAGGAGTATTTCCACGGTCCGCGCGCCCGCGCCGCGCAGGAAGCCCGCACGCGCGCCGACCGTGGACCCAACCCGGCGTTCACCGCCGCGCCGGAAGGATAGGACGATGGAAACCAAGGCCAACAACGTACTGGTGGGCGCGTTCACCCTCGCGACGCTCGCCTTCCTGGTCGTCTTCGCGCTGTGGGCGGCGAAATACTCGTCGGACCGCAGCTGGAACGAGTACGACGTGGTGTTCACCGAGGCCGTCACCGGCCTCACCGTCGGCGCCATGGTCCAGTACAACGGCATCGCGGTCGGTTCGGTGAAGTCGCTTCACCTGCACCCGCAGGACGCGCGCCAAGTCGTCGCGCGCATCCGGGTCCAGGCCGAGGCGCCGGTCAAGCAGGACACGCGCGCGCGGCTCGCGCTGACCGGCGTCACCGGCACCGCCATCATCCAGCTGTCCGGCGGTGCGCCCGAGAGCCCGCGGCTGACCCATACCGACGGCCACCCCGTGCCGGTGATCCCGACCGCGCCGTCGGCGCTGCAGAACATCACCGAGACCGCCGGGGTCATCGCCGAGCGCCTCGACAAGCTGCTCTCGGACGAGAACATTGCGCGCATCGGCAAGGCGCTCGACGACATCCAGCTGGTGACCGGCTCCATCGCCGCGCAGCGCGAGGACATCGCCCAGCTCATCACCAACGCCCGCCAGGCGACCGAGGCGCTGGAGCGCACGCTCGGCCGCGTCGACGCCACGGTGCAGAACGACGTGCCGCGTCTGGTGGCGAGCCTGGAACGCTCGCTCGACCAGCTCGACTCCTTCACCCGCAACGCCGATGCGCTGGTGGCGGACAACCGCGACGCGATCAGCCGCTTCAGCAACGAGGGCCTGGGCCAGGTCGGCCCGACCCTCGCCCAGATGCGCGCCACGCTGCGCGAGATCGACCGTGTCACCGCGCGCCTGCGCGACAACCCCGCCGGCTACCTGCTCGGCCGCGACCGCGCCAAGGAATTCGAGCCATGACCCAGCGCCGCATGCGCCCCGCCGCCCGCCTGGCGGCCACCGCCCTCCTCCTCGCTCTCGCCGGCTGCGGCAGCCTGATCCCCGGCGGCCAGCGCGAGGCGCCGCGGGTCTTCGCACCCGACGTGCAGGTGCGGGTGGACCCCTCGTGGCCGACCGTGGACTGGCAGCTCTCGGTGGCGACGCCCAGCGCCAGCGAGTCCCTCACCACCTCGCGCATCGCGGTGCGGCCGCAGCCGGGCGAGCTCGAGGTCTACGCCGGCGCGCTGTGGATGGATGCGGCCCCCGAGCTGGTGCAGAACGCCCTGGTGCGGGCCTTCGAGGACTCGCAGAGGATCATGGCGGTCAGCCGCTTCGGCGGCGGTCTGCGTGGCGACTTCGCCCTGCTGCTGGACCTGCGGCGGTTCGAATCGATCTACGTCGACGGCCACCCGCAGGCCACCATCGAACTCAGCGCCAAGCTCACCCACTTCCGCGGCAACCGCGTGGTCGCCGCGCGCACCTTCCATCACGCCGAGCCCGCCACCGGCACCGCGGTTCCGCTGGTGAGCGAGGCCTTCGGCCGGGGGCTGTCGACCGTGGTGTCCGACGTGGTCGGCTGGACCCTCACCGAGGGCGAACGGGTGGCCGCGGCGCTCGAAGCGGCGGAGACCCCGGCCACCCGCAGCGAGCCGCTGCCGCTGCCGCGACGCGACTGAAGACGAGCCGGGGGCGCGGCTGAAGCGCCTCCTGCGGCCGGACTCCGCATCGACAGGCCGCGCGGATCCCGCCGGGAGCCGTCCTAGGTCCGGTGCGCTCCGGCGTACGCATCGGTGTGCGGGTTGCGGATCCGGCGGAAGGTGAGGTTGACCCGGGGCCCCACCGGCCGCCGCGTCCGCGGCAGGGCATGCCGGTAGTGCGTCTGGGTCGCGCCGCGCATCACCAGCAGGCTGCCGTGCGGCAGATCGATGCCCACCGAGGCGCCGCCCGCGCGGGGCTTGAACAGGAACCGCCGCGTGGCGCCGAGGCTCAGGGAGGCGATGACCGGCTCCGGCCCGAGCTCCGGCTCGTCGTCGGCGTGCCAGCCCATGGCGTCGTCGCCGTCGCGGTAGAGGTTCGCGAGCACCGCGTTGAAGCAGGCGCCTGCGGCCTCCTCGACCGCCGGGCGCAGCGCCGCCAGCGCAGGCGGCCACGGCGCCGGGGCGAAGCGCGTACGCGAGTAGGTGTAGTCGGTGCCGGGATCGCCGATCCAGCAGGCGAGCCGTGGCGAGGCGACCTCGCGGCCGTAGAGCCGCAGGCGCGGCTGCGACCAGGCGACCTCGCGCTGCATCGCGGCCAGGGCCGCATCGGCCGCCGGGCCCGGCAGCCACACGGGATCGAACACGACGTCGGCGCCGGGAAGCTCCAGGCGCATGCGCCGCCTCAGCCGGCCGCGGCGCCCAGCACGGCCGAGAGGATCTCGCCGAGCTCGAGCAGGCGCAGGTCGCTGCCGCGCGGACCGACGAGCTGCAGGCCGATGCCTTCGCCGAGCGGCAGGCTCAGCGCGGGGCAGCCGGCAAGGCTGGCGATGGCCGTGAAGTCGCCCAGGTTGACCGGCTCCTCCGCCGCGGCGGCGGGCGGCACCGACGGCACCGTCGGCAGCAGCAGCACGTCGACCTCGGCGAAGCGCGCGCGCACCTGGACGACCGCGTCGTCGAGCAGGCGGTCGGCGCGGACGTAGTCCGCCGAGGTGCGCCTGCGGGCGTGGTCGAGCATCTGCGCCAGCCGCGGCGAGATGCCTTCGAGACGGCCTTCGTGCGAGGCGAGCAGCTCCGCCTCCATCAGCAGGAGGGCCGCATGGCGGCCGGCGGCGACCTCGCTCGGGGAGACGTCCATCGCCATGGGAATGGCCTGCCCCAGCACGCTGCCGGCCTGGGCGATCGCCTGCTGGAAGCGCTCCACCACCTCCGGCGTCGCGCCGAGCGAGCGCAGGTCGGACACGACCGCGACGCGCAGGCGGCCGGGCTCCCAGTCCGGCGGCGCGAAGGGCACGCGGCGCGCGCGCGTACGCGGATCGCCCGGGTCGTAGCCGGCGAGCACCTGCAGCAGCAGGGTGGCGTCGGCGACGTTGCGGGTGAGGATGCCCGGGCAGTCGAGCCGCCGCAGCGACGGCGCCATGCCGCGGCAGGAGACCTCGCCGAAGGTCGGCTTGAGGCCGACCAGGCCGCAGAAGGCCGCCGGGATGCGCACCGACCCGAAGGTGTCCGAGCCGATGGCAGCGAGCGCATGCCCGGCCGCGACCGCGGCCGCGGCGCCCGCAGAGCAGCCGCCGGCGACGCGTCCCGGGAGATGCGGGTTGGCCACGTCGCCGAAGTGCGGATTGCGGCCCGTCGTGCCGAGCGCGCCCTCGTCGAGATTGGTCTTGCCCAGCAGCACGGCACCGGCGCCGCGCAGGCGCGAGACCACCGCCGCATCCTCGATGGCGATGCGCTCGCCGCGCCCGGGCAGGCCGAGGCTGGTCGGCATGCGCTCGATGTCGAAGTTGTCCTTGATCGCGATCGGCACGCCGTCGAGGCGGCCGATGGCACCGTTGGCGGCACGACGGGCGTCGGACGCGCGCGCGGCCGTACGTGCGCCCTCGACGTCGACGTGCGTCCATGCGTTGAGCGCACCGTCCCGCGCGATGGCGGCGAGGCAGCTCTCCGTCAGCGCCTCGCTCGCGACCTCCCCGAGCGCGAGCGCACGGAGGACGCGGGGAAGGTCGGCAAGGCGAAAACGGTCGGCGTCGGACATCATCGGCTGCGGCAGGAAAGCGGTCGGGAGGCGGCGCGAGGGCCGCTGCTGCAGACACCGCACGCGCCGGTGCCGGGCATGATGCCATTTGCCCGGTGTCGGGCAAAACCTCAATAATCCGCGGTTTACAGCCAGCGGCCCTGCAGGCCGCGCGCCAGCGAGGGTGAGATGAGCGAACGCGAATTCATGGAGTACGACGTGGTCACCGTGGGCGCAGGCCCCGCCGGCCTCGCCTTCGCCGTGCGCCTGAAGCAGATCCGCCCCGAGCTGTCGGTGTGCGTGATCGAGAAGGCCTCGACCATCGGCGCGCAGGTGCTGTCCGGCGCGGTGATCGAGCCGCAGCCGCTCGACGAGCTGCTGCCGGGCTGGCGCGACGCTCCGCCGCCGGTGTGCGTGCCGGCGACCGAGGACGAGTTCTGGTTCCTGACCAGGAACGGCGGCCGCAAGGCGCCGATGGTCCCGCCGCAGATGCGCAACCACGGCAACTTCATCGTCTCGCTGGGGGCGATGTGCGCGTGGATGGCGCCGCAGGCCGAGGCGCTCGGCGTGGAGATCTACCCGGGCTTCGCCGCGGCCGAGCCGTACTTCAACGAGGACGGCTCGGTCGGCGGCGTGCGCATCGGCGACATGGGCGTGGCGCGCGACGGCACGCACAAGCCCACCTATACCCAGGGCATCGACATCCGCGCCAAGGTGACGGTGCTCGCCGAGGGCGCGCGCGGTCACCTCACCAAGCAGCTGGTCAAGCGCTACGACCTCGACGCGCTGTCGGACCCGCAGGCCTACTCCATCGGCATCAAGGAGCTCTGGCAGCTCCCCGCGGGACGGGCGAAGCCGGGCCGCATCGTGCACTCGCTGGGCTGGCCGATGGATCCGTCGACCTACGGCGGCAGCTTCCTCTACCACCTGGAGAACGACCAGGTCGCGCTCGGCATGGTCATGGGCCTCGACTACCGCGACCCGATGTTCCAGCCCTACGAGGCCTTCCAGCAGTGGAAGCACCATCCGACGGTCAAGCCCCTGCTCGAGGGCGGCACCATCCTGTCGGCGGGCGCGCGTGCCGTCGTCACCGGCGGCTGGCAGTCGCTCCCGAAGTGCGAGATGCCCGGCGCCATCCTGATCGGCGATACGGCCGGCCTGCTCAACGTTCCCAAGATCAAGGGCACCCACCAGGCGATGCGCTCCGGCATGCTCGCCGCCGCGCACCTGGCCGAAACGCTCTCGCCCGCCGGCTGGGACGCCAAGCTGCGCGCCTCGCCGGTGATGGAGGAACTGCGCCGGGTCCGCAACATCAAGCCCGGCTTCAAGCGCGGGCTGTGGATGGGCCTGGCCAACGCCGGCTGGGAGACCCTCACCGGCGGCCGCTCGCCGTGGACCCTGAAGGTGAAGGCCGACTGGACCAGCCTCGAGAAGCTCGACGGCCACGAGGCGCCGGAGCGGGACTACGTGCAGCGCACCCTGCCCCCGCGCGACCGCCTCGCCGGCGTCTACTTCGCGGCGACCGAGCACGACGAGGACCAGCCGGTGCACCTCAGGGTGCGCGACACCAGCATCTGCGTCGACCGCTGCACCGAGGAGTACGGCAACCCCTGCGAGCGCTTCTGCCCGGCCGGCGTCTACGAGATGGTCGAGGACGAGGCCGGCCGGCGCCTGCAGATCAACGCCGCCAACTGCGTGCACTGCAAGACCTGCGACATCAAGGACCCCTACGCGATCATCGACTGGGTGACGCCGGAGGGCGGGTCGGGGCCGAACTACCAGAATCTGTGAATCCGTGATCGTCCGCTTCCGCCGCCTGGCGGGCGCCATCGGGCGCTCCGTCGAACGTCACGGCGGCGGCCTGCAGGGCGCCTACGCGGTGGCGCGGCGCGCCCTGCTCATGGCGAAGGCCCTAGGCCCGCGGGGCGTCGTCGCACGTCTGCGACAGGCCACCACGCCCGTTCCCGCCGCACCGCCCCCGCCGAACACCTACGCCTTCGGCCCTCCCGCCGCTCTCGAAGCGATCCAGCTCGAAGTCGGCGTGATGCTGCACGTGTTCTATGCGGATCTTCTGGACGAATTCGCTCAGGCGCTGGCGGCGATGCCGCGACCCTACACGCTGCTGGTGTCGGTGACCGAACGGGATACGGCGGCCGTCGTCGAGCGCCGCTTCTCCGGACTGCCCAACCTCACCCGGCTTCGCGTGGAGGTCGTGCCCAACCGCGGGCGCGACATCGCCCCGTTCCTGACCACCTTCCGCGACGACATCCTCGCCCTGGACGTCGTCGCCCACCTCCACACCAAGAAGTCGCTCTATACCGGTTCCGTGCAGGACGGATGGCGGCGCTACCTCGTCCACGCCCTGTTCGGGGACGCACGGCGCATCGGCTGGCAGCTCGGCATGTTCGCTGCCGAGCCCCGACTCGGCCTCATCTATCCCGACAGCTACGAAAGCGTCCCTCTCTGGGCGCACACCTGGCTGAGCAACCTCGAAAAGGCGCGCACCCTGGGCCATCGCCTCGGCGTGGGCGTGGCTGCCGGGTCCTACCTGGACTTTCCTGCCGGCTCCATGTTCTGGGCACGGGTCGACGCGCTTCGCCCACTGTTCGACCTGGGCCTGGAGACGAACGAATTTCCGGATGAGCAGGGGCAGGTCGACGGCACGCTCCAGCACGCGATCGAGCGCCTGCTGGTCCCGGTGGTCCGCAGCCGCGGCTACCTTGCAGGCGTGCTCCCCCAAGGAGGGACGCTCACCCTCGCGACCGAGGGAGACCGCAACTGGCGAACGTACTTCGAGACGCCGCTGGGCGACCGTCTGCGCATGGCCGCCATCGACGCGAAGCTGATCACGGTCGACGTGTTCGATACGCTGGCGGTTCGGCCGTTCCTTTCGGCCGACGGAGCCCGCGCCTATCTGGCGCGACTGGCGGAAGCCGAGCTCGCCGTCGAGGATTTCGTCTCGCTGCGGGAGCGCGCCGAGAGCCGCGCGCGCAGCACCCTCGGCGGTCGCGACCCGACACTGCGGGAGATCTACGCTGCGCTCGCAGCGATGGACCCGGAGCTTCCGACGGAGCCACTGCGCATACTCGAGGAAACGACCGAGGCACGCCTGCTGCAGGCCCGTGAGGGTGTGCTGGACGCGCTCTCGGCGGCGGCCCGCGGCCGCAGGGTGGCGGCACTGTCCGACATGTACCTCGACGCGAGCACTCTGCGCGCCGTGCTTCCTTCGACAGCAGCCTCCCTGCCTTCGACGTGGTATGTGTCCTGCGAGACCGGCTGGCGCAAGGACACAGGCAGCGCCTGGACGCAGTTGCCGAAGGTGGAAGGGCTGTCGAACGCGCGCTGGCTCCATGTCGGCGACAACGAGCAGTCGGACGTGCAGGTACCGCAGTGGCACGGCCTCCTGACGCCCGTGCACATCCTGCGACCCGGAGCGCTGCTGGACGTCGTGCCTGGATTGCGGCCGCTGCGACCGCAGGGAGTGGGCGCGGGGGACTGGTGCGAACAACTTCGCCTGGGACTCGTCGCCAACCATTTCGCGAACCTTGCCGACCGCACCCCACACGCGCTGGCACCGCGCGTCGTGGTTTCTCCCGACTCCTTCGGCTACTGCGTGCTGGGTCCCTTGGTGCTGGACTATCTGGCCTGGCTCGTGCGTGTCGCGACCGCGCGCGGGGCGCGCCGGGTGCTCTTCCTCAGCCGAGAAGGCCACCTGCTCCACCGGGCCTTCGGTATCCTCCATGCAACGACCCCGGGCCTCTCGGACGCGCTGCAAGGCCATTACCTGCTGGCTTCACGACAGGCGGCGGGGCTGGCCGCACCGGCCACGGTGGAGGACCTGCCCGATCTCTTCGACGGCACCTACAACGGCCCCCTGATGGGGCTGCTGCGGGCGCGCCTGGGGGCGAAGGCCGCTGAGGAGACCGCCTCCCTGCTCGCCCCGCGTGTGCTCGAGCAGGAGATATTCCTGCCCGAGATGCATGCCGAGGTCGTGGAGATGCTCTCGCCCGCTCACGCGACCCTCCTGCGCCTCTCTGCCGAAGCGCGGGCCGCGTACCGGGACTACTGGCAGCGTGAAGCAGGCGCGGAGCCGGTACTGCTGGCGGACATCGGCTACTCCGGCACCATCCAGCGCCACCTCGCGAAGATGCTGGGAAGGCCTCTGGACGGCGCCTATTTCGCCCTTAACGCACGCGCAGCATCGCTTCACGGCTACGGCTGGGCCGCAGGTCGCTATCACGACGGGCGCCATCCGGATGCCGGGCCGAGCACGATACTGCGCAACGACCTGCTTCTCGAGAGCGTGCTCACGGCACCACACCCTCAGTTCGCGGGTTTCGTGGCCGACGGCGCAGGGTATCTTCCGCAGCATGCCGCCCCGGACGTCGCGCCCGAGCAGTGGCCGATCATCGCGCAGACCCACGAGGGTGCCCTGCGCTTCGTTCGCGACGCATGCACCTGCGCGGCCCCGCTTGTCGCGGAGCTCGAGTTCGACGCCGAGGCCGTGCAGATCCCGCTGGACTGCGTCGGCAGCGGCCTCTGGGACGCACCGTGGCTGCATGGCCTGGAAGTGGAAGACGCATTCACCGGGCGTGGCCGGGTCGCGGCGCAATCGGACACGCGCAGCAGCTTCCGGCCATCCTGATCAGCCACAAGACGCGCTCGCCGCCTCCACAGGAAAAGCCGCCATACACCGGACGCCCCCGCCCCGGGCGGCGATCGAGCCGAAGCGGCTCAACTGTGTGGTCGCGCCACTGCGGCCCACGGGCGGTGCTGCCGCCCGTGATACCGAAGAATGGCCGGACCGAGGTCAGGCGGTGCGCGAGCCGATCGAGCGACCGCGACCGATCCCGTAGTACGCGATCCCGCCATCTTCGATCTCGGCAGGATCGTAGATGTTGCGGCCGTCGAAGATCACCCTGTCGCGGATCCGCGCGCGCATGAGTTCGAGATCCGGACTACGGAACTCGCGCCACTCCGTGACGATGACCAGCGCATCGCACCCCTCGAGCGCCGCGGCAGCTGACTCGCACAGAACCAGGTCGTCGCGTACACCGTAGATGCGCCGAGTCTCGGCCATCGCCTCGGGATCGTAGGCGCGCACGCGAGCTCCAGCCCCCCAGAGCTGCTCCAGAAGCTGGCGGCTTGCGGCCTCGCGCATGTCGTCCGTATCCGGCTTGAAGGCCAACCCCCAGACGGCGAAGGTCTTCCCGGTCGGGGAAGCACCGTAATGGCGTTCCACCAGCTCGTACAGGTGACGCTTCTGGCGCACGTTGACCGACGCAACCGCCTCCAGCAGTTCGGGGTGCATGCCGAGCTTCTGGGCCGTCCTCGCAAGGGCCTGGACGTCCTTCGGGAAGCACGAACCGCCGTATCCTGCCCCCGGATAGATGAAGTGCCATCCGATGCGAGGATCAGAGCCGATACCCTTTCGGACCATCTCGATGTCCGCCCCGACCCGCTCGGCGATGTTCGCGACCTCGTTCATGAAGCTGATCTTGGTCGCGAGAAGTGCATTCGCCGCGTACTTCGTCAACTCCGCCGACGTCACGTCCATCTCGACGAAACGCTCGCGATTGCGCACGAATGGAGCGTAGAGGCGCCGCAGCTTCTCGAACGACGACGCCTTTTCCGCGCCGATCACGATGCGGTCGGGGTGCATGCAGTCCTTGACTGCAGACCCCTCCTTCAGGAACTCCGGGTTGGAAACCACCTCGAAGTCATGCGCGACGCCCCGGGCGGAAAGCTCCGCGCCTATCGCATCATGCACCAGACGAGCGGTACCCACCGGAACGGTCGACTTGTTCACGACGACCGTCCGACCCGCCATGTACCGGCCGATGGTTCGCGCAACTTCCAGTACGTACTTCAGGTCCGCGCTTCCGTCCTCGTCCGGCGGCGTGCCGACGGCGATGAACACGATCTCGTTCGCCTCGATGGCAGGGCGGGCGTCGTTCGTGAATCGAAGTCGACCGCCCTCCATGTTCGAAGCCACCAGCGGTTCGAGACCCGGCTCGTAGATCGGAACCCGCCCTGCACGGAGTGCCTCGACCTTCGCCTCGTCGACATCGACGCACGTCACCTCGTGGCCGATCTCCGCCAAGCACGTTCCAGTCACGAGACCAACGTAGCCAGTCCCGAAAATCGCTACCTTCATCGGTTACCCGGATCTACTGAGGGCGGCCGAGTCTAGCGTGTCGTCAGAGGAACGGCACCCCGGTCTTGGTCCGCATCTCCTCCTCGCTGACGCCCGGCGCGAGCTCGACCAGGCGCAGTCCGTCCGGCGTCACGTCCAGCACGCCCAGGTCGGTGATGATGCGGTCCACAACGCCAACGCCGGTCAGCGGCAGGGTGCATTCGGGCAGGATCTTGTGCTCGCCGTTCTTCGCCACGTGCTCCATGAGCACCACGACGCGTTTGACGCCCGCGACGAGGTCCATGGCGCCGCCCATGCCCTTGACCATCTTGCCCGGGACCATCCAGTTGGCGAGGTCGCCCTTCTCCGTGACCTGCATCGCTCCGAGAATGGCGAGGTCGATATGGCCGCCGCGGATCATGGCGAAGGAGTCGTCGCTGCCGAAGTAGGCCGCGCCCTTGCGCGCGGTGACGGTCTGCTTGCCGGCGTTGATGAGGTCGGCATCGACCTCGTCCTCGGTCGGGAACGGCCCGATCCCGAGCAGGCCGTTCTCCGACTGCAGCCACACGTCGACGCCGTCGGGGATGTGGTTGGCCACCAGCGTCGGCAGGCCGATGCCGAGGTTGACGTAGGCACCGTCGGTGAGTTCCTGCGCGGCGCGCGCAGCCATCTGGTCGCGGGTCCAGGCCATCACTTCGCTCCTTCGGTGCGTACGGTGCGCTGCTCGATGCGCTTCTCGGGCGTGGGGTTGAGCACGATGCGGTCGACGTAGATGCCTGGCAGGTGCACCGCGTCGGGATCGAGCGCGCCGGTCTCGACGACCTCCTCGACCTCGGCGACGCAGATCCTGCCCGCCATCGCGCAGGCCGGGTTGAAGTTGCGCGCGGTCCTGCGGAAGACCAGGTTGCCGGCGCGGTCGGCCTTCCACGCCTTGACCAGGGCGACGTCGGCCTTCAGCGCGGTCTCCATCACGTAGTGCTTGCCGTCGAACTCGCGCGTCTCCTTGCCCTCCGCGACCACGGTGCCGTAGCCGGTGGCGGTGAAGAAGGCCGGGATGCCCGCGCCCCCGGCGCGCAGGCGCTCGGCGAGCGTGCCCTGCGGGTTGAACTCGAGTTCGAGCTCGCCCGCGAGGAACTGGCGCTCGAATTCCTTGTTCTCCCCCACGTAGGAGGAAATCATCTTGCGGATCTGCCGCGTGGCCAGCAGGAGGCCGAGCCCGAACCCATCGACCCCCGCGTTGTTGGAGATGACGGTCAGGCCCTTGACCCCGCTGTCGCGGAGCGCGGCGATCAGGGCCTCGGGGATGCCGCAGAGGCCGAAGCCCCCGACGGCAAGGGTCTGGTCGTCGGCGACGATGCCGGCCAGCGCGGCCTGCGCATCGGGAAACAGCTTGCCGTGGGCGGCGGCGCGCTCGGGAGAGGTCGATTCGCTCATCGGGCGGTTCCACGCTGGAGAGGAAGAGTCCGCCATTCTAGCCCCAGCCCGAGCGGGCGCCCTTGGACCTTCGGTCAGTGCGACGTCTCCGCCAGCGCTTCCAGAACGCCGTCCAGGCCGTCGCGCCAATCGGGCAGGACGACGTCGAAATCGCTTCGCAACGAGGCAGTGTCGAGGCACGAGTACGCCGGGCGCGCCGCGGGTGTCGGATAGTCCACGGTCGTGATCGCGTGCACGCGCGGCGCGCGCGCGAGCAGGCCGCGCGCCACCGCGCGTTCGAAGATGGCCTCGGCGAAGCCGTGCCAGCTCGTCTGGCCGCTGGCCGTCAGGTGCCAGGTTCCGGAGCGGCCGCCGGGGGCCTCCAGAGCGAGCCGCGTGACGTCGGCGATCAACGCAGCCGGCGTGGGCGTACCCACCTGATCGGCCACCACACGCAGCTCGTCGCGCTCGCGGCCGAGGCGGAGCATGGTCCGGAGGAAATTGTGCCCATGGGCCGCATAGACCCATGCTGTGCGGAAAATCAGGTGACGCCCGCCGGCGGCACGTATCGCCCTCTCGCCGGCCAGCTTGCTCGCCCCGTAGACCCCGAGCGGGGCCGGGGGGGCATCGACGCCATACGGCCGCTCGCCGCGACCATCGAACACGTAGTCCGTCGAGTAGTGGACCATCGCGACACCCTGCTCCGCGCACCAGCGCGCGATGACGCCGGGAGTGTGCGCATTGGCGACATGGGCGGCCTCGGGCTCGCTCTCGGCGCGGTCGACGGCGGTATACGCAGCGGCATTGATCACGACCGACGGATTTTCCCGCTCCAGCAACGCCAACACTCCCTCGGGATCGGCGAAGTCGGCGCGCAGACAGGGGCTTCCGTCTGCCAGAGCACCGCTGCGCGTCGCGGCGACCAGGTGGCCGGCACCGGCGAAGGCCCGCAGCAGCTCGTGCCCGACCTGGCCGTTGGCCCCGAAGACGAGCACACTCATGCCGCGTACACCGGGAGTCGGGCCTCGGGCACTTCAGCCAGCAGGGGCGCCGCAGCGTCCTTGTCGGAGAGAAGCGGATCGGTCACGGGCCAGTCGATGCCGATGGACGGGTCGTTCCAGCGCAGGCCCGCGTCGGCTTCCCGTACGTACACATCCGTGCACAGGTAGCTGAAAAGCGCTCGCTCGGACAGAACCGCGAAGCCATGGGCGAAGCCTTCCGGAATCCAGAACTGGCGTCGGTTCTCGGCGCTCAGCACGACCCCTGCCCAACGTCCGAAGTGCGGAGATCCGCGACGGATGTCCACGGCGACGTCGAAGACCTCGCCCTCGAGGACGCTGACCAGCTTGCCCTGCGGCCGCGGCCACTGGTAGTGCAGGCCGCGCAGCACGCCGCGGGCGGACGAGGAGACATTGCTCTGCACGAAACGGGTCGGCAATGCGTGCTCGCCGAACCGCTCCGCGTTCCAGGTCTCGAAGAAGAAGCCGCGCGCATCGCCGAAGACGGCCGGCTCGATGACAGTGCAGCCCGGCAGGGCAGTCTCGATGAGCTTCAACGCACCACTCCACGTTCGACGAGAGTCATGAGGTACTTGCCGTACCCGTTCTTGGACAACGGCGTCGCAAGCCGTTCAAGTTCGGCCGCCCCGATCCAGCCGTTGCCGTACGCGATCTCCTCAGGACAGCAGATCCGCAAGCCCTGGCGGTCCTGGATGGTCTGGATGAAGTTCGAGGCCTCGTGCAACGACTGGTGGGTCCCGGTATCGAGCCAGGCGTAGCCGCGGCCCAGCTGCTCGAGGTAGAGCGCGCCATCG
Organism: Coralloluteibacterium thermophilum; assembly: GCF_042654365.1. NCBI lineage: Bacteria > Pseudomonadati > Pseudomonadota > Gammaproteobacteria > Lysobacterales > Lysobacteraceae > Coralloluteibacterium > Coralloluteibacterium thermophilum. The sequence goes on from NZ_JBHSGG010000002.1 coordinate 211,491, forward strand.
TCGAGGTAGCGTCGGTTGAGGTCGGTGATCTCCAGCTCGCCACGCGGCGACGGCCTCAACTCGGCCGCATAGTCGCTCGCGCGGCCGTCGTAGAAGTAGAGGCCAGTGACCGCGTAATTGGAACGCGGCTGCTCCGGCTTCTCCGCGATGTCCACGACCTTGCCGTCCGCGTCGAACTCGGCGACTCCGTAGCGCTCAGGGTCCGAGACCCAGTAGCCGAACACCGTTGCGCCCTCGCTCCGCGCATCGGCGCGCTTGAGGGTGTCCGTCAAGCCATGCCCATAGAAGATGTTGTCGCCGAGCACCAGGCAGCTCGGCCTGCCATCCACGAAGTCGCGCCCGATCAGATAGGCCTGCGCGAGCCCGTCGGGACTCGGCTGCACCGCATAGCGGATGTCCATGCCCCACTGGGATCCGTCGCCGAGCAGCGCCTGGAACAGCGCCTGCTCGTGCGGCGTGTTGATGACCAGCACCTCGCGGATCCCCGCCAGCATCAGCACGCTGAGCGGGTAGTAGATCATCGGCTTGTCGTAGACGGGCAGCAGCTGCTTGCTGACCCCCTTGGTGATCGGATACAGCCGGGTACCGGAGCCACCGGCCAGGATGATGCCCTTGCGCGCAGTCATGCCGCCGCCCCCATCCTCTCGAGTCGATAGCTTCCGTCGAGGATGCGCTGCACCCACTCCTGGTTCTCGAGATACCAGTCGACGGTCTCGGCGATCCCCTCCTCGAACGTGTGCCGCGGACGCCAACCGAGCTCGTTCCGCAGCTTGGAGGCATCGATCGCGTACCGGCGATCATGCCCCGGGCGGTCCGCGACGAAGGCGATCTGGCAGCTGCGCGGCTGTCCGTCCTCGCGAGGGCGCCGCTCGTCGAGAAGGCGGCAGATGGTGCGGACGACCTCGATATTCTCGCGCTCGGCGTCGCCGCCGACATTGTAGGTCTCGCCTATCCGCCCCTTCGCCAGCACGGTGCGGATCGCTTCGCAGTGGTCGGTCACGAACAGCCAGTCGCGCACTTGCCGCCCGTCGCCATAGACCGGGAGCGGCTCGCCAGCCAGCGCCTTGGCGATCACCAGCGGGATGAGCTTCTCGGGGAAGTGGTAGGGCCCGTAGTTGTTCGAGCAGTTGGTGGTGAGCGTGGGCAGGCCGTAGGTGTGGTGAAAGGCGCGCACCAGGTGGTCCGAGGCGGCCTTGGACGCCGAGTACGGCGAATTCGGCGCGTATGGGGTCGTCTCGGTGAACTTGCCGGTCTCGCCGAGCGTGCCGTAGACCTCGTCGGTGGAGACGTGGAGGAAACGGAACGCGTCCTTCGCGTCCCCTTCGAGCGTCTTCCAGTGGTCGCGCACTGCTTCAAGCAGGCCCAAGGTGCCGACCACGTTGGTCTGCACGAAAGCCGCGGGGCCGTCGATGGAACGGTCGACATGGCTTTCTGCTGCGAAGTTCAGCACTGCGTCGGGCCGATGCTCCGCGAGCAGGCGCGACACCAGCGGGCGGTCTCCGATGTCGCCGTGCACGAAAACGTGGTCGGGATTGCCCTCGAGCGAGGCCAACGTGTGGAGGTTTCCCGCATACGTCAACGCGTCCAGGTTCACCACACGCACCCCCTGTCGCACCGCCTCGAGCACGAAGTTGCCGCCGATGAAACCGGCACCGCCGGTCACGAACCAGGTTGGCACTGGGAGATCTCCTTAGAAGTGATTGCGCAAGTCGCGCCGGGGACGGGAAAAGGCCGGCAGAACAGGATATACGCATCCCGGCGCCGATCGCTCGCGCGGAACCTGAACCCACAGCAAGGTCGCGTGACCGGCCCCTTGCCGCTAGAATCCGGGAGTTCGCCCCGCGCCGGCCGGCATGGTCGGCAGAGGCCCGTCAGCACCCAAGGGAATCCCGCTCTGATGAAGATCCTCGTCGCCTACAAGCGCGTGGTGGACTACAACGTCCGCATCCAGGTCAAGCCGGACGGCTCCGGCGTCGTCACCGACGGCGTCAAGCTCTCGCCCAACCCGTTCGACGACATCGCGCTGGAAGAGGCGCTGCGCCTGCGCGAGCGCGGGGTAGCGAGTGAGGTCGTGGTCGCGACGATCGCTCCGGCCGATGCTCAGCCACACCTGCGCAACGGCTTGGCGATGGGCGCCAACCGTGCCATCCACGTGGTCTGCGATCACGCGGTACAGCCCCTGACCGCAGCGCGCGCCTTCATCGCGCTGGTCGAGAGGGAGCAGCCCGGCTTGGTCCTGCTGGGCAAGCAGGCCATCGACGACGACGCCAATCAGACCGGCCAGATGCTGGCCACGCTGTGGGGCCGCCCGCAGGCGACCTTCGCCAGCAAGCTCTCCGTGGAAGGCGACAAGGCCATCGTCACGCGTGAGGTGGACGCGGGCCTGGAGACGCTGGAGGTGGACCTGCCGGCGGTCATCACGACCGATCTGCGCCTCAACGAGCCGCGTTTCATCAAGCTGCCCGACATCATGAAGGCCAAGAGCAAGCCGTTGGAGACCGTTCCGTTCGCGGACCTCGGTATCGAGTCCGGCGACTTCCTCAAGACCGTGCGCTACGCCGCTCCGACCGGCCGTAGCCGCGGAGTGATGGTCAAGGACGCTGCGGAACTCGTGGCCAAGCTCAAGGAAAAGGGCCTGCTGTAATCCACCGCGCCGCTTCCCAGAGGAAGCGCAGGGCTGGGGGCGCGAGGCTTGTGCCGCCGCGACCCGCCCATTCTCCAGGAGAGAGACCATGTCCAAGGTTCTGATCGTCGCCGAGCACCACGAAGGCCGGCTCAACGGCGCGACCGCCAAGTGCGTCGCCGCCGCCCGCGCGCTGCAGCCCGAGTACATCGACATCGCGGTCCTGGCCGCCGACGCCGGCGCCGTGGCCGCAGAGGCTGCCCAGATCGAAGGCGTACGCAGGGTGCTGGCAGTCAGCGCCGAAGCCAACGCGCATCCTATCGCGCAGGTGTTGGGGCCCCAGGTCGCAAAGCTCGCCGAAGGCTACAGCCACGTGTTCGGTCCTTCGACCACCTTCGGCAAGGATGTGATGCCGGTCGTTGCCGCATTGCTCGGAACGGCGCAGGTCTCCGACCTCATGACGGTCGAAGGCACGCACACATTCACGCGCCCGATCTATGCCGGCAACGCGATCGTGACGGTCGACGCGCCCGCCGACAGGCCCGTCGTGGCCACCGTGCGCTCCGCGTCATGGCCGGAAGCAGCCCGAGGCGGCAAGGCCGAGATCGAGACCATGACGGTGGAGGCTACGCTGCCCACGCACACTCGCTTCGTCGGGCTGGCTGCCGGCAGCAGCGACCGGCCCGACCTGCAGAGCGCGCGCCGAGTGGTTGCGGGTGGCCGCGGCGTCGGCTCGGAGGAGAACTTCCGCATCATCTTCGATTTCGCCGACAAGCTCGGCGCCGCCGTGGGCGCCTCGCGCGCAGCGGTGGATGCGGGCTACGTTCCCAACGAGCTGCAGGTGGGGCAGACGGGGAAGATCATCGCACCCGAGCTCTACGTCGCCATCGGCATCTCCGGCGCGATCCAGCACCTGACGGGCATCAAGGACGCGGGCACCATCGTCGCCATCAACAAGGATGCCGATGCGCCGATCTTCGAGATTGCCGACATCGGGCTCGTCGGCGATCTGTTCAAGATCCTGCCGGAGTTGGATGCCGCCATTGGTTAGCGCGACTGCGCCGAGGGGCGCGCCAACGCCGAGGAACAGGGGCGCGGAGCGTACCTCCGCTGATCACCGTGGTTCGAACGCACTGAGGTTACTGCTCTGGAGCCTGCCAGTGGCGGGCTTCTGGGCCTTGGCGCTCAGTATCGTCTCCCAGGCCAGGGGCATGCCGGACCTCGACTACTGGGACATCTTCCCGTCGATCATCGGCGACACCGGCTTCGTGCTAACGCTGGAGACCCTCTACAAGACCTCCAACGAGCACATCGTCGCGCTGACCAAGCTGTTCTACTTGGCCAACCACCTGGTCACGCAGGGGGATAACTTTGGCCTGTCGGTGATCGCTTGCACCTTTTCGCTGCTGGTCGCCGCCTGCTTCGCCAAGGTCCTGTCGCGCAGTGCCGCCGGCCCGCTGGAGACCGTGTTGCTCGCGACGGTCGCAGCCGTCGCGGTATTCACGCCGATGGCTGCGCACAACTACTTCATCGGCATGAGCGGTGTCGCATGGCTGGGCGCCAACTGCTTCGCTGTAGCCAGCGCGGCACTGATGATGCTGGGTGCGCAGCGCCGGTCGACTTTGCTGATCATGCTGGCGGGCGTGGCCGCATTGTGCGCCGGTCACATGTACAGCACCGGCATCGTGGCGATGACGGTAATCGGTGTGCAGGCGCTGCTTCTTCGCAGCACCCGACGCTTAGGGATGCTGTACGTGGCCCTAGGGATCGTTTACCTGGCTATCGTCGTGATGTTCCAGCGCGTGCCCGAGAGCCACGGCGAACGCACCTTCGACTTCCTCGCTCTGATTGGTTTCGCGCTCACCTTCCTGGGCGCAGGCCTCACCACCGACAGCAACCTTGCCCTGCTCTGGGGCGGAGTCGGGCTGGCCACGTTCGGCTGGCTCGTCGCTAGCGACCTACAGCGCAGCGAAGGCGAGCGTGGCGTCGACGCATTCTGGATCGCCATCGGCATCTACGTACTGATGAACGCGGCTCTGGCCGCCATTGGGCGCTCCGGCATGGGTGGCTCCGAGGCGGCCATGGCCAGTCGCTATGCATCCTTGCCCTCGCTGTTCTGGGTGGCGGTGCTTGGACTCTGGCTGTCGCAACGTAACCTCGCGGCACTGCGGGAAAGCAGCCAACGCTGGCGGGTCAGCGGCGGCACGTTGCTCGGCGTCGTCCTGGCCGCTTCGGTCCTCATTACAGGGCAACCGCGAGTTGAGCGCCTCGAGAATCGGGCCGACGGAAAGCAGCTGGCGACGCTGGCGATTCGTCTCGGGGTCCGCGACGACTCGGTCGTCATCCCGAGGATCACCTCCGCGCCGGACCAGCTCTACAGCTCACTTGAGCACTTGCGCACGATCGGTCACGTGCCCTTCAACCAGCCAACGCCCTGCCCAGATGTCGGACAGACGGTCATGGTCGAGTCGGCCGATGTCAGCCGAATGGTGGGGCACGTCGACACCGCCAGCGAACTCGACGATGGTTGGTACCGCCTCAGTGGCTGGGCCTTGGCCCCCGAGGACGATGCCCCCCCCCTACAACGCAACCCCGAAAGCGAAGCCCGGTGCCTGCTGCTGATCGACGAGGACGGCCGCGTACTCGGCATGGGTCTTGGTGGAGTCCCACGGCCCGATGTGGCCAAGGCCTACAAACGCGAGCGCAACGAGTATGGCTGGATCGGCTACGCGCGCGTTCCCGACGTCGCAAACGGCGAGAGAACGGCTTACGCCGCGATTCCACTAGGCGGCGGTCGCTGGATACGTTCGCCACACGGCATCCGGATGCCGGGGCCCACCCCTGACGAATCGCAGATCACGCCACCGTAAAAAAGGATCTGAATGATCAAGTCGCTTTACATCCACTCGATGCGCGGCGCCAAGCGCATTGCGGGGAGGCTGGGCATCCTGCAGGCGCTCGAACGCAGCGACAGCCGCGGCGCCCGCTGGACCCGCAGCCTCTTCAGCATCTATGACAGTCGTGACTTGGCGTTGCTTGACTTGCCGTGGTGGACCTTCGATGCGATCCGCGAGGTTGAACAGCTCCTGGCCTCGTTCGACAACCAGGCCCGCGTCTTCGAGTACGGCGCTGGCGCCAGCACGCTGTGGCTGTCTAAGCGCTGCGCCGAGGTGATCTCGGTGGAGCACGACATCGGGTTCGCCGACTCCATGGCACCTCTATTCTCTTCGTGTCCGAACGTCAACGTCCTGACCGTACCGGACGTGCCGGCGACCGGTGCCACGACCGAAGCGCGCTCGCGCCGACGCGGGTACGAGGACCGGGCCTTCGATGCCTACGTCGACGCCATCTCCTCTCAGGAGGGCATGTTCGACCTGATCGTCATCGACGGACGCGCCCGAACGGCCTGTCTCGCCCGGGCGGCACAACGCCTGTCTCCGCGCGGACTGATCCTGTTCGACAACAGCGAACGCAAGGAGTACCGGGCCGCAATCGACTCGAGTCCGTTCGTCGAACGCCGCCTGCGCGGCTTGGCGCCGGCACTCCCGCTGCCGAGCCAGACCTCCTTACTCGAGCAGAGGAGCTGACAGTATGCAAACCGTATCGATCGTCGTCCCGGTCATGGACGAACAGGAGACCGTCCAGACGCTCGCGGAACGGATCACCTGCGTGTTCACGGAAAAGCTCACCGACACCGCCACACTCAACGAGATCATCTTTGTCGACGACGGCAGCCAGGACGAGACCTGGCTACGGATTCAGGCGATCTCGAATGACACCGTGCAGGGGCTGCGGTTGCGCCGCAACTTCGGCAAAGCCGCCGCGTTGCAGGCCGGCGTCTCGCGTGCGACCGGCGACATCGTGATCACCATGGACGGCGACCTGCAGGACGATCCCGACGAGATTCCGAAGTTGCTCGAGCTCATCCGCTCTGGATTCGACGTAGTGTCTGGCTGGAAGCGGGTCCGGCACGACCCGATGGGGAAGACGCTACCCTCCAGACTGTTCAATTACGTCACCGCCCGAATTTCCGGCGTGCGCATCCACGACTTCAATTGCGGCTTCAAGGCGTATCGCCGCGAGGTCTTCGAGTCCGTGGACCTTTATGGGGAGCTCCACCGCTTCATTCCGGCGCTTGCCGCCTCCATGGGCTACACGGTCACCGAGATGGAGGTTCTTCACCACCCCCGCCGATTCGGGCGATCGAAGTACGGTGTTGGCCGCCTGATCAAGGGCTTCCTCGATCTACTCACGGTCGTGACCATCACCAAGTACAACTCACGGCCGGGCCATCTTTTCGGAACCGCCGGACTGACGCTCGCGTCGGTCGGGGCGATCGTCAACCTTTACCTACTCGCGATCTGGCTCGCCGGTGAGGCGATCGGCCACCGGCCGCTACTACTGCTGGGGGTCCTGCTAGTGATCGTGGGCGTCCAGTTCATCTTGTTCGGCATGATGGCGGAGCTGATCGTGAGCAAGCAACCGCATGCCAGGAGCCGCAATATTGTCGCTGAACGTACAGGCCGAACCACCGCGCAGAGCGTGCGCACCATCCCAGCGTGAGCTCAAAGGTCGCCGCCAAGGTCATCCTCGCGCTAGCCATTACAGCCACCTTTGCGTGGTTGGTGGCAACCGCGGTCGACACGGACATGCTCCTGTACACCATTCGCAGCGCCGATGTGCGCTGGATAGCGCTGGGTACCGCAGCAACGCTAGCAACCACCCTGCTGCGCGCGATACGCCTGAGCTTGGTTCTGGACGGACGTCTGGCCTCTTCGCTGATCGCGATTTCCGTAGCGCATAATGCGACCACGGCGCTGCTACCGATGAAGCTGGGCGAGTTCATGCTTCCGCTGCTACTGTCCAGGGCGCGCGGGATGGATGTTTCGTCTGGCCTCGGCATCCTGATTCTGCTGCGCATGTTGGACATGCTGGCACTTGGGCTGCTGGGTGCTGCGGCAGCGCTGCTGGCCTTTGGAGCTATCGGCGAAGCGAGCGCTGCGACCATCGCGGCAATCGCCCTGGCTGGCGCATTGACGGTCACCCTGCTCCTCTTCCTGGGTTGGCACCGCCTACAGGATCTGGCTCGGCACGACGGGCGGCACATCACCGTACCGGTACTGTCGCGCGCGGCATACGCGATGACGGCCGTCAATCGCGGCCAGTTGCTACGATCATACGCCTATTCGCTCGCCATCTGGATCGCGCTGTTTACCGCGTTCTACTGCTTCTCGCGGGCGATCATCGTGGAAGTGAGCTCAATGACCACAGCCACGATCGGAGCCGCAGCCTCATTGGCGTTCGCCTTTCCCATATCCGGAGTCGCCAACGTAGGGCCATTCCAGGCCGCCTGGGTCTGGATGTCGCTGCCATTCGGCATTGCTCCTGAGCCGGCACTTGCAGCCTCGATGCTGTCCCACGGCATGGTTGTGCTGGCCACCGCCGCCCTTGCGATTGCCCTCCTGCCGTTGCTGCTCAAGGCGGTCAGGGCAACGTCCTGAATTCGGGTATTTGTCCCGCACCAGGAATCCGTCGAATGCCTCAATCGACGACCTGAATCCGCCAACCTGTCTCACAGCGCGTCGGCACGTTGTAGGTGTCCTGGACTAGGATCACCTCGTACTCGCCAGGCTCGACATTGGCCAATGTCGCTCGGACGCTATACCCGGACGCGATAGCTAAGGCCGTCGAGAAGACTCTCGCCACGTCGGCTCGAGCACCACCAGCGGCTCCTCTGGCGGCGTAGGAGGAGGCCACTCCAACAAGCACCACGGCGAACTCCCTCGGCACCTCCCTGCGAGGATTCAGCACCCAGCCGACCACTTCCAGCTCGCCGCCGCGCTTGATCGGCAACATGTCGGTGTCACCCCGTGCGGCGCCATTGAGCACATCCAGAGAGCATGGAGCTTCGGAAGCAGCCCGCAGCGCAGCCCGATGCTCGGCGGTGACCGTCAGAAATGCACCGAAGGCCGCCGGAAGCATCCCGGATGCACCAGGAGGCACGAGCGCCGGGCGCGACTGGACATCGTCCGGGGCCGGCAGTTCCTTTTGGCACCCTCCTAAGGAGACGAGGAGCGCCGCAGCCAAGAGCGGGAGCAATTTGATCGGGCGGCGTATACGCATCTCGGAAGTTCTTGCGTTGGAATCAAGGAGAAACGGACGCGCTAGGGTTGACGACGTCACAAGGACGAAACGGCGGTAGATGCTGAGAGCGCCGACAAGCTGGCATGCCGAAGAGTTGGGCGCCCCCACAACCGTCACGGCAGCGGGAGAGGGAACCCGGCATCCACGCCTCTCAACGCAGCAGTCGGTGGATGGCACGTCGCGGCACGGAGGCGATGTCGAAGGCGATGAACCCCAACAATAGTTGGAGCCCTAGAATAAGGGGTAGTGCCGCGAGCATTACGCGGCCAGCCGAAGCAGTCACACCCTCGGCGGCCGCGTCCGCCCAGAAATGGATGCCCGCGAGCAGGCCCAGCCCGACCATCAGCACGCCGCCTACGAGTTCGACGCTCGCCAGAGACATGTCCCGGAGGAAGTAATTGTAGAAGACCCGCTTGAGGGTATTGCGGACATGCTTGTACATGAAGTCGACCAGGATGCGTCGCACGCTGAGGCCGCTCACCTCGTCGCCATATCGCGCATCCATAGGCACGTCCACCACCACGGCCCGCAGTGTATTGAGGCGGAACAAGATGTCGGTCTCGAAGAAGTAACGCCTGCTGATCTTGTGCATCGGCAACTTCGACACCAGCCGCGCATGTATTGCGGTATAGCCGTTCGTCGGGTCGAACAGGTCCCAGTAGCCCGACGAGATCTTCGTCATGAACGACAGTACCGCGTTGCCGAATATGCGCAATGGCGGCATACGCCCGATCTGCGCCAGATCGTAGAAGCGATTTCCCTTCGTGTAGTCCGCCTCGCCCATCGCGATCGGTGCGATCAAGGCCGGGATCAGCGAGGGCTCCATCTGCCCGTCGCCGTCCATCTTGACGATGATGTCACAGCCCTCCCGCTCGGCGCGGACGTAGCCAGCCATCACCGCTCCTCCAACACCGGTGTTGGTCTCGTTGAAGAGCACGGTCACGCGCGCATCCGCGCAGCGCTCCTTCACGAGTCGACCGCTGCCATCGGGGCAACAGTCGTCGACGACGTAGATGCGATCAACCCAGTCAGGGATCCCCGCGATGACCCCGAGGATGTGGCGGGTCACGCGGTAGGAGGGTATGACCACGGCCACGGAGCAGGTTGCGGGCACCCCTTCGGGGCTCCGCTGCGGGACAGGGAACGTCATGTCAATGCCCCCCCGCCTCGTAGGAATGCGCGTACGCCCGGGCGAGCAGCGTCGCGATCGGCGTAGGCCAGAGCGATGCGAACATCGCGGCGTCTTCGCGTGCACGTACGCCACCGCGGACCCCGACGCTGGTCTCGCTCTCGGCGTGAATGCGATGGGCCATCAGCCGTTCACGAACAAAGCAGAACGCGCCAGGCCGGCGCGCGAGCCGGATCCATGCCTCCCAGTCGAGGTCCACCTTGAGATCCTCACGAAAAGTCACGCCGGTCGCTCCGGGCCCGAGAGTGACCGAAGGACAGGCAATCGGGCAGCCGAAGCGCAGCAGTCTCAGCTTGTCGGCCTCTCGCCGGATGCTCCGACGCCCCAAGAAGCCCAGCTCGAGCAGCAGGCGCTTGATTCTCAGCATCCGCGTGCGCGGCCGCTCGGTCTCGCCGAGCAGTTCCACGTAATCGGTCAGCACCAACGACGCGTCCGGAGCAGCCTCGGCCACCCGCATCGTCTTGGCCACGAAATCCGGCAGGTAGAGGTCGTCCTGATGCGCGATGGTCACCCAGCGCCGGCGTGCCTGCGCCACGGCCATGTTCCAGTCGCGGCCGATGCCGGCATTGGGCGCATGCACGGCGTAACGCGCGCCGAACCGCGCTGCCAGCGCTTCCAGCTCTCCAGACGGCGTCGACGTCGATACGACGATCTCCGAGCCCGCAAGCGTCTGCGACGCCAGCGACGCCAGGCAATCGGCGAGGTGCGGCGAACTCCGGTACGCGGGAACGACGAAGCTGTGATCGGGGGAACGTCCCATGGTTCAGGCTGCCTTGCCGGTCAATGTCATCATCAGCACCCCGGACGACACCAGCACAAGCCCGAGCCACTGCACGGGTGCCAAGCGTTCGCCGTACAGGAGCCAGCTGGCGAGCGCGATGAGAATGTAGAAGAAGGATCCCGAGATCGCGAAAGCGACGCCCAGCTTGATCCGGCTGACCACCACGACCCACGTGATGAAGCCGATCCCCTGGATCGCGACGGCCGCGATGACCTCCGGCGAAAGGCAGGCGGCGATCAACCAGTTCAGTCCTTGGGGGACCGGGTCGCGCTGTGCGATCTGCGTCACCGCCCGCTTGACCAGCAACTGGCTGCCCAACGTGGAGCAGGTGACGAACACGATCATGAGGATCTCGCGGATCATTATCGCCTCAAGGGTAGTACCGCGCGAGCAGCGCGAGGAGTCCGTCGGTGAGCGCGGCCATGACGACAGCCGGCACCAGAACCACGAGTCCGCGGTGGACCCAGGCCGCGTACCGCCCCACCGGCAGCGATCCCGCGGTGAAGCAGAAGGCGAACGCGAGGCAGGGTATGAAATAACGCCCCTGCAGTCCCATGATGATCGTAGAGTCGCGGACGGTCCAGAACAGGTACAGCGGCAGGCTGAGCATGGCCACCGCGCCTGCCGCGAATATCCACCCCGCCGCGACCGTGGCCGCCGGCGGCCTGGGCACCGGCCAGCCCATTACCGCTGTTGCGCCGAGGCAGAACAGCAGCCCGAGGTAGCTGACCTTGGCCAGCGATACGTCCAGCCAGCCCAGCGCGCCGAGCGTAGACTTGAGAATCCATACACCGTGCGTGCTGACATAGGTGTCGAAGAACAGCCCCACGACTTCCAGGGGTCGGTCGGCGATCCGAGCAAGGTTGGCCGCCGGATCCACTCCGGGCAGCGGCGCAGCCGAGGACGACGCATACAGGACCCAGCCGATGTGGATCACGAAAGGAAGCAGCATGTACTTCAGGACCGCGGGAGTGAAGGTGCCGGCTTGCCGCAGGTAGGCCTGCCTCGCGAAGAGAATCGCCACCAGCACCCAGGCCGCCCCGGGCTTGGACAGGGCCAGGAACAGCGCGAGAAGCCCCAGGATCCACGTTGCGCGACGTACCGGGATCCGCTCCTCGATGACGCCACACACCGCGCCCAGCCAGGCCAGCGACGCCGCGATGTAGAGCGCGTCCGCCGAAACCGAAGCCATCTGGTAGACGGACATGGGCAGTAGCGCGCAGACGAACAGCACCCAGCGCGCGCGAATCGTCGCCCAGATTCCGAATGCGATCAGTGCCGTGGCCAGCAGCAGGTTGCCCACGCGCGCGAGCAGCAGGAAGGTGCCCAGATCCTGGTCCGTGGCGCAGCTGACGACGTAGGCGGCGGCGGGAACGGGATACAGCGTCGGCGAATAGCTGTCCGCTCCCTTCGGTAGATCCGCGGTTGTCCGCTGGCACGGCACCGGTGCCCGCAGTTGGTTGACCAGCTGCAACCCGCTGAAGTGCACGCCGGGATCGAGGTAGCCGTTGAACCGTCCGTACATCTCGAAGATGTTCGGGAAAAGCTGGTCTCCGGTTGCGCCCAGGAAGGCGCCGTTCGCCATCTTCGCCGCCTTGGTGACGTGGGCGTACTCGTCGGTTACCGCTCCGGGCGGCGTCACCACCGCGTAGAGCGTGCCGAAGAAGAGAGATATCACCACGTACACCGGCACCAGCTTCGAGGTGCCTGCACCTCCTGTGGATGCCCGTGACTCGCGATCGGCGACACCCCATCCGCGCCAACCCCACAGCCATGCGCTCCCCAGGACGAGGGCAATGCAGAACGCCGCGATCGCCAACCCGAACCAGGCGCGCGCGCCCGCGTCCCATGCTTCGGTCGACTGGAGGCCGATGGTCACGTGAGGAGCGCTTTCGCCTGCCACGGGAACGGCCGATACGCAGCCGGGATGCAGGGAGACGCTGGTGACGCCTCGACGGTCGATTACCCGGTAGTCCTCGAGGCTTAGCGGCGCACGACCAGTGGCGACCACCTCCAGCGAGCACAACGAGGCCGTGCTTCCGGCCAGCGGCACTATCCGGATGCGCTCGTGCAACCCGATCGGCACGAGGATGGACACGTCGCCCTCTGCGTCGGCCGGGAGCGACAGCGAGTTCTTCTCCACGAAATCCTCGCTGCCGGCGAAGAACACCCGGGTTCCCTCGGGCACACCGCCCGGGAAATCGAGCTGCACTTCCACCGTGCCCCGCATCCAGGCCTGGGAGAGCGAAGCGACTCCCAGGGCTCCGCACAGCAGCGCCAGCAGGAGCGGAAAGTGGCGCCTGAAGACCCGCGCAAGGTCCATGGGTTCAGCATCCTTCCGCTGTGCGCGCAACCCACGACGTTTCACGGGGCGGATACGCGAGCGTGAACGGCGCGGTGTTGAGGCTGAAGTTGACGTTGTAGTACGGGTCCATCTCCAGCTTCCTGCCCCAACGGCTCTGCATGAACCGCTCCTCGCGCTTGAACCGCTCGATCTTCTCGGGAGTATTCTCGTAGCCGCGCGAGGCGGACTCGTGGTGGTAAAGCTCGGCGAACGGCGTCCAAAGGTTGCGGTAGCCGGCCTCGCGCACCCGCAGGCAGAAGTCGACGTCGTTGAAGGCCACGACCAAGCCCTCGTCCAGCCCACCGACCTGCTCGAAGACTTCTCGGCGCACCACCGCGCATGCCGCGGTCACGGCGCTCAGGTTCTGGGCCAGGCCGGCGCGATGTTTGTCGCCAGGATAACCACGGGGCATGCCGACGTAGGCGTGCCCGGCGACTCCGCCGACACCCAGGATGGTGCCCGCGTGCTGGATGGTGTCGTTGGGGTAATAGAGCATGCAGCCCACGACTCCGATCTCCGGCCTGAGCGCATGCGAGACCATTTCCGACAGCCACTCCGGGTGGATCGCCTCGATATCGTTGTTGAGCAGCGCGATGACTTCGCCCTTGGCTTCACGCGCACCACGGTTGTTGATCGCCGAGTAGTTGAACGGGCTGTCGTCGCGCAAGACGCGAACATTGCTCACGCTCTCCAACGAGGCGAAGTAGTCGAAGGTCTCGCGTTCACGCGAGCCGTTGTCGATCACCAATATCTCGAAAGCCGGGTAGTCGGTCAGCTTCTGAATCGAGTCGATGCACTGTTTCAGCAGGTCCGCGCGGTCGCGCGTCGGAATAAGAATGCTGACCAGCGGCGCGGGATCGGGGATCTCGTGCACTATGTGGTAGTAGCCGCTGTAGCCCGCCATCTCCTTGACCTTCGCCCGCGTCCCGGTGCGGTCGAAATGGTCCTGGATCGCCCGCAGCGCCGCGAGGTGGGCGTAGTTCTTCTCGCCCGGGGCCAGCGCCGTCGAGCCTTCGATCATGCGCCAGTGGTAGAGCACTCGCGGTACGTGGCCGATCTCATCGGCGCGCAGCCGCTCGACTGCCCGCAGCGTCAGGTCCCAGTCCTGCGCGCCATCGTAGCCCTGCCGGAAACCACCGATCTCGGTCACCAGGTCGCGCGCGTAGACGCCGAGGTGGCAGACGCAGTTCTGCGACAGGAACAGATCGGGATTCCAGTCCGACTTGAAGTACGGGTCGGAACGGCGCCCCGCGGCGTCGATCTTGTCCTCGTCGGTGAACAGCATCCGCCAGGAGGGGTTCTGCTGCAGTGCCAGCGCACAGTACTGCAGCGCCAGCGGGTGGAGCGTGTCGTCATGGTCAAGCAGGGCGACGTAGTCGCCGGTGGCCAGCGCCAGCGCACTGTTGGAGGCCGCCGCGATATGGCCATTGGTCTCGCGCCTGATCGCGCGGATGCGGCTGTCGGCCGCCACATACTGCTCGATCGTCCGCCAGACTGCCGGGTCCGTGGAGGCGTCGTCGGCGATGCAGAGTTCCCAGTAGGGATAGGTCTGCGCGATCACGCTGTCGAAGCAGGCGCGCAACCAGCGCTCGTCGGTGTTGTAGGTGGGCACCACGATGGAGAAACTGGGTGTCTGCTCCAGCGGCGGCATGGCTGTCAGGGCCTGCGCGATTCCCTCTGGCGAGCAGTCGTCGTAGAAGTCCACCCAGACCTCGTAGTCGGACACGTCGTTGCCGCCGGCATAAGCGGCGTACTTGTGGTAGAGCCGGTCGGCCATCCGCCTCGGCCCACCGCGCAGGAGGTCGACCAAGGTCGACGCGGCGAAGCGCAGCTTGCCCATCCCCTCGCGGGAAGCCATCACTTGGCCGAACATGCAGCGGGCGGCCTCGGCGCGGCTCAGCCGCCGCAACGTGAACGCCTCGATCTCGAACTCGCAGGGAATCAGGCTGGGGTCGAAGCGCAGGCGGGTGACATCCGCGGTGAACCGCACCAGTCGCGAGACGGCATGCGAGCCCTGCCGCGCATCCGAAAGCGGCAGCACCTGCCGCTCTGCCTCGATCACGAAGCCGCGCGCGTAGTCCGGGTACAGCGCCGGAGCGTGGATGCGCCCACGGAACACCTTGATCCGCAGCTCGATCTCGTACCAGCCACCGACAAGCGGACCGGTCGTCAGCTCGACGTCGAACGAAGGGTCGTTGCCCGTCGCGCGCCAACGTTGCGATCGCTCTCCAGCGGCCCCGACGGGTTCGACCTGATTGAGCGGCTGCAGCGTGAAGGACATAGGATCGTTCATGACTCCTCCTTGAGACTCAGCAACGGGAGCGCCGCGGTTCTGGGGGTGAAATCAGCTTCGCGCAGCGGATCGATGGTGAATGCCCGGCCGCTCAGGGAGAGGTTCGGGCTGTATGCGGGATCCCGCTCCAGAGCAAGGCCCCAACGACGCTGCATCGTCTCGACCTCGGATGCGAACCGCGCCTGCTTCACGGGATCGTCCTCATACCCCCGGCTCGCGGATTCGTGGTGGATCAGTTCCGCGTAAGGCGTCCAGAGGTTGCGGTGACCCGCGCGCACGAGGCGCAGGCAGAAATCGACATCGTTGAACGCCACAGCCAGGGATTCGTCGAGCCCGCCAACCTCGTCGAAGGTTCTGCGGCGTACAGCCAGGCAGGCGGCCGTGACAGCGGACATCGACTGCACGGCCAGAGCCCGCCCGAACTGGCCAGGATGCATGCGACCACGTCGCGTGTAGGGGTGTGCGGCGACGCCTTTCACTCCGAGGATCACGCCGGCGTGCTGCAGGGTCCGATCCGGATACAGCAGCCGCGCGCCCACCGCCCCGATCCCCGGCCTGCAGGCCTGCGATGCCAGCTCACGCAGCCAGTCGGCGTCGACGACCTCGATGTCGTTGTTGAGCAGCACGACGATGTCGCCGTCGCACTCCCGTACCGCGAAGTTGTTGATCGCCGAATAGTTGAACGGCGCGTCGTAGGCCAGGACCCGCACCCGCGCGTCGTCCTGCAGGCGCGCGAAATAGGCGTGCGTCGCCGGCTCCGCCGAGCCGTTATCGACGATCGTGATCCGGTAATCCACGCCCTCGGTGAGCGTCAGGATGCTGTCGACGCAGACCGACAGCAGGTCCACGCGGTCGCGGGTCGGAATGACGATGTCGCAGCGCACGCCGCTCGGCAGCGGATGGCGCACACGTGCCGGGCGCCCCACGCCAGGCGCGAGCGCCTCGACCTCCGGTGCCGTCCGAGCGAGGTACGCGGTCAGTGCGTCCCCCATGTCGTCGAGGGCAGCGAACGCATCCAACGGGGCCGCAGGCTCGCCCGGAGGATCGAGGTGGTGGCGGGCGACGACGGGCAGGTGCAGCACGCCGTCCGGGCCCGCCTCGGCGCCAGCGGCCATGATCGCGGCGTAACGCCAGGCCCGGGAGGGCGGTGCCGCGTGGATCCAGCGAGCCAGCCACTCGCGCGACAGGAACGACGATGGTCCAACGTAATCATGCTGCGCCTGCAGGTCAGGATCCCATGCGGGCTTGAAGTACGGCCAGCGACGGATGTCGCCTGCCGCCAAGAAGTCCTCGTCGGTGTAGAGAAGCACCGCACCGGGCCGAGCCTCGAGCGCCTGCGCCACCCAGGCGAGCGCATGGGCTGGCATCCGCTCTCCGCCGGCGATCCAGGTCAGGTAACGGCCGCGCGCGGCCTTCGCTCCCGGACAGAAGCCGGCATCGCCGTCGTCGAACTCGCGCACGCTCGGCCCGCCAGGCCCGCCAAGCCGGGCCATGCCCTTGGGAACGAGGATCTCGAAGTACGGGTAGGACTGCGCGAGCAGTGCTTCGAGGCAAGCGTCGCGCGTCGAGCTGTCGCCTTCCGGCAGCAGCACGACGCTGAACATCGGTTCACCTGCTGCCGCCGCCGCCGCTGAGGCAGGGCTACGTACCACCGCCGGACACTCCTGCGTCCGGATCCAGTCCAGATAGGCCGCGTCATCCTGCGCCGCAGTGTCCCCTCGATACTCGCTCCAGACGAGTTCCAGCGCGGCCGCAGAGTCGCCGTCGCGCCGCGACGTCCGCAAGCCCTCGCCCAGGCGCGTCACGTCGCGAGCGCCGTTGCGCATCAACGCGCGCGCCATCAGCCATGCCGCCTCTGCCTCACCGAGGCGGTCGCAGCACAGGCCGTCGAACACGAAGCAGCAGACCGTCGTCGAGGGGTCGAACCGCAGTCCGCGGACCTCGCGATCGAAACGCACGATCGCGTCAAGGAGACCGGCCTTCGGATCGTAGCGCAGGGGCATACGGAGATCCTCGGCAAAGCCTTGCCCCTGGTCGACGTACACGCAAGGGTCGAGCACGCGGCCCTGGGTCGCGCGCAACGTCGCGCGCAACCGATACCAGCCGGCCGGGAGTGGCGGTTCCAACCGGTAGAGGAACTGCGGATCCTCGCCCAGACAGGTCCACTCGTTCGCGCCGCAGCGATCGAGCTGGACGGTGCCTTGGGGAGCGAACGGCGGTGGCATTGCCGACGGACCGGGGTCGGACAGAGTCACTGCGATTTCCACCAGCGCCGCTCCTGCAGCGCCTGGACGCGCACCGAGACGTCCTGCATGACTTGCTGCAGCGTCTGCAGGCGCGCGACGACATCGGATGCCAGCGCCTCGTCGCGTCCCGCGCGGTCGAGGGCGTGCTGCGCGGCGCCGTTGGCTGCGTGCTGCAGTGTGGCGATGGCGTCCCGCAGACCGGGCATGGCACCGGCGACCTGCTCGACCTCGCGCGAGGTAGCGGACAAGCGTTCGTGGAGGGCGTCCATCGCCATCAGCGACTCGTCCTGCCCGCTGCGCAATGCGGCCAGACTGGCCGAATCGGCACGGACCATGGCCACCAGCTCCCGCAGCTCGGACAGCGCGGTGGCGACATGCTGCTGTAGCGTGGCTGCTCCCAGGCCCGCCCCGGCCGCTGCCTCGCGCAGCTCGGCCAGCACTGCCGTGAGCAGGTTCTCGATGTGCTGCAGGTGTTGCCTGCGCTGCAGGCCTTCCGACAGCGAATCGCCGATCGCCTCCAGTACACGGGCGCCGTCCGCCCCGGTGACGATGGCCTCGTAGTCGAGCGCCACCTCCAGCGCCGCGGGCAGCCGCGGAAGGTCGGCCAGAGCATCGGTCAGATCCAGCTCGACGAACGGATCTGCACCCAACGAACCCCACCGGACCCAATTCGGTGCGGCCGGCGGCAGCGAGACACCGCCCACCGACAGCACGCGACGCTCCAGAGCGTCGATCTCGCGTAGCACTGCGCCGTCGTCGGCAAGCAGGGAACATCGCGCGATGCCGAAGATGCCGGGGCGTTCGGCGGGATCGATTCGAATCCGGGAGAACGCGCCTGACGGGTCCAGAGGCAGGCGCACGACCGCCGGGCCAGCGGCCAGGTCTCGACTCGCGCAGCTCTGCCTGGTCTCGACATAGTCGGAGCCCGTCTTTCCGAAGTAGACGCGCACGTCTTCGAATGCCTCTCCAGCCACGCCGGCGTCGGCCGTCTCCTCCGGGCGCGGCGCGAGAGCGGCCAGAAAGGCGCCGAGCTGCGGGTCGGTCTCCAGCGCATCCGCGAACGCCACCAGGCGCTCCGGCCGATGCTCGCCGACGAAAACCACGCCAAGGCCGTTGCTGTGCTTGAACTCGAAGGTCCGGTAGCGCGCGGACAGCTCTTCCAGGAACCGCCCGACACCGAAGCCGCGCTCCGTCACCGCGCTGTCGTGAAGCAGCACCACCGCACGATCGCTGAGCTTGGGCAACCAGGTCTCGAAATCGTGCTTCACCGCTTCATACGTATGCAGCCCGTCGATGTGCAAGAGATCGATCGAGCCCACGGCGAAGTCGTCCACCGCTTCGTCGAAGAACTTCCTGCTCAGGGTGGAGAAGCGACCGTAGCGCGGATCGTGATAAGCGCTGAGCGTCGCGTACACGCCCTCTCCGTAGCGCTGCGCGTGGTCGTCCCCTCGCCACGAGTCCACCGCCACGCAGCGCGTGGCGAGACCGAGCCGCTCCACTGCCTGGCAGAACGCCAGATAGGAATTGCCTGAGTGCGTGCCCAGCTCGACCAGCGTACTCGGTCGAACAAGGTCCACCACCAGGTACGCGAAGGGAATATGGCCGACCCAGGAATGGGGCTCTACGACACGAGGCTTCTGCAGCACCACGGGGTGCGCTTCGAGCCGGAACTCCCTACTCATGGAACCTTCTCCAGGGCAATGCGCGCCATCGGCAGGCCAAGAATGCCGATCGACCAAGACTGGCAAGTAGACTTCAGCGCGATAGCCTCGTGCACCCAGTGCTGGATCGCGTGGTCGTCTCTGCCGCCATCGGCCACACCGATGGTGATGAAGTAATCGCCGGCCTTGAGGCGCGGCATCTCGAATTCGAACGTCGCCCGCAGCCGCTCGCCGGGGGCGGCATCGACATGGTCGCCCAGCGTGCTGACATAGGTGTTGTCGCCGAACAACAACTGACCCAGCCGGTCCTTGAGGTAAAAGCCGACGATGGGCCGAAGCACCGGGCCATCGGCGATGACCTCGACCTCAAGCCTCACCGATTCCCCGCCCACGCACCATGCGAGTTCGCGGCCGGACACATCGCGCAGCGAAACGTCGCCGATGCGCGCACGCATCTCGCCGAAGCCCGTGGTCCCCGGATCGAACGGCACCACCTCGATGTCGTTGCGCAGGCTGCTTCGATTGACCCAGTCCCGGCGCATGTCGTGGCGCTCGCGCTTGGCCGCCTGACCACCGCCATCCGCGATGCGCATGCCCGCTTCGCCCTGACGTGCAGCGATGACGGATTCCAGATACATCTGAACCACGTCGCGCGAGGGGCCATACGCCTGTGGCGCGCCGCCGTCCAGCCAGAGCGCGCGGTCGCACAGACCGCTCACCGAGGCATCGTCGTGGCTGACGAACAGCAGGGTCCCCCGCGCCTTGAACTCGCGCAGGAAGCGCATGCACTTCTGGGTAAAGAAGGCATCGCCCACCGCCAGCGCCTCGTCGATGATGAGCACGTCGGCGTCGACGTGCGCCATCACGGCGAACGCCAACCGCATCACCATGCCGCTGGAGTAGTTCCGGATGGGCTGGTCGATGAACTCGCCGATGTCGGCGAACGCCAGGATCGCCTCCAGCCGCGACTGGACCTCCTCCGAGGACAGCCCAAGGATGGCGGCGTTGAGATATATGTTCTCGCGCCCGGTGAAATCCGGGTTGAAGCCGCTGCCCAGTTCGAGCAGTGCCGCGATGCGGCCACGCACGCGGATGACCCCTTCGGTCGGCGCGAGCGTGCCGGCGATCAGCTGAAGCAATGTGGACTTGCCCGACCCGTTGCGCCCGATAATGCCCAGCGTTTCGCCACGCCGCACCTGGAGATCGACGCCGCGCAGCGCCCAGAACTCGCGATAGTAACGCCTGCGATCTCCGAACAGCCCCTGGAGCAACCGGTGCGACGGCCGGTCGTAAACGTGGTAGCACTTCCCCAGACCCGAGGCGTCGATGATCCAGTCGTCGTGCGCTTCTGCCGTCTCAGAGGACATCCGCGAATCCCCTGCGCGTCTTCTGGAAAACGGCGAACCCGAAGTAGGCGAATCCGACCGCGCCAAGCAGATACAACCCGAGCCCCTGCCAGTCGGGCAGGCGGCCCCAGAACGCGACCTCGCGCGCCTGGTCGATGATGAAGGTCAACGGATTCAACCGGAAGACCACCTGATAGCCCTCCGGCAACGTTTCGACGGGGATGATCGCCGAGGAAAGGAACAGCAGCGCAGTCGCAAGAACGCCCGTTACCTGCCCGATATCGCGCAGGAAGACGCTCAACGAAGACAGGAGCCAGATCACGCCGAGCGCCACGAACGCCAGCGGCACGAGCACCAGCGGCCATAGCAGCACCGTCGCGTGGATCTCGCCGCGCAGCATCATGTTGAGCAGGACAAACACCAGCACGTTGGCGAACGCGTGGAACAACGCCGACAGCACGACCGTCCATGGCAGCACGTCGAGTGGGAACACGATCTTCTTGACCAGATTCGCGTTTCCCACGATCAATGCAGGCGCGCGGGTCAGGCACTCGGCGAAGAAGCCGTGCACGATCAGTCCCATGAAGAGCAGCATCGCGAAATCGGCGGTATCGCCAGTGGTTCCAGGCCAGCGTGCGCGCAGGATGTATCCGAACGCGACCGTGTAGACGATCAACATGAAGAACGGGCTGATCAGCGACCACAGCAGCCCGAAACTGGCACCACGGTATCGGCCGAGTACGTCGCGCCGAGCGAGTTCGATCGTCAGAGAGCGGTGTTTGAGCCAGGCATTGAACGGGCCGCTCAGGGTGAGCACCGGTGGAGACAGCGAACTCGAGTGCATGGTCATGCTTCCAAGGCGCGTAGAAGATCCGCGCGCTGATCGCTCAGCTCCTCCACGCCTACGCTCAACCTCACCAGGCCGCCAACGATGCCCAGCGCCTCGCGCCGCTCCGCTGGTACCGAGGCATGGGTCATGACCGCCGGATGGTTCACGAGGCTCTCGACGCCACCGAGCGACTCGGCGAGCGCGAACAGCTCACAGCGCTCGAGCATCCGCTTGGCGGCCTCGAAGCCTTCCTTGAGCACGATGCTGACGATGCCGCCGAAGCCTCCGACCATCTGCCGCTTCGCCAGCTCGTGCTGCGGGTGGGACGCAAGACCCGGATAGATCACCCGCTCGATCGCCGGATGCGTCTCCAGCCACCGCGCAAGCTCGAGTGCGTTCTCGCAATGCGCCCGCATCCGCAGGTGCAGGGTCTTGAGCCCGCGCAGAGCGAGGAAGCTGTCGAAAGGCCCCTGCACACCGCCGACGGAGTTCTGCAGGAATGCCATCTGCTCCGCAAGCTCGGCGTCGTCGCCGACGACGGCCATGCCTCCGACGATGTCGGAGTGCCCGTTGAGGTATTTCGTCGCCGAGTGCACGACGATGTGGGCGCCCAGCTCCAGCGGACGCTGCAGCATCGGCGACGCGAACGTGTTGTCCACCACCACGATCAACCCGCGCCTGCGCGCCCGCTCGGCGACCGCCGCGATGTCCACGAGCTTGAGCATCGGGTTGGTCGGCGTCTCGATCCAGACCATGCGCGTCTTCGGCGTAACTGCGGCTTCGAACCCCTCGGGGTCGGCAAGGTCCACAAAGCTGAAGTCGAGTCCGGCGCTGCGCCGGCGCACCCGCTCGAACAGACGGTAGCTGCCGCCATACAGGTCGTCCATGGCGATCACGTGGCTGCCCGTATCGAGCAGTTCGAGGATCGTCGAACTCGCGGCGAGGCCGGACGCGAAGGCGTAGCCGCGGCTTCCACCCTCGAGGTCGGCGACGCAACGCTCGTAGGCGAAGCGCGTCGGATTGTGCGAACGCGAGTATTCGAAGCCCTGGTGCTCGCCAGGACTGCGTTGGACGTAGGTGCTGGTGGCGTAGATCGGCGTCATCACGGCGCCGGTGCTCGGATCGGGCGACTGCCCGGCATGGATGGCACGGGTGCCCAGTCCGAGGGAACGGGAAGATGTCGGCATGGCGATGTGAAGGGGGAGGAGGGGGACCGCGATGCGGAGGCGCTACTGTACCCGTCGCCGCAGGTAGTTCAGCAGGTCGATGCGGGTGATGAGGCCGAGGAAGCGGTCGCCGTCCATGACGATGGCCACCTGGCCGCGGTCGAAGACCGGGAGCAGGGATTCGACCGGGGACTTGACGTCGAGCTTGTCGAGCTTGGAGACCATGGCGGTGGAGACCGGCTCGCGGAAGCGGGACTCGTCGCCGTACACGTGCAGCAGGATGTCGGACTCGTCGACGATGCCGACGATGCGTTCGCCCTCCATCACCGGGAGCTGGCTGACGTCGTAGAGCTTCATGCGCTGGTAGGCGACGGTGAGCGCGTCGGTCGGTGCCACCACCACCGTGTCCTTCTGGCTGTAGGGCCGGAGGATGAGGTCGCGCAGGTCGCCGTGGGTCTCGCGCTCCAGGAAGCCGTTGTCCAGCATCCAGTAGTCGTTGTACATCTTCGACAGGTACTTGTTGCCGGTGTCGCAGACGAAGGCCAGCACCTTCTTGGGTGTCGTCTGCTCGCGGCAGTAGCGCAGCGCGGCCGCGACGATGGTGCCCGAGGACGACCCGCCGAGGATGCCTTCGCTGCGCAGCAGTTCCCGGGCGGTGAAGAAGCTCTCGCGGTCGCCGATGGCGTAGGCCTTCTTCACCCGGCTGAAGTCGGAGATCGTCGGCAGGAAGTCCTCGCCGATGCCCTCCACCATCCAGCTGCCGGACTTGTCCGAGAGCGTGCCCTCGTTGATGTACTGGGTGAGGATGGAGCCGACCGGGTCCGCCAGCACCAGCTCGACGTGCGGCGCGGCCTTCGCGAAGTGCCGCGACAGGCCGGTCATGGTGCCGGACGAGCCGCAGCCGAAGACCACGGCATCCACGCCGTCGGCCATCTGGCGCAGGATCTCGGGGCCCGTGCCCTCCTCGTGCGCACGCGGGTTGTCGGGGTTGCCGAACTGGTTGATGAAGTAGGCGTTCGGAAGCTCGCGCGCGATCTTCTCGGCGAGGTCCTGGTAGTACTCCGGATGCCCCTTGCCCACGTCGGAGCGGGTCAGCACCACCTCGGCGCCCATGGCCTTGAGGTTGAAGATCTTCTCCCGGCTCATCTTGTCCGGGACCACCAGCACCAACCGGTACCCCTTCTGCTGCGCGACCAGGGCGAGTCCGAGGCCGGTGTTGCCCGCCGTCCCCTCGACCAGGGTGTCGCCGGGCCTGATCTTCCCGGCGGCTTCGGCCGCCTCGATCATCGACAGCCCGATGCGGTCCTTGATCGACCCGCCGGGGTTCGCGCTCTCGAGCTTGAGGTAGAGCTCGCACACGCCCGTGTCCAGGCGCTGCGCCTTGACGATGGGCGTCTCGCCGATGAGTTCGAGAACGCTCTGATGGACTGCCATGTCGACCTTGCCGGGATGCGGGGCGCCGCGGCGGTCCTGGACCCCGGCGGCGGAGCCGGAAAGTCTAGCAAAACCGGGGCGACCGGCCTGCGGTCCGGGCGCCGCCGGGCTGCACTGCCACGTCCGCGCAGCGGCCCGAGTGGACGCTGCGCGGCGCGTGCCGGAGCGGCGGCGTCAGGAGCCGGCGGCTGAGCCGCAGAGGCGGGTCAGCCTGTCCTTGGCGCGCAGTTTCTCCCTCTTCAACCGTGCGAGGGTGGTGTCGTCCACCGGCTTGACGCCGAGCTCGGCGTCGATGACCTGCCTGTCGAGTTCCTGGTGCCGCTGGTACAGCGCGCGGATCTCTCCGTCGCTCTTCAGGATCGCATCCAACTCTGCCGGGGACTGGGCGTCGAACATGGAAGACCTCCTTCGGTCATGGACATGACATCGGGGGATCCACGGGGGCGGCGCCCGCCCTGCCGCCCGGGACGGCCGGAGACGGCAGTCGCGTCCGCCGCGAACCCGCGGCCAGGCAGGGGGCCTGGAACTCGACCCTACTCCGCCCTTCCGGGGTCCGCAACCGCAAGGCGCCGTGAAACGACGCCGGCACGAAAGAATGAAAATTCCTTGTTTATCAGTCGGTTGAGAACATGAAACACGGACCTGGCGCGGACCGTCGCCCGCGCCGCCCGGCTCAGTCCTCGTCCGCGTCGAGACCCGCGGCGAGCTCCGCCTCGCGCCGCGCGAGTTCGGCCTCGCGCTGCCTGGCCTCCGCCAGGCGACGCGCCTGCGCCGCCTCGCGCCGCGCCGCCTCGGCACGGCGGGTGGCCTCGCCGAGGGCGGTCTGGTCCTCCTCGGCGAGCTGGCGCAGCCGCTCGGCCTCTTCCTGCTGGGCGAGGCTGCGCAGGCGCAGGTACTCGGCCTCGCGCCGCGCCCGCTCGGCCTCCGCACGCGTGGCCTGCAGCACGATCCGGTCGCGCTCGCGCTCCAGCTGGGCCACCTGGCGCCGCGCGAGCTCCGCTTCGGCCTCCGTCCGCGCGATGCGCACGCGGGTCTCGGCGAGGTACAGCGCGTGCTCGCGATCGCGTGCGGACGCGGCCGCCGCCGCGTCCACCGCCTGGTGCGCGCGGTAGCGCTCCACCGCCCCCAGGTCGGCCAGCGACGGATCGTCGTCCAGTTCGCGCAGGCTCCGCTTCAGCGCGGCGACCTCGTTCTCGACGGCGGGCTGCTGCGCCGCCGGACGGCGCGAGGCCTGCGCGCTGGCCACGTCCGCGACGAAGACGAGGGCGACGGCGAGGAAAAGCGGCTTCAGATGGGTCATCGGTCACGCTCCGCATCGAGGAGGCGCTGGCGCAGGCCTTCGTTCTCGCGCGTGCGCGCGGCGACGTCGGCCCGCGCGGTGGCGAGACGGGCCTGGGCCCGGGCGAGATCGGCGGAGGCCTCCGCTTCGAGTGCGCGCTGACGCGCATCGGCATAGCGACGGGCGGCTTCGGCCTCCTGGGCGAGCGCCAGCCGTTCGCGCGCTTCGGCCAGCGCCTGCGGGGCGTACTGGTCGGCGTCGGCGCGCGTCGCCGAGGCCAGCGCGGCCTGCGCCGCGGAGAGCTCCGCCGCGGGTGGCGGCACCGTCGCGCAGGAAGCGAGCAGCAGCGCACAAAGCCCGGCGGCGCGATGGATTTTTAACTTGGGAACTGTCATAAAAACCACTCAGCGTCCGCGTGGACATTCCGCGGCTATTGTGGGAACGCAGCCCTGCCCTTGCAATGACGAGCGGCACGGCCGCCTCAAGGGGATCGTGCGCATGGACATCGGCTACTTCCTGAAGCTGATGACGGAAAAGAACGCGTCGGACATGTTCCTGTCCACGGGCGCGCCGGTGTACATCAAGGTCGAGGGCAAGCTCTACCCCCTCGGGAGCACCGGGCTCCCGCCCGGGATGGTCAAGAAGATCGCCTACTCGCTGATGGACGAGGGGCAGGTGCCGGTGTTCGAGCGCGAGCTCGAGTTCAACATGGCCATCGCGGTGAAGGACGCCGGGCGCTTCCGCGTCAACGTGTTCAAGCAGCGCGGCGAAGTGGGCATGGTGATCCGCGCGATCAAGTACGAGATCCCGACCATCGAGCAGCTCAAGCTGCCGCCGATCCTGAA
This sequence comes from Coralloluteibacterium thermophilum, assembly GCF_042654365.1. Lineage (NCBI taxonomy): Bacteria > Pseudomonadati > Pseudomonadota > Gammaproteobacteria > Lysobacterales > Lysobacteraceae > Coralloluteibacterium > Coralloluteibacterium thermophilum. Next base: position 237,671 of record NZ_JBHSGG010000002.1, read on the forward strand.
GGACATCGTCAACGAGCCGCGCGGCCTGGTGCTGGTCGTCGGTTCCACCGGCTCGGGCAAGTCCACGACGCTGGCGTCGATGGTCGACCACCGCAACAGCACGTAGACCGGGCACATCCTCACCATCGAGGACCCGATCGAGTACCTGCACAAGCACAAGAAGTCGCTGGTCAACCAGCGCGAGGTCGGCCTCGACACCCACGCCTTCCACAACGCGCTGAAGAACGCGATGCGCGAGGCGCCGGACGTCATCCTGATCGGCGAGATCCTGGACTCGACGACGATGGAGTCGGCGATCGCCTTCGCCGAGACCGGCCACCTGTGCCTGGCGACACTGCACTCGAACAACGCCGACCAGACGCTCGAGCGCATCCTCAACTTCTTCCCGGAGTCGGCGCACAAGAACGTCCTGATGAACCTGGCGCTGAACCTCAAGGCGGTGATCAGCCTGCGCCTGGTCGAGGGCAAGAACGGCAAGCGGCTGCCGGCCACCGAGATCCTGGTGAACACGCCGCTGATCCGCGACCTGATCCGCCGCGGCCAAATCCACGAGATCAAGGACGCCATGGACAAGTCGCTGGAGGAAGGCATGCATACCTTCGACCAGTCGCTGTTCCGGCTCTACAAGGAAGGCAAGATCGAACTGGAGGAGGCGCTGCGCAAGGCCGACTCGCGCGACGGCCTGTCGCTCAAGATCCGCCTCACCGAGGGTGCCTCGGGCGAGGAGGACCCCTACGCCGACGTCTTCAACGGCGAGAACCAGCTGCAGTACTGAGCGCCGCGGCGACGCCGTCGCCCGCCGGGCGGCGGCGCGCGGGTCACTGCGACGCGGGTGCGTCCGGCTGGTTCTCGGGCCGTGCCGCGTCGAACTCGGGCAGCGCGAGGCAGGCCGCGTTGACGCGGGCGACGGTCGGATACGGCGCGAGGTCGACGCCGAAGCGCTGGGCGTTGAACACCTGGGGCACCAGGCAGCAGTCGGCAAGCCCGGGGGCCTCGCCGTCGCAGAAGCTCCCGGTCGAGGGATGGTCCTGCAGCAGGGTCTCGATCGCAGCGAGGCCCTCGCTCACCCAGTGACGGATCCACAGCTCGCGCTCGGCCTGCGGCACCGACCACTCGCGCTCCAGGAACTGCAGCACGCGCAGGTTGTTGAGCGGATGGATGTCGCAGGCGACCGTCTGGGCGAGCGCCCGCACGCGCGCGCGATCGCGGGCACGGGCCGGCAGGAGCGGCGGCGTCGGCCAGGTCTCGTCGAGGTACTCGATGATCGCCAGCGACTGCCGGTACACCCGGGCCCCGTGCACGAGCGTCGGCACCAGCCCCTGCGGGTTGAGCGCGCGGTATTCCGGCGTGTGCTGCCGCCCGCCGTCCTGCACCAGGTGCACGGGCACGGTCTCGTACGCCAGCCCCTTGAGGTTGAGGGCGATGCGCACGCGGTAGGCCGCGCTGGAGCGCCAGTAGGAATGGAGTTTGAGCGTCTCGCTGTCGTTCACGGCCTGCCGTCCCGGCGTCTGCGGTCGCCGGAGGGCCTGGGGCCCGCGGCGGTCTGGATCGCGATGGCGCGGCCGCTCAGGCGCGCGCCACCACCTGCTCGATCGCGCCGAAGATCGAGTTGCCCTCGGCGTCCAGCATCTCGATGCGCACGCGGTCGCCGAAGCGCAGGAAGGGCGTGCGCGGCGCGCCGTGCTCGAGCGTCTCGACGGTCCGCTTCTCGGCGAAGCAGGACGCGCCGAGCGACGTGTCCTGGTTCGCGACGGTGCCCGAGCCGACCAGGGTGCCGGCCGACAGCGGGCGCGTCCGGGCCGCATGGGCCACGAGCTGGGCGAAGTCGAACTGCATGTCGACGCCGGTCTCCGGGGCGCCGAACCACTCGCCGTTGACGTGGGTGACCAGCGGCAGGTGCAGCTTGCTGCCGCGCCAGGCGTCGCCGAGCTCGTCCGGCGTCACGAACACCGGCGAGAGCGCGGAGCGCGGCTTGGACTGCAGGAAGCCGAAGCCCTTGGCCAGCTCCGCGGGGATCAGGTTGCGCAGGGACACGTCGTTGACCAGGCCGACCAGCTGGATGTGCCCCGCGGCACGCTCCGGCGCGACCGCCATCGGCACGTCGTCGGTGATGACCACCACCTCGGCCTCGAGGTCGATGCCGTAGGCCTCGTCGGTCACCAGGACGGGATCGCGCGGAGCCAGGAAGCCGGCGCTGGTGGCCTGGTACATCAGCGGATCGGTGTAGAAGCTCTCCGGCACCTCGGCGCCGCGCGCCCGGCGCACGCGCTCGACGTGGGGCAGGTAGGCGCTGCCGTCGAGGAACTCGTAGGCGCGCGGCAACGGCGCCGCCAGCGCCTCCGGCTCCAGGGCGAAGGCGTCCTCGAGCCCACCGTTGTTGAGGTTCTCGTACAGCGCGTTGAGGCGCGGGGCGACGTTCGACCAGTTCTCCAGCGCGCGCTGCAGCGTGTCGGCGATGCCGGTCGCGCGGACCGCGCGACCCAGGTCGCGGCTCACGACCACCAGGGTGCCGTCGCGGCCACCCTCCTTGAGGGATCCCAGTTTCATTCGTGCTCCAGATTCGGAACCGGCCATGGACCGCACCGGGCCGGCCATTGTAGCCAGAGCGCCCGGTGCAGGTGGGGACGCGGCGCGAGGATGGCCGGAAGCGGCCGCGCGCTCAGCCGCGTGCGGCGGCGACGGCGGGCGGAAGGCCCGCCCGCAGCCCGTCCAGCCGCCGGAGCGCGTCCGCATCCGGCGCGAGCACCCGGCGCAGGACCGGCTCGGCGGCATCGAGCTCCTCGCGCGCCGCCGCGTGCGATCCGAGGCGCTGCAGCGCATGCGCACGGGCGAGCCGGAAGGTGGCCGTCTGCACGTGGTCCACGCCGCCCTGCTCCTCCGCCGCAGCCACCACCTCGGCCCATGCCCTGCCCGCCGCCTCCGGATCCGGCCCGGCATCGGCGATGCGCGCGGCGATGGCGTCCCGGCGAAGGCGCAGCGGCGCGCTCTGCGCCAGCAGCGCGCTCCCGCCCACCCGCGCCAGCTCCGCGCGCGCCGCGTCGAGGCGGCCCGAGAGCAGCTCCAGCTCCGCGAACCCGATACGGGTGATGACGGTATCGACCGAGTCCTCGCCCTGCACCGCGATCCAGTCGGCCAGCGCCGACGCCAGCATGGGCCGCGCCTCGTCGATGCGGCCGGTGCGCATGAGCAGCCGCGCGAGGTTGCTGCGCGCGCGCACGACCGGCGGCTCCCGTTCGCCGAGGTGCATGCGGCGGATCTCGAGCGAGCGCCGGTAGCCGTCCTCGGCTTCGAGAAGGCGCCCCCGGACCTCGAGCAGGCTGGCGAGGTTGTTGGTGAAGCGCGCCTGGTCGAGGCTGGTCTCGCCGCCCGCCGCCGCCTCGATGCGCTGTGCGCTGCGGTATTCGGCTTCCGCCGCATCGAAGTCGCCGGCACCCTGCAGGGCGCCGGCGAGCTCACCTCGAAGATGCCCGACCCGCGGGCTGTCCTCGCCGTAGATCGAGCGCGCGAGCGCCAGGGCCTCGCGCATCATCCCGACCGCGTCCGCATGCCTCCCCTGTGACACCAGGGTCCCAGCGAGGCCGTTGAGCGTATTGGCGTACTCGGTGGTGCGGTTGCCGTGGTTGTCGCGGCGGATGCCCAGCGCTTCGCGGTAGGCACTCTCCGCGCGGGCGAGATCGCCGCGGCGCCTGGCGACCTGGGCGAGGTTGTGCAGGGACGTGGCGGTGCTGTCGTGACGCGGCCCCAGGTGCGTGCGGCGGAGCGCGTAGGCCTCCTCGCTCGCCGCGACGGCGTCCGCGAGCCGGCCGGCGGCGGCATAGGCCAGGCCCAGGGAGTTCTTCGCATCCGCCCGCAGCAGCGGGTCCGCGCTGCGTTCCCGCAGCGCGAGCGCGCGCTCGCCCGCATCCACTGCGGCGGTGCCCTGCCCCGCATTGGCGAGGGCGACGGCGAGTTCGCTGTAGGCCTCCGCGGCGGCCAGGGGCCGGCCGACATCGCCCCCGAGATAGAGCGCGCCGGCTTCGCGCAGCAGGCGGATGGCGGGGTCGCGCTCGCCGATGTTGCTGTAGGCATGGCCGAGGGTCTGCATCAGGCGGGCCCGCAGCTCGGGCTGCTCGACCAGCTCCCGCTCGATGCGCAGGGCTGCGGCATCCAGCACCTCTCGTGCGCTGACATCGTCCGTCGCGCGGGCGCCGCGCCGGCGGACGTCCGCGGCCTCGAAGGCGCCGACCAGGAAGTCGGCGACCTCGCGCGCCGTGTGCGCTTCCAGCGCCGCGCGTTCGCGCTCAGCCGCCAGCTGCCACACGAAGCCGACGGCCATGAGCATCATGGCCGCGGCCACGGCGGCCCCGCGCCAGCGCCGCCGCAGGAAGCAGCGCAGGCGATATCCCGATCCGCGCGGACGCGCACGCACCGGGTAGTGCGCCCCCGCGCGGACCACATCGTCGGCGAGGGCGTCCACGCTCGGGTAGCGGGCAGCGGGCTCGGTGGCGCAGGCGCGGGCGCAGATCGCGTCGAGATCGCCCCGCAGGGCGCGACGCAGGCGTCCGGGCGGCACCAGCTCGCTGGGAGGCGACACGCGCCGTCCCTCGCTCCGCGCGCGCGTGCCGGCGAGCAGTTCGACCAGCAGCACGCCGAGCCCGAAGACGTCGCTGGCGACGCCGGGCGCGCGCCCGTCGAGCTGCTCGGGACTCGCATAACCGGGCGTGCCGTAGCCCCCGCCGTCGCCGCCGCCCTGCAGGCGCGCGATGCCGAAGTCCAGCAGCACCGGCTCGCCGTCCTCGCGCACCAGCACGTTGCTCGGCTTGATGTCGCAATGGACGACCAGTTGCTGGTGGGCCGCCTGCACGGCGCGGCAGATCCGCACGAACAGCGCGAGGCGCTGGGGCAGGCTGCACCCGCGCGTGCGGCACCAGGCATCGACCGGCAGCCCCGGCACGTATTCCATCACCAGGTAGGGATTGCCCGCGGGGGTCGTGCCGCCGTCGTGCAGGCGCGCGATGCTGGGATGCTGGAGCTCCGCGAGGATCTGGCGCTCGACCGCGAGCCGCTCCACCGCCGCGGGCCCGGCCAGCCCGCGCAGCAGCTTGATCGCCACCCGCTGGCGGAACAGCCCGTCCGCGCGCTCGGCGACGAACACGCTGCCCATGCCGCCCTCGCCGATGCATTCGACCAAGCGCCATGCGCCGAGCACGTCGCCGACCTCGAGCTCGCCGCCCGGCAGGCGCGCCATCAGTTCGGCGAGCGGCCCCGCCGCGCGCTGCAGGTCGACGGTCTGCGCCGCCAGCAGCGCCATGACCTCCTCGATCGTGTGCGCATCGCCGGTGAGCGCCTCCAGGCGCGCCCGCCACGTCGCAGGCGGCAGATCGCACACGGCTTCGAAGAGCGCGCGCACGGCGCCGCCGGTGGGCCGGGTTTCGTTCACGGCCCACCTCCGGCCGCACCACGCGCCGCCTGTCCGGTTCCCCTGTCCATCGCCTTTCCCCAAAGGCCGCGAGGCGCCGACTCTAACCCGTCCGCGGGTCGCCGGCACCCGGAAAAGAAAAAGCCCCCGATCGCTCGGGGGCTTTCCGGATTGGCAGGGGAACTAGGATTCGAACCTAGATTGACGGAGTCAGAGTCCGCTGTCCTACCATTAGACGATTCCCCTACTGAAGAACCACCTTGATGCCACGGCCTCTGACCTCCGTGGCACTGCAGCGCGTTAGCGCTTCGAGAACTGCGTCGCGCGACGGGCCTTGTGCAGGCCGACCTTCTTGCGCTCGACCTCGCGGGCATCGCGGGTCATGAAACCGGCGCGTCGCAGGTCCGACTTCAGCGACTCATTGTACTCCACCAGCGCGCGGGAGATACCCAGGCGGATGGCGCCGGCCTGGCCGGTGCTGCCGCCGCCGGCGACGGTCACGTTGATGTCGAACTTGTCGGCCATCTCGATGAGCTCGAGCGGCTGACGGACGATCATGCGTGCCGTCTCGCGACCGAAGAACTGGTCGAGCGGACGCTGGTTGACGGTGATCTTGCCCTCGCCGCCGGTGCGGATGAACACGCGGGCGGTGGAGGACTTGCGGCGGCCGGTGCCGTAGAACTGTTGGGTTGCCATTGTCGTAGGACCTTAGATTTCCAGCGCCTGCGGCTGCTGTGCGGCGTGCGGATGCTCGGAACCGCCGTAGACCTTGAGCTTGCGGTACATCGCACGACCCAGCGGGTTCTTCGGCAGCATGCCCTTGACCGCGATCTCGATGACGCGCTCGGGATGCTTCTCCAGGGCCTGGCCCAGCGTCTCGGTCTTCAGGTTGCCGATGTAGCCGGTGAAGCGGTGGTACTTCTTGTCCTGGAGCTTGTTGCCGGTCACGTGGATCTTGCTCGCGTTGATCACGACGATGTAGTCGCCCGTGTCCACGTGCGGGGTGTAGACCGGCTTGTGCTTGCCGCGCAGACGGCGCGCGATCTCCGAGGCCAGACGGCCGAGGGTCTTGCCGGAGGCATCGACGAGATACCAGTCGCGCTGGACGGTCTCGGACTTTGCGGTGAAGGTGGTCATGACGGAACTCGGGCTCTCGGTGCCTGGTCGGGCTGATTCCGCAGCCGGGGCTGGACGGAATTTTGCCACGCGTTGGAGGTGCGAAACAAAGAAGCGGAATCATACAAGCCTTCCCGGAGCGCCGCAAGCGGCCTCCGGCTCTCGTGGCCGCTCCGGCGGGGCCTGTCCGGGCGGTGCCGGGGCAGGCTTCAGCTCCGCCCGCTTCCGGCGACCGCGCCGGCCACCCTCCGCCGCGCATCGGCACGGTCGCGCAGCAGTGCGAACGCGACGATGGCGGCGGTGACATAGGCGGCGAACACGAAGCCCCGCACCCCCGCCGAGGTCTCGAGCTCGACTCCTGTCCCCGGGACGCCGAGCAGGATCCGATTGACGGTCAGGAAAGCCAGGTGCGCGCCGACGCAGGTCCAGATGCTCGCCCCGAGCGTTGCCTCCCGGGCGAAGATCAGCATCGCGCTGAACGCGGCCAGGGTGCCGTAGTAGAGCAGCGCGCCGTCGTCGCCGGGCGCCAGCGGGATGGCGGCGCCACCACCCAGCCAGCGCGTCAGCAGCCCCTGCGCGAGCAGAAGGACGGCCGGCACCGCCATGAACAGCGCCGTGGCGATCCAGGCCGATGCGGCGCGGCCGTACCGGCTCCGCAACGCGGCCAGCGCGTAGCCGCGGATCGACAGCTCCTCGGGAAGCGCCTCCAGCAACAGGGCGATGACCGCGTTGACGGCCAGGAACGCGAGCAGGGCCGGCACGTCCACCCGGCCCCAGGCGATGCCGCCGGCGAACGACGCCACCGCCAGGCCCGCGGCCCCGCACCCGCCGACGATGCCGATGCCCAGGGCGAGCGACTTCGCACCATCCATGGGCGCGCCCAGGCCAAGCGCCTCGAACCGCCGCCGGTCCCAGCGCCGCCGCAGGAGCAGGATGGCGGGCACGACGACCAGCGTGACCAGGGCCGCCGGGACCAGGCGCGTGGCGAACCCGTCCGCGGCACCGGCCAGCCCGTGCGTCGCGAGCATGCCGATGCCCAGCCCGAGCGCCATGATCGCAGCGGCGGCGACCGCACGCAGGACCGGCGCGGGCAGGGGCGCCTGCCGCGACAGGTCGGCCGGGGAAGGTGTCGGAAGCGACATGCCCGGATTGTCGCAGTCGCGCGCCGCCCGGCAAGACCGGCCGACGACGAGGCACGCCCTCGCTCCGCACATGCGCGGCAGGCGGAGGCCCGCCGCCCTCTCCCGCGCTGGTGCCGCTGCGCCGGAAGGGCGAACATCCGGCTTGCCCGGGAGCCTGCCCCGCATCACCATCGCGCACGCGCCGATCGCACCGGACCACGCGCCGCCGAGCGCGGACATGTGCCCGGAAGATGCGCCGGCCCGCGCCATCGCCGGAGAACGCCATGCCCGCCCTTCGCCGCTACACCCTTCCCGACCGCCTGCTGATCGCCTGCGAGGACGCGCTCGGCGCGGTCTTCGGGCGCCCGCACGCCGAACGCGAGTACCCCGGGACGGGGCATCCCGAGGCGACGCTGGACGAGGCGCAGCGGCGGCACGCCGCGGGACTCATGCGGATCAACCACACCGGCGAGGTGTGCGCGCAGGCCCTCTACCTCGGGCAGGCCGCGGTGGCCCGCGATCCCGCGACCGTCGCGCACCTGCGCCATGCCGCGCAGGAGGAGACCGACCATCTCGCCTGGTGCACGCAGCGCCTGGAGGAGCTCGACGACCGTCCCAGCCTGCTCAACCCGCTGTGGTACGCCGGGAGCTTCGCGATCGGCGCGCTGGCGGGGATCCGCGGCGACGGCTACAACCTCGGCTTCGTGGTCGAGACCGAGCGCCAGGTCGAGGCCCATCTCGACGAGCACCTGGAGACCCTGCCGCCGGGGGATGCGCGCTCGCGTGCGGTGCTTCGGGTGATGAAGGACGACGAGGCGCGCCACGCCGACGACGCCGAGGCCGCCGGGGCGCGGCGCCTGCCGTTCCCGATCCCGGCGGCGATGCGCCTGACCAGCGGCCTGATGAAGGCCGTCGCCTACCGCATCTGACCGGCGCCCTCGGGCGCCGGCCGGGGCGCGCTAGCTAGGACGAGACCAGCTTGAGGCCGACGATGCCGGCCACGATCAGCCCGATGCAGGCCAGCCGCGCCGGCGAGGCGCTCTCGCCGAGGAGCACGATGCCGAACGCGGCCACGCCCACCGCGCCGATCCCGGTCCAGATGGCGTAGCCGGTCCCGATCGGGATGCTGCGCAGCGCCTGCGACAGGCACCAGAAGCTCACCGCCATCGCGCCCAGCGTCGTCACGCTCGGCCACAGCCGGGTGAAGCCCTGGGTGTACTTCAGGCCCACGGCCCACACCATCTCGAACAGCCCGGCGATCACCAGGTAGACCCACGCCATCGCATCCGCCTCCTTCTTCGGCTTGGTGAAAACGACGACGGCCCGGTGCATCGCTGCACCGGGCCGCCGTCGGCATACGTGCGCGGCCTCGGGCCGCGGGCGGGCCGTCCCGCCGTGGATTCGTCAGTCGACGAGGTTGCGCTGGTGGAACAGCTCCTCGATCTCGCGGCGCAGCTGCATCTCGATGCGCGAGCGCTCCTTGAACGAGAGGTTCCGCGCCTTCTCCTCGAACAGGTAGTTGTCGAGGTCGAAGTCCTTCACGTGCATCTTGGTGTGGAAGATGTTCTCGCCGTAGACGTTGACGTCGATGCACTCGTAGCGCGCGCGGATCGACTTCGAGAGGTAGTCCTGGATCGAGTTGATCTTGTGGTCGATGTAGTGCTTCTTGCCCTTCACGTCGCGGGTGAAGCCGCGCACGCGGTAGTCCATCGTGACGATGTCGGACTCGAAGCTCTCGATCAGGTAGTTCAGCGCCTTCAGCGGCGAGATCACGCCGCAGGTCGCCACGTCGATGTCCGCCCGGAAGGTCGCGATGCCGTTGTGCGGGTGCGTCTCCGGGTAGGTGTGGACGGTGATGTGCGACTTGTCCATGTGCGCCACCACGGCGTCGGAGATCAGCTCCTTGCCGGCGGCCTTCTTGTCGATCACCGGCTCCTCGGAGATGAGGATGGTCACCGACGCGCCCTGGGGGTCGTAGTCCTGGCGCGCGATGTTGAGGATGTTGGCGCCGATGATGTCGGCCACGTCGGTGAGGATCTGGGTCAGCCGGTCGGCGTCGTAGGCCTCGTCGATGTAGTCGATGTAGCGGTCGCGCTGCTCCTCCGACACCGCATAGCAGACGTCGTAGATGTTGAAGCTCAGCGCCTTGGTGAGGTTGTTGAAGCCCTGCAGGCGCAGGCGTGGGAGCGGCTTGACCACGGCGGGTTCACCCCTTTGGAGTGGACGGAGAGGACGGATCGCGCATTATCGGGGAAAAACCCGGCGGCGCGCGACCATGGCGTGAAGCATGCGGTACCGCACGTTCAGCGCGGATTGCCCACGCCGCCCACCCGGCATACTCTGGCGCGCCCTTCACAACGCCTCCCGACACGATGCAACTCGCGCTCCCCGCCCAGGCGCGCTTCGGACCGCAGGCCGCGCTCACCGCGGACGCCGCGACGATCGAGCGTTTCCTCGCCCAGTGCCATCGGCGGCGCTACCCGAACCGGACGGAGGTGTTCCGGCCGGGCGATCCCGCCGGCACCCTGTACTACGTGATCTCCGGCAGCCTCAGCATCATCTCGGAGGAACCGGACGGGCGCGAACTGGTGCTGACCTATCTCAACACCGGCGACTTCATCGGCGAGATGGGGCTGTTCGTGGACGCCGAGCAGCGCGAGGTGCTGCTGCGCACGCGCTCGCCCTGCGAGCTGGCCGAGATCGACTGCGACCGGCTGCTGCGGCTGATGGCGGGCCCGCTCGTCGCCGACGCGCCGCGGTTGCTCTACGCGATCGGCTCGCAGATCTCCAAGCGCCTGCTGGACACCAGCCGCAAGGCCAGCCGGCTCGCCTTCCTGGACGTCAGCGGCCGCATCATGCGCACCCTGCTCGACCTCTGCCAGGAGCCGGACGCCATGAGCCACCCGCAGGGAACCCAGATCCGGGTCTCGCGCCAGGAGCTGGCGCGCATCGTCGGCTGCTCGCGCGAGATGGCCGGGCGGGTGCTCAAGCAGCTCGAGCTCAACGGCTTCCTGCACGCGCACGGCAAGACCGTGGTGGTGTACGGCACGCGCTGAGCGTCGGCCGGACGGCCGCCTCTCTCCGGGAATGCCATGGACCTCGGCCCCGACTTCCTCCTCTTCGTGGCGATCGGACTGGCCGCGCAACTGGTCGACGGGGCGCTGGGCATGGCCTACGGCCTGCTCTCCTCCTCGATCCTGCTGGCCATGGGCTACCCGCCGGCGACCGTGAGCGCGGCCGTGCACACCGCCGAGGTGGGCACCACGGGCGTCTCCGGAGGCGCCCACGCCCTGCTCGGCAACGTCGACCGCCGCCTGCTCGTGCGGCTGGCGGTGCCCGGCGTGGTCGGCGGCGTGATCGGCGCCTATGCCCTCACGCAGCTGCCGGCCGAGGCGATCCGCCCCTTCATCTATGCCTACCTGCTGGTGCTGGCGGTGCTGATCCTCATTCGCGCGGCAGGGCGCCGCGTGCCCCGCGAGCGGGTCCGGCGCGTGCCCGTGCTCGGCTTCTTCGCCGGCCTGCTGGACGCCAGCGGGGGCGGCGGCTGGGGCCCGGTCGCGACCTCGACCCTGCTCGCCCAGGGCGGCACCGCGCGCACCACGGTCGGCTCGGTCAACGCCGCCGAGTTCGTGGTGACCCTGGCGATCTCGATCACCTTCCTGCTCACCATCGGCCTGCAGCACCTGGAGATCGTGCTGGGCCTTCTGCTCGGCGGCGTGATCGCCGCGCCGCTCGCGGCCGTCCTGGTCAAGCGGCTGCCGGAACGGGCGGTGCTGGTCGCGGTGGGCGTGCTGGTCCTCGCGATCAGCGTCTACCAGATCGCGCGCAGCGTCCTCTGAGCGGTCAGCGCGGCGACCAGCGCCCGCAGGCGCCCCAGTCGCGGATGTCCACCCCGTCCCCGAGCGCGCGCCGGAAGGTCGCCACCGCGCCCGGCTTCGGGTTGACCACCACCGGGTGCGCCGCCGCGCGCAACAGCGGCAGGTCGGCCGTGCTGTCCGAATAGGCCCGGGCGATGGGGCCGCCGAAGCCGGCCTCGTCGAGCATGGTCAGCTTGTTGCCGGCGTGGCAGTGCCGCCGCGCCATGACCGCGCCCAGCCGCGGGCCGGTCTCGGTGCCCAGCACGGGGACGTCGGCGTGCGCGACGAAATCGAGGATGGCGCGCGCCAGCTCCGGCGGCGCGCCGGTGGCGACCACCACCCGGTCGCCGGCCTCGCGGTGGGCCTTCAGGGTCTCGACGGCCACGGGAAGCAGCCGCCGGGCCAGGTGCTCGCGATGGGCGAGCACGTAGCGGTCGATGAGCTCGTCGAGGTCGCGGCGCCGGTGCAGGCCGATGGTCGCCAGCCAGAGGTAGGCCGAGATCGGGATCCGGCGCAGGTGCACGAACGCGAACAGCGGCGCCACGAACGGCGAGATCAGCAGCGCCGCGGCATGGCGCCAGGCGTGGCGCTTCAGCAGCCAGCGCACCAGGTGGGTGCCGGAATCGCCGTCGTAGAGGGTGTGGTCGAAGTCGAAGACGACCAGCGGCGCGTCGGCCGGGGGAAGCGGATAGGCCGGCGTGCGCAGGTCGACGCTCATGTCGCGAACAGGCGCGCGAGCTCGGCGCCGGGGTCCGGAGCGCGCATGAAGGCCTCGCCCACCAGGAAGGCGTGCACGCCCGCCCCGCGCATGCGCGCGACGTCGGCCGGCGTGTGGATGCCGCTCTCGGTCACCAGCACGCGGTCGGGCGGCACCGCCTCGCGCAGGCGCAGGGTGGTGTCGAGCGAGACCTCGAAGCTGCGCAGGCTGCGGTTGTTGATGCCGATCAGCGGCACCGCGGTCTGGATGGCCACCTCGAGCTCGTCGATGTCGTGCACCTCGACCAGCACGTCCATGCCCAGCTCCATCGCCAGGTGCGCGAAGGACGCGAGCTGGTCCTCGGACAGCGCCGCGGCGATCAGCAGGACGCAGTCGGCGCCGAGCATGCGCGCCTCGTAGACCTGCCAGGCGTCGACGATGAAGTCCTTGCGCAGCACGGGCAGGTCGCAGGCGTCCCGCGCCTCGCGCAGGTAGGCGTTGGAGCCCTGGAAGAAGTCCACGTCGGTCAGGACCGACAGGCAGGCCGCGCCGCCGGCGGCATAGCTGCGCGCGATCTCGGCGGGCCGGAAGTCCGGCCGGATGACGCCCTTGGAGGGACTGGCCTTCTTGACCTCGGCGATCACCGCCGCCTGCCCGGCGCGCACCCGCGCCTCGATCGCCGCCGCGAAGCCGCGGGTGGGCGGCAGGCGCGCGACCCGCTCGGCCAGTTCGCGCTGCGGCAGGATCTGGCTGCGCTTCTCGACCTCGGCCTGCTTGCGCACGAGGATGGTCTGGAGGATGTCGGTCATGCGGGAGGCGACGATGGCGGGATCGGGGCGAAGGCGACGTCAGCCGCCGCCGACGGGCTGGCCGGCGAGGCTGCGGGTGACGCCGACGAACTCGTCCAGCTTGGCGCGGGCGCGGCCGTCGGCCATCGCCGCGCGCGCCAGCTCGATGCCCTCGGCGATGCTCGCGGCGACGCCGGAGACGTAGAGCGCGGCGCCGGCGTTCAGCGCGACGATCTCGCGCGGCAGGCCGTCGCGGCCGTCGAGCGCCTCCGTCAGCATCGCGCGCGAACTGGCGGCGTCGTCCACCCGCAGGTTGCGGCTCGCCGCCATGGCGATGCCGAAGTCCTCGGGGTGGATCTCGTACTCACGGACCACGCCGTCGCGCAGCTCGCCGACCAGGGTGGCCGCGCCGAGCGAGATCTCGTCCATGCCGTCCTGGCCCCAGACCACCAGGGCGCGCTCGGTGCCGAGACGCTGCAGCACGCGCACCTGGATGCCCACGAGGTCGGGGTGGAACACGCCCATCAGCACGTTCGGCGCGCCTGCGGGGTTGGTGAGGGGGCCGAGGATGTTGAACAGGGTGCGCACGCCCATCTCGCGGCGCACCGCGGCCACGTTCTTCATCGCGGGATGGTGCAGGGGCGCGTACATGAAGCCGATGCCGCACTCGGCCAGCGACTGCGCCACCTGCTCCGGCGCCAGCTCGATGACCGCGCCCAGCGCCTCCAGCACGTCGGCGCTGCCCGAGCTCGACGAGACCGAGCGGTTGCCGTGCTTGGCCACGCGCGCGCCGCAGGCGGCGGCCACGAACAGGCTGGCGGTCGAGATGTTGAAGGTGTTCGCGCCGTCGCCGCCGGTGCCGACGATGTCGACCAGGTGCGTGCGGTCGGCCACGTCCACCTTCGCCGCCAGCTCGCGCATGACCTGCGCGGCGCCGGCGATCTCGCCGACCGTCTCCTTCTTGACCCGCAGCCCGGCCAGGATGGCCGCCTGCATGGTCGGCGAGACCTCGCCGCGCATGATCTGGCGGAACAGGTCCACCATCTCGTCGTGGAAGATCTCGCGGTGTTCGATGGTGCGCTGGAGCGCGGCCTGCGGGGTGATCGGCATGGTCAGCGGGACAGGAAGTTGCGGAGCATGGCGTGCCCGTGCTGGGTGAGGATGGACTCGGGGTGGAACTGGACGCCCTCCAGCGGCCACGCGCGGTGGCGCAGTCCCATGATGGCCTCGACGCCGCCCTCCGCGTCCTCGGTCCAGGCGGTGACCTCCAGGCAGGCGGGCAGGCTCTCGCGCTCGACCACCAGCGAGTGGTAGCGGGTCGCGTCGAAGCCGTCCGGCAGGCCCGCGAACACCCCCGCGCCGCGGTGGCGGATCGGCGAGGTCTTGCCGTGCATGATGGTGCCGGCGCGCACCACCCGGCCGCCGCAGGCCTGGCCGATGGCCTGGTGGCCCAGGCAGACGCCCAGGATCGGGATGCGCGGGCCCAGCGCCTCGATGACGGCCAGCGACACCCCGGCCTCGTTGGGCGTGCAGGGCCCCGGGGAGATCACGATGCGCTCCGGGGCCAGCGCCTCGATCGCGGCCACGTCCAGCGCATCGTTGCGCTCCACCCTGACCTCGGCCCCCAGCATCTGCAGGTACTGGACGAGGTTCCAGGTGAAGCTGTCGTAGTTGTCGATCATCAGCAGCATGCGCTGCGGGTCCTGCGGCGGAGGCGGGCGTGATGCCCGCGCGAAGGAGCGCGAGGATAGCGCACCGCAGCATCCGGCCGCTGGCGGGCACTCTGTCTCGACGCGCAGCCGGCTAGAGTGTCCGGCCCTCCGCCGCCGCCAGCCGCACGCGCGCCATGCATTTCCTTCTCTCTTCCGCCGCCGCCCTCGCCTTCTCCTTCGCCGCCCTGCCCGTCGCGCCCGCGGCCGCGGAGGACGCCGCCGGCCTGCCCGCCACGCGCAGCTTCCGCTTCGAGTCCCAGCAGCAGACCCTGACCATGCGCTACCAGGACGTGCGCCCGGCGCGGGCCAACGGGCGGACCGCGGTCCTGCTGCACGGCAAGAACTTCTGCTCGGACTACTGGGAGGACACCGTCGCGGCGCTGCGGGAGGCGGGCTTCCGGGTGGTGGTGCCCGAGCAGGTGGGCTTCTGCGGCTCCGACCTGCCGCAGCGCTACCAGTACAGCTTCCACCAGCTCGCCGAGAACACCCACGACCTGCTGGAGAGCCTGGGCGTCGAGCGCGCGGTGCTGGTCGGCCACTCGATGGGCGGCATGCTGGGCGCGCGCTACGCGCTGATGTACCCGGACGCCGTCGAGCGGCTGGTGCTGGTCAACCCCATCGGGCTCGAGGACTGGAAGGCCAAGGGCGTGCCCTACGCCGACATCGACGCCCAGTTCGCGCGCGAGCTGGCGATGGACGCGGCCACCATCGAGCGCTACCAGCGCACGTCCTACTACGACGGGCAGTGGACGCCCGCCTATGCGCGCTGGGCGGAGACGCTGGCGCGCCAGTACCAGGGCCCGCGCGGGCGCGACTTCGCCTGGAGCATGGCCCTGACCAGCGACATGGTGTTCACCCAGCCGGTCGTGCACGAGTTCCCGCAGCTCCGGGTGCCCACCACGCTCATCGTCGGCGGGCGCGACCGCACCGCGATCGGCCGCGACGCCGCGCCGCGCGCCGTGGCCCGCACCCTGGGCGACTATCCCGCGCTGGCGCGCGCCGCCGCCGAGGCCATTCCCGACGCGCGCCTGGTGCTGTTCGACGACCTCGGCCACCTGCCGCAGATCGAGGACTTCGGGCGCTTCCGTCCGGCGCTGCTGGAGGCCGTCGACGCACCCGCGCGGGATTGACCCACGTCGCGGTTTGCTGCGCTGCAGTTTGCGCCCGGCGGTAGGTGGGCGCAGTGTCCTCACGACGGCCCATGGCCCGGATGGCCAGCGGCGCACAGGCGAGGGCGAACCGCCATGAGTCCACTGCACGTGTCCTCCGCAGCGTCCAAGCGGATGCTGGGACTGATCCGCAACCGCACCGGCACCAGCCGGCTGCCGGCGCACATCGCCAAGTCGTGGACGCGCTGCTTCGACGAGTACGGCATCGAGCCGGACGTGAAGCACGAGACCGCCGTCCTCGAGGCGCCCGAAGTGCGCCTGCGCCAGGAGCGCTTCGGCGAGCTGCTCGACCTCGCCCGGGCGGAGATGGAGAACCTCTACGAGCAGATCTCCGGTTCCGGCTACGCCGTCATCCTGAGCGACGCCGAGGCCACCATCCTCTCCACCCTGACCGATCCCGCGCTCAAGCGCGACTTCCACCGCGCCGGGCTGTGGGACGGCGCGCTGTGGGACGAGCGCCACGAGGGCACCAACGGCCTCGGCACCTGCGTCGCCGAAGGCGGCCCGGTGGTGATCCACCGCGGCGAGCACTTCCTCGAGCACAACGTGCGCCTGACCTGCGCGGGCGCGCCCATCCTCGACGTCGACGGCGGCGTGATGGCCGTGCTCGACGCCTCCTCCGCCAACTCCACCGGCTGCGTGGTGCACCAGCGCCACACGATGGCCCTGGTCAAGATGTCGGCCAACCTCATCGCGCGCTGCAACTTCATGCGCGCGCAGCCGGACAGCTGGATCCTGCGCTTCCACAGCCGGCCCGAGTTCGTCGGCCTGCTGCACGAGGCGCTGCTGGCGGTGGACGGCCAGGGCGTCGTGCGCGCGGTCAACGACAGCGCCCTGGTCCAGCTCGGCATGAACTCGCGCGCCTGCCTGATCGGGAGGCCGATCGAGACGGTCTTCCCGTTCCACCTCGACGCGGTGGCGCGGCGGGCCATCGTCGCGCCCAGCACGCTCTGGCCGGTGCGCGACCTGGCACACGGGCGCCGCTTCTTCGTCAAGGTGCGGCCCCCGCTGCGCCAGGACGCGGTGCGCCGCAGCCACGCCGCGCACCCGCCGAGCGCGGCGCCGGCGGTCGCCCCGGGCGCGCGCGAACCCGTGCACGTCAACGCCGACCCGGCGATGCGCAGCGCCATGGCGCGCGGCCGGCAGGTCTTCGCGCGGCGCATCCCGATCCTGCTGCAGGGCGCCACCGGAACCGGCAAGGAGGCCTTCGCCAAGGCCCTGCACCGGGGCAGCCCCTGGGCCGACCAGCCCTTCATCGCGGTCAACTGCGCGGCCATTCCCGAGTCGCTGATCGAGAGCGAGCTGTTCGGCTACACCCGCGGCGCCTTCACCGACGCCGCGCGCGAGGGCCGGCCGGGCCGCATCCAGCAGTCCAGCGGCGGCACCCTGTTCCTCGACGAGATCGGCGACATGCCGCTCGCGCTGCAGTCGCGCCTGCTGCGCGTGCTGGAGGAACACGAGGTCGTCCCGCTCGGCGGCGACCGGGCCATCCCGGTGGACCTGCACCTCGTCAGCGCCACCCACCAGGACCTGCTGCAGATGGTCGAGGCCGGCACCTTCCGCGAGGACCTGTACTACCGCCTCAACGGCATCACCCTGCGCCTGCCGGCCCTGCGCGACCGCGCCGACAAGCGCGAGATGATCCAGGCCCTGCTGCGCGAGGAGTGCCCCGACGACGAGCCGGCCGTGCTCAGCCCGGACGCGCTGCGCCTGCTGCTGGCCTACCCCTGGCCGGGCAACGTGCGCCAGCTGCGCAACGCGCTGCGGATGGCCGCCGCGCTGTGCAGCGACGGGCTGATCACGCCCTCCAACCTGCCGCAGGAGATCGTCGAGGCGGCCGGCGGCGCCGGCGCCCGCGGCGAGGCCGAGGCGCTGCCCGCCAGCAGCGCGCTGCGCACCGCGGAGCGCGAGGCGCTGCTGGATGCGCTGGAGCGGATGCGCTGGAACATCAGCCATACTGCCGAGGCCCTGGGCGTCAGTCGCAATACCCTCTACCGCAAGCTCCGCAAGCACGAGATCGCGCTGCCGGAGTGAGGCGCGTCGTCCGGCCCGGCCCCGCACGGCCGACGCCGCGGGCGGGCGTGCCGACGCCACCCGGGACGCCCCGGCCCCCGCAGAACCAAGGATCCCCGATGCTGCCCAACCGGCCCTTCCCGCCTTCCCCCTCCCTGCGCCCCGCGCGCGCCCTGCTCGCCCTCGCCTGTGCGGCCGCCCTGCCCGCCGCGGCGCAGGCGCAGTCCGCGCCGCCGCTGCGCCTGCCGAGCGTGGTGGTCAGCGCGACCTACACCGAGCGCGACACCTTCGAGGTGCCGGCCTCCATCGACGCCGAGCCGGCACGCCGGCTCGACCGCCTCAACGTCAACGTCTCCGAGACCCTGAACGCGGTGCCGGGCGTGCTGGCGCGCAACCGCCAGAACTACGCCCAGGACGAGCAGATCTCGATCCGCGGCTTCGGCGCGCGCTCCACCTTCGGCATCCGCGGCGTGCGCCTCTACACCGACGGCATCCCGGCCTCGATGCCCGACGGCGCCGGCCAGGTCTCGCACTTCAACCTGGAGACCGCGGACCGCATCGAGGTGCTGCGCGGCCCCTTCTCGGCCCTCTACGGCAATTCGTCCGGCGGCGTGGTGCAGATCTTCACCGCGGACGGCACCGCGACGCCCGAACTGCGCGCCGGCATCGCCGGCGGCAGCGACGGCACCCTGCGCGCCAACCTCAACGCACGCGGCGTGGCCGGCGACCTCGACTACAACCTCGGCGTCACCCACTTCGAGACCGACGGCCACCGGGCGCACAGCGCCGCGCAGCGGACCTCCGGCAACGGCAGGCTGCGCTGGCAGCTGCCGGGGGGCGGCAACCTGAGCCTGGTGCTGAACACGGTCAACATCCCCAACGCGCTCGACCCGCTGGGGCTCGGCCGCGCCCAGTTCGAGCAGGACCCGCGCAGCGTGGCCGAGGTGGCCACCACCTACAACACGCGCAAGTCGGTCTCGCAGCAGCAGGGCGGGCTGATCTGGGAACAGCCGCTCGCCGCCGCGCACAGCCTGCGCGCCATGGGCTACTACGGCCAGCGCGACGTCTTCCAGGTGCTGGCGATCCCGCCGGGGGCGCAGGCCAGCCCGCTGAGCCAGGGCGGGGTGATCGACCTCGCCAACGAGTACGGCGGCGGCGACGTGCGCTGGCTGTGGAACGGCCAGCTGGCCGGCGCGCCGCTCGAGGTCGCGGCGGGCGTCGCCGTGGACCGCCAGCGCCAGCACCGCACCGGCTACGAGAACTTCGTCGGCGACGCGCTCGGCGTCGTCGGCCGCCTGCGCCGCGACCAGATCGACCGCGTCGAGAGCCGCGACCTCTACGCCCAGGCGAGCTGGACACCGCATCCGGACTGGACGCTCTCGGCCGGCGCGCGCCGCAGCCGGATCGACTTCGACTCGCGCGACCGCTACATCACCGCCACCAATCCCGACGACAGCGGAACCGCCGACTACGGGCAGACCACGCCGGTCGCCGGCGTGCTGTGGCGGGCCTCGCCCACCGTGCACGCCTACGCCGCCTACGGGCGCGGCTTCGAGACCCCGACCTTCGCCGAGCTCGGCTACCGCAACGACGGCGGCAGCGGGCTCAACCTGGGTCTGGCGCCGGCGCGCACGCGCAATGCCGAGCTGGGCGTCAAGCTGCGGCCGGACGCGGCGCTGGGCATGGAGTTCGCGGTGTTCCGCGCCGACAGCCGCGACGAACTCGCCGTCGCCACCAACAGCGGCGGCCGCACCACCTACCAGAACATCGACCGCTCCCGCCGCCAGGGCGCCGAGGCCGCGCTGCGGGTGGACGTCGCCCCGGCCTGGCAGTTCCGCACCGCCTTCACCTGGGTGGACGCGACCTTCGAGTCGCCCTTCCTGACCTGCACCGGCTCGCCCTGCACCACGCCCGACACGCCGGTGGCGGCGGGGCAGCGCATCCCGGGCGTGGCGCGCGAGGCGCTGTTCATGGGCCTGCGCTGGCAGCCGGCCGAGACCGGCTGGCAGGCGGGGCTGGAGGGCCGCTACATCGGCGAGGTGCCGACCGACGACCTCGGCCGCGACCGCGCCGACGCCTACGCCGTGTTCGCCCTCTCGGCGGGCTACACGCTGGACCTGCCGCGCTGGCGGATCGGCACGTTCGCGCGGGTCGACAACCTCTTCGACCGCCACCATGCCGGCTCGGTGATCGTCAACGACGGCAACGGCCGCTACTTCGAGCCCGGACCCGGCCGGACCTTCCTGGTCGGCGCCGACCTGCGCTGGCGGGCACGCTGAGGTCCGCACCGTGGACGCACGCGGCGGCTACGGCACCACGGTGGTGATCCTGCACTGGCTGATCGCGATCGCGATCGGCGTGCTCATCGGCACCGGCTGGTACATGGTGGACCTGGAGAAGGGCACGCCCCCGGTGGCCCGTTTCTACAACTTCCACAAGTCGATCGGGCTGATCGTGCTGGTGCTGGTCGCCCTGCTGATCAGTGCGCGCCTGCGCGATCGTCCCGGCCCGCTTCCGGGCACGGTACCGGCCTGGGAGGTGCGTGCGGCGGAGTGGTCGCACAGGATCTTCTACGTGCTGCTGGTGCTGGTGCCGCTCAGCGGCTACATCGAGTCGAACTTCGCCAAGTGGGGCATCCGTTTCTTCGGCCTGCACCTGCCCTCGTGGCTGCCCGAGAATCCGACGCTGTATGCCGTGTTCAACCGCATCCACGTCTACAGCGCGAACCTGTTCGCCGCGCTCATCGGCCTGCACATCGTCGCGGCGCTCGCGCATGCGCTGCGCCGCGACGGGGTGATGTCGCGCATCCTTCCGCGGCGGAGCCGGGTGCGGGGAGCGGGCGGGGATTCCGGGATCGGCTGACGCGAAGCGGGGAACGGGCAAGGCGCCGGCGCCCGTCCTCGTTCCCGTCCCCGCCTCGCGTCCCTGGCTTCTCCCGCGCTTCGAGCTAGAAGCGGAACCGCATCCCGACCTGCCAGGTGCGCGGCGCGCCGGGCGCGACGAAGCGCGAGGGGCCTTCCTCGACCGGCTCGACGTGCGGCCGGATCAGTTCGCCGCCGGGAAACAGGTCCTCGGCCACCGCCGCCCAGGTCTCGTGGCGCTTGTCCAGGATGTTGTTGACCCGCGCGTACAGCGCGAGGCGCGGGCCGAGCGCCCATTCCGCACGCAGGTTGAGCAGGCCGTAGCCGGCGGTGGCGAGGTCGTGGCGGACCTCGTCGGCGTCATCGTCGTCGACGTTGTCGACCAGGCCGTCCTCGTTGCCGCTGGCGACCCGGCCGGATAGCGCCTGCCAGTCCGCACCGAGCAGCAGCGACGGCGTCGGGCGCCAGTCGATGCCGAGCTTGAGGGTGTGCCGCGGCAGGCCGGCGATGCGCATGCCCGGCTCCAGCTCGATCACCCGCTCGCCGGAGAGCAGCTCGCCCGTGGCCTGGTAGGTCGCGTCCAGGTAGCTGTAGCCGGCCCACACCGCGGCCGTGCCGAAGTCCTGCACGAACTGCAGGTCGGCGCCCTGGTGGCGGGTCCGGTCGGCGTTGTCGAAGTAGCCCAGCTGCGAGTTCGGTGCGCGCAGGAACAGGATGTCGTTGCGGTTGTCGGCGCGATAGAGCGAAAGCGACACGGCCCGTGCCCGGCCCGACGTCCAGCGCGCGCCGAGTTCATAGGTGCGCGAGACGATCTGCTCGAGGAAGGGATCGGCCTGCAGGCCGGTCGGCAGCCGGCACGGTTCCTCCGGGTCGGCGCAGCCCAGCTCGATGGCGGTGGGCGCGCGCGTGTTCTGCGAAGCGCTCGCGAACACGGTCACGTCCGCACCGATGCGGCGGGTGAGGCCGAAGGCCGGGTTGAGCTTGGTGTAGGTGAAGGCCTCGCGCGGCTTCTCGCCGTCGTCGGCGGTGGACAGCGTGTTCTCGACCTCCACCCGGTTCCAGCGCAGCGATGCATTGAGCCATGTATCCGGCGCCAGTTCCCACAGGTCGGTGACGAACAGGCCGAAGGCCTCGGTGGCGCCGTCGACGCCGGAGAAGAATGCGCGCTCGCTGCCCGGCAGCGCGACCACGGAACGCTCGGGCGTGAAGTCGCCGTCCTGCTCGAACTGGGCGTAGTCGACCCGGCTGCGGTCCCAGCTCGCGCCCCAGGTCAGCCGGTGCGTGGCGAACGCCTGGCCGAGGTTGGCGGCGAGCCCGTGGCCGCGCTGCTCCATCCGCGTGGTGTTGAACACCGCCGGCGGAATCAGTGCCGCCTCCCCGGCGGTATGGCCGCACTCGTCCTCGAGCGGCAGGCCGTCGGCATCGAAGCCGTCCTCGCAGGCCTCGACGTACTCCTCGTAGTCCTCGCTGGCGTCGCCATTGACCGTGTCGCGCGTGCCGCGCCGCACGTAGGCCAGAACATTGAATACGCTGCCGCCGCCGAAGCGGTGTTCGAGCTGCGCGGTGGCCAGCGTATTGCGGTTGCGGGTCAGGTCCGGCGAGGTGTAGACCGCGCGGCGGTCCATCTCGTAGAGCCCCGGTTCCACGCCGTCGTCGGTGTAGCGCCAGCTCGGCAGCAGGCCGTTGCCGATCAGCCGGCTGCGCCCGTGCAGCAGCGACACGTCCCAGTCGGTCGCCTCGCCCTCGCGGCCGAGTCTGGCGAACACGTTGCCGAGCCGGCCCTCGGAGGCGTCGCGCCAGCCGTCCTCGTCGAACTGCGTGGTGGCGACGAAGGCGTGCATGCCGTCGCCGCCGGCCCAGCCCCAGGCCGCGTCGAGCCGGCGCCGGGCGTCGCTGCCCAGCTGCACGTCGCCCGCCAGCCCGGGATCGGTGAGGCCGGACTTGGTGGTGAAGGCCAGCGCGCCGCCGAGGGTGTTGGCGCCGAACAGCGGGTTGGAGCCGGGCATCAGGGTCAGCGTGCGGATGGCGGCTTCCGGCACCATGTCCCAGCTGATGATGTCGGCGAAGGGTTCGTTGATGCGCACGCCGTCGAGGTAGACCGAGAGGCCCTGGGCCGCGCCCGGCAGTGCGGAGGCGCGGAAGCCGCGGAAGGTGATGTCGGTCTGGAAGGGACTGCCCTGGACCTCGTTGGCGTTCACCCCCGGCAGGCGCCGGGTCATGAAGCCGGGGAGGTTCTCCGCGTGCGCGGCGTCGATCTCTTCGGCGGTCGCCGACTGCACGTTGTAGGGAAGATGGTCGGCATCGACAGGAGCGCCGCGCAGCGGCGTGGCGGTCACCTCGACGCGGTCGAGCCGGGTGACCTCGCGGTCGAGGGCGCCGGTCACCGACTGTGCGGCCGCGGGCGGGGCCGTGGCGAGCATGACCAGGCAGGTGCGCACGGCAATGGCGACGGGACGGGGGGCAGGCGACGGCAGGCAGGCGTTCCGGGACATACCGCTGGAGTCCGTTGAAGGTGGCCTCAGCGTAGGAGCAGCAGCAGCCGCTGCGACATGGGAACGATTCCCGGATCGCGGGGCCGGCCGGCACGGGCAAAAAAACCCGCGTCGGGGCGACGCGGGCGAGGCATCCGGAGGATGCACAGGAGGAGAGGGGCCGGGCGCAGGCACGGACCCGTACCGACGGTAGCCCCGCCCGCGCCGTCCGACCATGGGAAAACATCCCGACTGCGCCAGCGCGCGGGCAGCGGGCAGCGGGCAGCGGGCAGCGGGCAGCGCGCATCGTGCACCGCGCAGGAGAGAGTGAGGAGGCGTGAGGCACGCGTGCCGGCGGGGCGCGTCCTCGTTGTCTCGTTCCTCATGCCTCGCTCTCGCCCGAAGAGCGCCCCTCCCCTGCTTCCGCGCCGTCCACGGGCCGCGCTGCCGATGCTTCGCAGGCCGGGCAATGGGGAGCGCGCCCACGCCTACGCGACCGGCGCCGTTCCCCCGCCTGTGGGGACGGCTGGAATGCGGTCAGCGCTGTTCGCCGCCGGAGACCGGGGAGCGAAAGCCTCCGCTCCGCCGCCCCGGGCCCCTAGAACCGCATCCGCGCCCCCACGAACACCTGCCGCGGCGGCCCCGCGAAGGCGCCGTTGACGCGGCTGACGAGATAGGTCCGGTCGGTGAGGTTGGTCGCGCTCAGGTACACGCTCAGGCCGTCGGTGACGTGCAGGCTGAAGGCCGCATTGAGGGTCGTGTACGCGGGGATGCGCCCGGACTGCCCGTCCGGCGCCGGTGCCACCGTGTTCAGCGCGTCGGTGTACTGCGCGCCGACGTGGGTCGCGCCGATGCGCGCGTTCCAGCGCGCGTGCTCGTAGCCCAGGCTTGCCGAGACGAGCTGCCGCGGCGCGTAGGGCAACCGGTTGCCCCGGGCGTTGGTGAACACCTCGGTCTCGTCCTCGCCCGGTGCGAAGTCCGGGGTCATCAGGTCGCTGTCGAAGCGCGCGGTGAACAGGTTGGTGTAGCTGCCTGCGAGGTAGAGGTTGCCGGCGCTCCCGCGCATGTGGCCGAAGTCGAGCCGGCCGGCGAGTTCGACGCCACGGTTGGTGCTGCGGCCGGCGTTGGCGAAGGTCTGGCCCAGGCCGACCGCGTAGCCCGGCAGGATCTGGTTCCTGAAGTCGATCCCGAACAGGGTCGCCTCCACCACCACGCCGCGCGCGGGCCGGCTGCGCACGCCGAGCTCGATGTTGGTGCTGCGCTCGGCGTCGACCTGCTGCAGGTCCTCGTCGCCCGGCGGGAGGTTGGCGTCCGGCCGCGGCGGCGCGATGCCCTGGTGGACGCCGGCGAACAGGGTGGTGTCGCGCAGGCCGGCATAGGTCACGCCGAGGCCGGGCAGCAGCCGGCTGTTGCTCTGGCGGGTCTCCACCGCCGGCTGCACCGGCGCGAAGCCGTCGTGGGTGACGCGGTTGCTCTGCTCGTAGTGCTCGTAGCGCAGGCCCGGGGTGAACGACCAGTTCCCGGCGTAGAAGGTGTTCTGCAGGTAGGCGGCGACGGCGTCGGTCTCGATGTCGAAGGCATCGCGCAGGCCGGTACCCTCGGAGTCCTCGCGCGCGGTCGGGAAGGCGCCGTTGTAGCGCCTGCGCTCGATGCGCTCGCGGTGCAGGCGCACGCCGGCGACCAGTTCGCTGCGCAGCCCGAACAGGACGTGCTCCACCTCCAGGCGCGGCTCGATGCCGTGGAAGCGGTACTCGCGCGGCCGCATCTGGTTGCCGCACAGGTGGGCGAAGGCCTCGAAGCCGCCGGGGACGCCGTAGTCGATGCCCTCGGGACAGCCGGCGACGATGCCCTCGCCGTCCGCACCCACGCCGTCGTAGCGCAGTTCCTCGCGTTCCTTCTCGGCCTCCCCGTCGTCGACGTCGGCCTCGACGATGGCATCGAGCTGGCGGTAGGAGGCACGGTCGGTCCGCTGGTAATAGATCTGCGTCGCCAGGCGCGCGGTGTCCGAGAAGGCGACGTCGTGCACCAGCTGCACCGCGCTGCGCTCGAGTTCGAAGACGTCGTCGCGAAAGGGGTTCTGGAACGGATCGGCATCGAAGCGGGCCTGGTCGAGGCCCGCCTCGCCGAAGTTCGAGCCCTCCTCGTAGCGGTTCAGCTTGAGCCGCAGCGACTGGCGCTCGCCCAGGTCCACCTCGCCCTTGAGCGCGAGGTCGCGGATGCGGTGGTGGCTGTGTTCGCGGCTGCCGTCGCCCTGGCGCTGGGCGGCCTGAAGCAGCCAGCCGCCCCGTTCGCCGCCGTTGCCGACACCGACGCTGGCGCGGGTGAAGTCGCGGGTGCCGGCAGCGAGGTCGATCTCGGCCAGCGGCGTCCGCGGCACGGGCGTGGTCACGACATTGATCACGCCGCCCACGGTCTGCGGCCCGTGCATGATCTGCCCCGCGCCCTTGACCACCTCGATGCGCTCGATCCGCTCCAGCGGCGTGTGGTAGTGCGAGGTCGGGTCGCTGTACGGCGCCAGGTGCACCGGCATCCCGTCCTCCAGCATCAGGGTGCGACTGGTGCGGCGCGGGTCGAGCCCGCGGATGCCGATGTTGAGGTTGAGCCCGAAGGCGTCCTCGGCCACCACGTGCACGCCGGGGACGCCCTGCAGCGCCTCGCGGATCGAGTACGGCCGCTCCGCCTCGAGCTGCCCGCGGTCCACGGTGGCGCTGGAGCCGGCCACCGCATCCAGCTCCTCGGGCAGCAGGCCGCTGACGGTCACGGTCGGCAGGATCGACATGCTGTCCGTCTGGCCCTGCGCAGCCGCGGGCGCGAGATCGAACAGCAGGAGCCCCTTGGTCATCGCGATGGCGAGCAGGGAGCGGCGTTTCCGCGTGGCGTGCGTACTGGTGCGCATGGGCTGCCTCGTCGTGGATCGACCGAACTCTAGGTGCCGTGGCCGGTTGCTAACATGGGAACAATTCCCGATCGCCTGGGGCCGCCATGCGCATGTCGCGCCTGCTGCTGTCGCGCATCGTCGTGCTGTCCGCGGCGATGCTGCTGGTCGCGCTGGCGCTGGCGGTCTGGCAGGCGCGCCGCGATGTCGAGCACGAGGCGCAGGGCGCGCGCCAGACTGCGCGCCTGCTCGACGCGCTCGGCGGCCTGCATGGCGCCCCCGCCGACGAGATCCCCCGACGGCTGCGCGCCGTGCAGTCGATCCTGGATTCCGGCGAGATGCGCCACCTGCGCGTGATCCTGCGCGACGAGGCCGGCGCGGTGCTGGCGCACTCGCCGGACGCGGCCGGGCCGCGCCTGCAGGCGTGGCTGTTCGCCGTGCTCGGCGGCAGCGCGGACGACGAGCCGTCCGTGCACTGGACCCTGCGCGGCGGCGACGGCCGGAGGATCGAGGTGGAGATGGCGGTCGATCGCGCCAGCGAGCAGCAGGAGGCACTGGATGCGCTGTTCGACCTGCTTGCCATCCTGCTCGCCTTCGGCACCCTGGTGGTGCTCGCCAGCGTCCTCACCGTGCGCCAGGTGCTCTCGCCGCTGCACGGCATCCTGCACGCCATCGAGGGCTACCGCAGCCAGGACTACGCGCGCCGCGCGCCGCGCGGGCGCAGCGAGGAAATGAACGCCATCGCCGACGGGCTCAACCACCTGGCGCAGGCGCTGGCGGCGGCGCAGGAGGCCCGCCGCGGACTCAGCGCGCGCCTGCTGACCCTGCAGGAGGCCGAGCGCGCGCACCTGGCGCGCGAGCTGCACGACGAGTTCGGCCAGGTGCTCACCGCGATGCGCGCCGACGCCACCTGGCTGGCGCGGCGCGTGCGCGGCGACGCCACGCTCGAGGCGGTCGCCGGCGAACTGGTGCGGCAGTGCGAACGCGCCAGCCTGGAAGTGCGCGACCTCCTGCGGCGCCTGCGTCCGGCGCTGCACGAGACCGACGCGCAGGTCCCCCTGCGGCGCATGCTCGAGGAGCTCGCCGACAGCTGGCGCGGCCGTGCCGGGCGGCCGATGGCGGTGGAGCTCGACCTCGATGCCGCGGTCGACGCGCTCCCGGCCCCGCTCGCGCTCGCCCTGTACCGGCTCAGTCAGGAGGCGCTGACCAACGCGGCACGTCACGCACAGGCCGTCAGTGTCCGGATCGTGCTCGCGCGCGAGGGCGACGGCCGCCTGCGCTGGGAGGCGCTCGACGACGGGGTCGGCCTGCGCGCCGACGGCCAGGAGGCGATCCACGGCAACGGTCTGGTCGGCATGCGCGAACGGGTCTGGGCACACGGCGGCGAGCTGGCCTTCCTCCCCGCCGATCCCGACACCGGCCGCGGCCTGCGCATCCGCGCCTGCTTCCCGCTTGCGGAGGCGGTTGCAGAGGAGTGAGCGAGGAGAAACGAGGAACGAGGGCGGGCAGCCGCGCCCCCTCTTCCCACTCCCCATCCCTCGCGCCTCGCCAGAAGTCCCTCCTCAACCCTCCCCAGCTGACGCGGCCGCCGGCGGGGCTCCATAGGGCGTGGCAGAGAACGACGGGCGAGGGGCGAGTCTTCCACCCTCGCGCGACCGGCTCCTTCCCCCGCCTGCGGGGGAAGGCCGGGATGGGGGTGAGCGCGGAACGCGCTGGAGCGCGTGGAGAGGACTGGGAAACAACGGGCTCCGCCTCGCCCTTCCTCTCACTTCTCCTCACTCACTCCTCGACGCCGACGTCAGGCGCAGATCGGCGGCGGCGCGAGGAGGGCGTGCTCGAGGGCGTAGCGGTACATCTCCAGCGCGCTCGACAGGCCGGTCTTCTGCCGGATGGTGGTCTGGTAGTTGGAGACGGTCTTGACGCTCAGCCGGTGCGCCTCGGCGATTCGCTCGACGCTCTCGCCCTCCGCCAGCAGCAGGAAGACCTCGAACTCGCGCGGCGACAACGCGCGGTGCGGCGGGCCGTCGCGCACGCCCGCGGCCAGCTCCGGCGGCACCAGCGCCTCGCCGCGGCCGACGCGGCGCACCGCATCGACCAGCACCTCCGGGGCGCTGCTCTTGGTCACGTAGCCGTGCGCACCCAGCGCCAGCGCGCGCGCCGCCAGGGCGGCGCTCTCGTGCATGGTGAACACCAGCACGCGCGGGCCCGGGCCACGCTGGTTCATGCGCTGCAGGATGTCGAGCCCGCTGCGGCCGGGCATCGACAGGTCCAGCACCAGGACGTCGGCATCGTGCCGTGCGAACCAGTGGTAGGCACTTTCGCCGTCGCCGAACTCGGCCACCACCTGCATGTCGTCCTCGAGCTCGAGCAGCCGCCGGTAGCCGTTGCGGACCACGGCGTGGTCGTCCGCCAGGGCGATGCGCAGCAGCCCCACGACGGTTCCCCGCGTGGCGGGACTCGCTTCCGGCGTGGTGCTCCAGGTGCGCATGGGTGCAGTGCCTTCAGTGCGGGATGATCACGCCCCACGGCATCTCGCCGACCGGGATCTGCGCGATCTCCTGCATCGTCTCGGTGTCGATCACGCTGACGCTGTTGGAGCGCCCGTTGGCGACATAGAGCTTGGCGCCGTCCGGGGTCAACGCCGGGTTCCAGGGGCGCTGCCCGACCGGGATCTCGCCGATCGGCTGGCGGCTCGCGGTGTCGATGACCGTCACCGAATGCGCACCGCCGTTGGAGGCATAGAGCCGGCTGCCGTCGGGCGACAGGGCGAGACCCGCGGTGCGCAGGCCGGCGGGAATGCTGGCCACCCGCGATCGCTGCGCGAGGTCCACCACGTCGACCACATCGGCCGACTCCTGCGCGACGTAGACGATGTTGCCGTCGGGTGCGAAGGCCATGCCGCGCGGGTGCCCACTGACCTCGATCAGGCCCACCGAGGTCGCGCTGGCCACGTCGATCACGTCCAGATCGCTGGATGCCTCGTTGCTGGTCAGCAGGAAGCGGCCGTCCGGCGTGTACACGCAGTGCTCGGGCGCACGCCCCTGGGTGGGGATGTGGGCGCCGATCTCGAAGCTGGCCTCGTCGATCAGCATCACCTCGTTCTCGCCCTCGACGCAGACGGCCAACTGTTCGCCCGATGGCGAGGCGGTGACACCCTCGGCGTTCTCGCCGATGTCCACGCTGCGCCGGATCCGGTCGCTGGCGATGTCGAGCTCGACCAGGCGATGCGCCGCGGCATCGACCACGAGCAGGCTGTCTCCGCCCGGCGCGACCATGATCTGCTGGATCCGGTTGCCCAGCCCGCCGCCGGACAGCGTGCGCACCACGCTGTCGCTGCCGGTGTCGATGATCGAGATCGTTCCGCTGCGCTGGTTGGGCACGTAGGCGTGCACGGCCGCCGATGCCGGCGCGACGTCGGCGGCGACGGCGGTGGACACTGCAGACTGCTCGCGACCGCAGGCGGCGAGCAGGACCACCGCCGCGACCGCGACCGCGACCGTGCGCCAGTGCGGACGGATGGACATCGACGGCATCCCCATCATTTCGCGCTCTCTCCCTTGTCTGCGTGCACCGAGCGGATGAAGGCCACCAGCTTGTCGACGTCGCCTTCCTGCAGCACCGCGTCGAACGGCGGCATCTGCCCGACCACGCGCTCCTGGCCGATGCGCGGCAGGCCGTACTTGACCATCCCGGCGGTGCCTTCGCTGATGATCACGCGCAGCACGTCGTCGCTGTCGCCGTAGATCCAGATGTCGTTGGTCAGCGGCGGGCACATGCCGCCGCCGCCGGTGCCGCCGTGGCAGGCGTTGCAACCGGCGGAGAAGTAGATCTTCCTGCCGGCCTCGACCAGCTCTGGCGTCACCTCGACCGGACCGCCCTCGGGCAGGCTCGGGGTCTCGGCGGCTTCGGGAACCGCAGCCTCGGCTGCGGGCGCCGGTGCGCTCGTCGGTGCCGGTGCCGATGCGACGGGGGCCGGCTCGGCGGCGGCCGCAGGGGCCGCCTGGGATTCCATCTGCCCGCAGCCGACCAGCCCGCAGAACAGAAGGGAGGCGAGCAGGCGCTTCGGGATCTGACCGAGGATCTTGTGCTGGCGATACATCATGGGGTCGGGAAATCCTTGCTGGGGTAAGGAGCCCGCTGGCGGCAGCGGGGGATCGAAACGCGGTTCAGGGGCGGGCAGGGCCCTCGATTTCGGCGGCGAGCGCCTCGTGGCCGGCCCCGCGCGCGATGGCGGCCGCGGTGCGGCCCTCGCCCTCGCGCGCGTCGCGGTCCGCCCCTGCCTCGAGCAGGGTGCGGACCAGGGCCTCCTCGCCCACCGCCGCGGCGAGCATCAGGGGCGTGATCCCGGCCGCGTTCGTGCGGTTCACGTCCGCGCCGCGCGCGACCAGGGCCTCGAGCAGCTCCGGCTGCTTCCTGCTCACCGCGAACATCACCGGCGTGAAACCGGAGGGGTTGGTGCCGTTCGGATCGGCGCCGGCCTCGATCAGCTGGCGCACCATGTCCTCATCGCCATAGGTGATGGCGAGCGCGAGTGGGCTCCAGCCGTCCCCGGCCGCGACATCCACGCCGGCACCGGCGGCCAGAAGGGTGGCGACCGCGTCGGTCTGGTCGCTCCAGACCGCCAGCATCAGCGGCGTCCACCCCGACCGGTTGCGCGCCTCCAGGTCGGGCTCCTCCGCCAGCACCCGCGCCAGGATCGCGGGCTGGCGCCCGCGCACGGCCAGATGCAGTGCGGTCTCGCCCTGCGGACCCACGGCGTCGACGTCGGCGCCCTGCCCGAGCAGGAACTCGATGCGGCCGATGTCGTCGCCGACCAGCGCGTGCTGCAGCTCCTCGTTGCGGTCGCTGCCCGCGGCCAGGCGCCGCTGGAGGTCGGCCAGGCTCTCCGCGGGCGCCACCGGGTCGAAATGGGTCTGCGCCGGCTCGGGATAGGGCCCGTGCGACGGCAGTGGCCCGGAGACGATGCAGTCCTCGCACTCCACCAGCGGTACCGCGTACTCGTCGAGGATGGCGCGGATGCGCTCGCTGCTGGCCTCCAGCGCAGCGTCGAGCTCGTCGCGGAGCGCGCGGTTGCGGCGCGCGACCGCCAGCGCCACCGGATACTCGAGCACCTCGTCGTCGATGGTGTTGAGCGGATGGATGGTCAGGCCGTGCCGGCTGGCGTAGTAGCCCGCGGTCGGACCCCAGGCCTCGGCGGCGTCGAGGCGGCCCTCGATGACGCCTTCGACCAGCTTGGCGGGATGCTCCTCGGGCTGCAGCGAGGAATCGTAGAAGAGGTACTGCACCTCGGTGCCGCGCACACCGTGGTCCCGCAGCGCCTGCCGCGCCTGCGAGCTCTGGAACACGCCGAGGCGAATGCCCTTGAGTGCCGGGTCGTCGAGCGATTCGGGCTTCAGCGCCATGTCGCCGCTGACCAGCACATAGGTCGAGCGGTAGACCGGCCTGGTGACGAGGCCCATCTCGAAGTCGGTGCTCATGTCCATGAGCACGTCGCAGCGACCGGCGTTGATGGTGCTGCGCGCCAGGCCGCGCTGGTAATAGGTGTGCCAGTGGTACTCCAGGCGCCGGCCCATGCTCTCGGCGAGCACCTCGGCGATGCGGTTCTGGAAGCCCTCGCCGGCGCGGTTGGACAGCGGCATGTTGCCGGGGTCGGCACACACGCGCAGGACCGCACCGTCGTCCGCGCCGGCGGCTTCCTCCTCGCCGGCCGCCGGCGCGCAGCCCGCGGCGAGGGCCACCGCAGCCACGGCCGCCACAGAAACGCACCGCCACGGCGCAAGCGCGCCGTGGCGGTGGGGAACGGCGGGGGAGCCAGGATTCCCCGCGCCGCGCATCGGCCCACGCACACTGTCCATCGCTGCGCGCCGCATCAGTGACCGGCCCCGTGCGCCGTCGGGTTGCTGGCGACCGCAGGCGGCTCGATCGTGCGCCCGGCACCGCCGATGCGGAAGGTGTGCACCATGCCGCCCAGCGGGATGTCCTGGAAGTTGTTGCTGAACGCCAGGCCGGCGGCACCGAGCGCGCCATAGGGATCCGAGGGATCGAGCCCGGCCGTCACCGGCAGGCCGATCCAGCCGCCGATGCCCGAGAACACCGAGATGTACTCGTTGCCGTTGGCGCGGTAGGCGATGGCGTTGCCGATGACGCCGGACGGCAGCTTGGTCTCCCACAGCTTCTCGCCGGTCTCCTTGTCGACGGCGCGGAACCAACCGTCGAGCGTGCCGTAGAACACGAGGCCGCCGTCGGTCACGAGGGTGCCGCTCCACACCGGGTAGGCCTCCTCGATCTCCCACTTCGACTGCCCGGTCAGCACGTCGAAGGCCTTGACGATGCCGAGTGCGCCGGGCTTCTCGGGCTTCATCATGACGTTGGCGAAGACGTAAGGCAGGCCGAGCATGGTGTTGCCCCGCTCCTGCGGCTCGAGCTCCATGTACCAGTTGTTGGTGCCGCAGAAGAACACCTGCGGCTCGGCCGGATCGACCGAGCACGGCTGCTGATCCTTGCCGCCCATCGCCGACGGCGAGACCGACACGTTCTTGCCGCGCTCGAACGGCGAGTGCGCCGCGACCTTGACCGGGCGCCCGGTCTCCATGTCGACCCGCTCGGCCCAGTTCACGTTGACGTACTTGTGGGTGCGCAGCAGGGTGCCGTCCCGGCGGTCGTGCACGTAGACGAAGCCATTGCGGTCGAACTGCACCAGGGCCGGCACCTGCCGCCCGTCGATCGTCAGGTCGACCAGGATCGGCTCGTTGACGCCGTCGTAGTCCCACTGGTCGAACGGGGTCTTCTGGTAGCCCCAGACCGCCTCGCCGGTATCGATGTTGCGGGCGAAGGTGGTCATGGACCACTTGTTGTCCCACTCGCCGTTGTTGCACTCCTCGTGGGTGTCGGCACCGCAGCGGTAGGACGGGCTCCACAGGCCGGGGTTTCCGGTCCCGTAGTAGACCAGCTTCAGGTCGGGGTCGTAGCTGTACCAGCCCCAGGCCGCACCGCCGCCGCGCTTCCACTCCTCGCCCGGGAAGGACTTGATGCCGAGGTCGCCCAGTTGGCCGAAGTGGGGGTTGGCCTTGTTGAAGTCCGCGCCCAGGCAGAGGTCCTGGTCGCTGCCCGCGGCCGCGCAGTTCCATACCTCGCTGCCGTCGGCGAGGTTGTAGGCCACCACGCGTCCGAGCACGCCGAACTCGTTGCCGCTGATGCCGGCGACCACCTTGCCGTTGGCGATGATCGGCGCCATGGTCACCGTCTCGCCCTGGTCGGGATGGGCGAGCTTCTTCTTCCAGACCTCGCGGCCGGTCTCCGCGTCGAGCGCGATGATGTCGCCGCTCAGGCTGCCGAAGACGATCTTGCCGTCGCCGTAGGAGGCACCGCGGTTGACGGTGTCGCAGCAGGCCACCGCCACCGAGCGCTCGTCCTGCTCCGGGGTGTAGTGCCACAGCACCTTGCCGTTGTCGGGCTCGGACAGGTCGACCGCGTACACGTGGTTCGGGTAGGCGCTGACGAAGTACATGCGGTCGTCGATCACCAGCGGCTGGCCCTCGTGGCCGCGGGTGGCGTTGGTCTTCATCTCCCACGACATCCTGAGGTCGCGCACGTTGTCGCGGTTGATGCCGCTCAGCGGGCTGTGCCGGGTCAGTGCGAAGTCGCGGCCGATGCCGCCCCAGTTGTCCGCGTCGGCGGCGATGCGCTGGAACTCCTGGTCGCTGTCGACCGTGCGCGCGGTGCTGCTGGCCGGCTGGTTCTGGGCCGTCTGCGCGGCGGGCGTCCCGGCCTGCTGCTGGACGTTCGGCGTCGCGGTCGCGTCGACGTTGCAGCCTGTGACGGCCAGCGCGAGCGCCGCGGTGAGTGCGGAGACGCGGAAGATGTCGCGTCGCGTGATGCGGTTCATGGGTTCTCCTCCCTCTGGCCGCCTGCGGCGGCTCGTTGTCGTGTGCGGTGGTGGGTGGGAATCAGGCGGCGGTCCTGAGGACGCCGGAGGTCCTCGCCACGTGCGTGGCGATGGCGTCCATCAGCGGCGGCGACAGGCAGTCGTAGGGCTCGATGCCGAGCTCGCGCAGGCGCGCGCGGACCGCGTCCATCCGCGCCGGGTCGGCGCCGGACTCGATGATCGAGGACACGAACGCCGCGAACTGCGGCGCCTGCCAGCCCGGCTCGTCGGACAGCTCCACGTGCACGAAGTCGAGGCCGTGGAAGGGATGCCCGGTGTCCTCGATGCGGCCGAACATGTGCACACCGCACGCGGTGCAGGCGTGGCGCCGGATGGTCGCGGCCTCGTCGACGACCGCGAGCTTCTCCTCGTGCGCGACGACGTGGACCCTGTCGCGCGGAACCACCGCGACCACCGAGAACAGGGCGCCCTCGGGCTTCCAGCACCTGGTGCAGCCGCAGGCGTGGTTGTGCGCGACCTGGCCGTCGATGCGCACCTCCACCTTCTCGCTGTCGCAATGGCAGCGGAGGGTGCCGCCGGCGAAGGCCTCGTCGCCGGGGCGGATGCCGTGGTCGATCGCGGGGTGGAGCCGTACTGGGTCAGCCATCTCTGCGTCTCCGTGAGCGTGGGGTGGATGCGGGGACGGGCATGTCCGGCCGCTAAAACCTGATGACGGAACGGATGACCTTCCCCTCGTGCATGAGGTCGAAGGCGTGGTTGATCCGCTCGAGGGGAAGCACCTCGGTGACCATGTCGTCGATGTTGATCTCGCCGGCGAGGTAGCGGTCGACGTAGCCGGGCAGCTGCGAACGGCCCTTGACCCCGCCGAACGCGGAGCCGCGCCAGACCCGGCCGGTCACCAGCTGGAACGGGCGCGTGCTGATCTCCTGGCCCGCGCCGGCGACGCCGATGATCACGGACTCGCCCCAGCCCTTGTGGCAGCACTCCAGCGCCGCGCGCATCACCCCGACGTTGCCGATGCACTCGAAGGAGTAGTCCACGCCGCCGTCGGTGAGCTCGACGACGACCTGCTGGATCGGCGTGTCGGGATGGTCCTTCGGGTTCACGAAGTCGGTGGCGCCGAGCATCCGCGCCATCTCGAACTTGGCCGGGTTGGTGTCGATCACGACGATGCGGCCGGCCTGCGCCATCACCGCGCCCTGCACCACCGACAGGCCGATGCCGCCGAGGCCGAACACCGCCACCGAGGCGCCCGGCTCGACCTTGGCGGTGTTGAGCACCGCGCCGATGCCGGTGGTGATGCCGCAGCCCAGCAGGCAGACCTTGTCCAGCGGCGCGGCGGGATTGATCCGGGCCACCGCGATCTCCGGCAGCACCGTGTACTCCGAGAAGGTGCTGCAGCCCATGTAGTGCAGGATCCGGCGGCCGCCGCTGGAGAAGCGCGAGGTGCCGTCGGGCATCAGGCCCTGGCCCTGGGTGGCGCGGATCGCCTGGCAGAGGTTGGTCTTGCCCGACAGGCAGAACTTGCAGGTGCCGCATTCGGGCGTGTACAGCGGGATGACGTGGTCGCCGGGCTTGACGCACATCACGCCCTTGCCGACCTCGCGGACGATGCCGCCGCCCTCGTGCCCCAGGATCACCGGGAACAGGCCCTCCGGGTCCGCGCCCGAGAGGGTGAAGGCATCGGTGTGGCAGACGCCGGTGGCGACGATCTGCACCAGCACCTCGCCCTCGCGCGGGCCCTCGACGTCCACCTCCTCGACGGACAGCGGCCTGCCCGCCTCCCAGGCCACCGCGGCGCGCGACTTCATGCTCCGCCCTCCGCCCTGCCTTCGCCCTGCCCCGCGCCTCGCTGCATCGCCGTCTCCGTGTGGGCCCCGTGGTCCGGTGGCGCGGCGCCCGCCGCATCGCCGGTGCATGCGGTTCCTTCAGCACGGGTCGTGCCAACGAGGACGATGCTGCGGCGCACCGCCGGCGGCACCGGCGCAGGTGCCCGCAGGCTGCTGCGCCGCGGCATCGGCGCGCCGCCCGCGACTGTCACGCCGGCGTGACAGTCGCTGTCACGGAAACGGCACAGCCGGTGTCACACCGCCGCGTGGCGATAGGCCCGCGGCCGCGGCCGGGGCCGGGGTTCGCGCCGTCGCGCGCGACGCGTTTATCCTCGGGGTCCCCCGCTCTCCCGCGACCGATGACGCCCAGCCACGTGACCGGCGACCGCAGCGTCGCCCTGCTCGACGAGACGATCGGCGCGATGCTCGCCCGCATCGCCGCCGCCCATCCGCAACGGCCCGCCCTGGTGGTGCGCGAACAGGGCGTGCGCCTGGACTACGCGGCCTTCGACGCCGCCGTGAACCGCCTCGCGGCCGGCCTGCTCGCCCTGGGGCTGGAACCCGGCGACCGCATCGGCATCTGGGCGCCGAACCGCGCGGAATGGGTGCTGATGCAGTTCGCCACCGCCCGCACCGGCCTGATCCTGGTCAACATCAACCCCGCCTACCGCACCCACGAGCTGGCCTACGCGCTGACCAAGGTCGGCTGCCGTGCGCTGGTGCTCGCGCGGCGCTTCAAGACCTCGGACTACCTCGGCCTGCTGCGCGAGCTGGCGCCCGAGCTCGATAGCGCCGCGCCCGGCGCGCTGGCCGCGGAACGCCTGCCGGCGCTGCGCGAGGTCGTCGTGCTGGGGCCCGGCGCGCCGGTCCCGGGCACCTTCGACTTCGACGCCATCGCCGCCTGCGAAGACCCCGCCGCGCACGCCCTGCTGGCGCGCACCGCCGCGGGCCTGGCGCCGGACGACCCGGTCAACATCCAGTTCACCTCGGGCACCACCGGCTCCCCCAAGGGCGCCACCCTGACCCACCGCAACATCCTCAACAACGGCTGGTTCGTGGGCGAGGCCATGCGCCTGACGCCGGACGACCGGCTGTGCATCCCGGTGCCCTTCTACCACTGCTTCGGCATGGTCCTGGGCAACCTCGCCTGCGTGACCCACGGCGCCTGCATGGTGATCCCCGGCGAGGGCTTCGACCCGCTGGCGACCCTGGAGACCGTCGCCGAGGAACGCTGCACCGGCCTGCACGGCGTACCGACCATGTTCATCGCCGAGCTCGAGCACCCGCGCTTCGGCGAGTTCGACCTGTCCTCGCTGCGCACCGGGATCATGGCCGGCTCGCCCTGCCCGGTGGAGGTGATGAAGCAGGTCGTCGACCGCATGCACATGGCCGAGGTCACCATCGCCTACGGCATGACCGAGACCAGCCCCGTCAGCTTCCAGACCACCCCCGACGACCCGCTCGACCGGCGCGTGGACTCGGTCGGCCGCGTACACCCCCACGTCGAGGTGCGCATCGTCGACGGCGAGGGCAAGGTGGTGCCGCGCGGCGAGACCGGCGAGCTGCAGACCCGCGGCTACTCGGTGATGCGCGGCTACTGGAACGACCCCGAGCGCACCGCCGAGGCCCTCGACGCCGAGGGCTGGATGCACACCGGCGACCTCGCCACCCTGGACGCCGACGGCTACTGCCGCATCGTCGGCCGCCTCAAGGACATGCTCATCCGCGGCGGCGAGAACGTGTACCCGCGCGAGATCGAGGAGTTCCTCTACACCCACCCCGACATCGCCGACGTGCAGGTGTTCGGCGTGCCGGACGCGAAGTTCGGCGAGGAAGTCTGCGCCTGGATCCGCCTGCGCGAGGGCGCGGCCCTCGACGCCGAGGGCGTCCGCGCCTACTGCCGCGGCCGCATCGCCCACTACAAGATCCCCCGCTACGTCCGCTTCGTCGACGCCTTCCCCATGACCGTCACCGGCAAGGTCCAGAAGTACCTCATGCGCGAGGCGATGGCCGGGGAGCGAGGAGTGAAGGATCAGGAGTGAGAAACGAGCGAGGACGGCCCGACTGCCGTCCCTCGTTTCCCACCTCCCAACCACGTCTCGGCCAGCTCCCTCCCCCCCGCACAGCGGGGGAGGGCTGGGGTGGGGGCGCTTGTCGGCGAGGCGCAAGCGACCGGAAGTCGACGAGCAGCGCGCTGCGCGCGCTTCACCCCCATCCCCGCCTTCCCCCGCAGGCGGGGGAAGGAGCAGGTCGCGCGCGGCGGGAGGTTGTGCTCTCTACCCGCCTTGTCGCTCTTCCCCACCGCGCCTCGTGACACACCCTACGCAGCACCGGCAGCCCCCTCCCCCGCGGACAGCGGGGGAGGGTTGGGGTGGGGGCGCTTTTCAGCGGGAGTGGGACGTCCGAAGCGGAAGCGACACAACCCGGCTACGCGGTACCGCGCCTCGCTCCTCTTCACTTCCAAAGCAGCGCGCGGCGCGCGCTCACCCCCATCCCAGCCTTCCCCCGCAGGCGGGGGAAGGAGCGGGTCGCGTACGGCGGGAGGTCGCGCGCTCTACCCGCGTTGTCGCTCTTCCCCACCGCGCCTCGTCAACACCCTACGCAGCACCGGCAGCCCCCTCCCCCGCACAGCGGGGGAGGGTTGGGGTGGGGGCGCTTTTCAGCGGGAGTGGGACATCCGAAGCGGAAGCGACACAGCCCGGCTGCGCGGTACCGCGCCTCGCTCCTCTTCACTTCCAAAGCAGCACGCTCCGCGCGCTCACCCCCATCCCAGCCTTCCCCCGCAGGCGGGGGAAGGAGCGGGACGCGTACGGCGGGAGGTCGCGCGCTCTACCCGCGTTGTCGCTCTTTCCCCACCGTGCCTCGTGACACACCCTACGCAGCACCGCCAGCCCCCTCCCCCGCACAGCGGGGGAGGGTTGGGGTGGGGGCGCTTTTCAGCGGGAGTGGGACATCCGAAGCGGAAGCGACACAGCCCGGCTGCGCGGTACCGCGCCTCGCTCCTCTTCACTGCCAAAGCAGCACGCTCCGCGCGCTTCACCCCCATCCCCACCTTCCCCCTCAGGCGCGGGGGAAGGAGCTGGCTGCGACGGAAGTGGACGAGAGAGCGCCGCGACCGCCCGCCCCTCGTTTCTCACTCCTCCCAACTCACTCCTCAGGCCGCGAACCCGTCGATCTCCAGCAGCAGGTCGCGGCGGCAGATGTCGGCGGCGAGCAGGAGCACGGGGGTCTGGGGGAGGCGCTCGGCGAGGATGCCGGCGATCTGCGGCGCGGTTTCCGGGTGCCGGACGTAGGCCTTGAGCACGGCCTCGGCGCCGAGCCGCGGCGGATGGGCGGGATCGGCGGCGGCCGCCGCCTGCACCAGGCTGTCGAGGTTGAGCAGGGTCTCGCCCAGCTGGGCGGCGACGTCGCCGGCGTGCACGGTCTCGTGGCCCACGATGCTGGCCGTGCCGGAGAGCATCAGCGGCAGGCCCGCGGCGTGCATGGCGCGGGCGAAGCTGGGGGGCTGCGGGCCGTACTGCCGCGGATAGCGGTAGGCGCTGACTTGGCGCGGGTTCTCGATCGCGGTGCCGGCCTCGCGCGCGCACAGCGCGTAGACCTGCAGCACGCTGTCCGGCCCCGCCGGGCGCTGGCAGCCGATCCCGGTGGCGGCGGCGAACTGCCGCGGCACCTCGCCCAGCCCCTGCGCACGACCGACGCAGAAGTGCCGGTAGCGCTCGTCGTCGCCCTCGCCGAGGGTGATGTCGTCGAAGTAGTTCCAGATGCGCAGCGGGTGGCGGTAGGGCGTGCCCTGCAGGAAGGCCCCCAGCCGGGCGTAGGCCTCGCGCGCCGCGGCACCGATCCCGGCCTCGCCCTCGACGACCTCGAAGGCGACGAAGGCGAGCCGGCCGTCGTGGGCGTAGGCGTGGCCGTCGTGCCGCGCCACCTCCACGGTGCCGGCGCTGCGCCAGACCTCGACCGGCGCCGGCCCGGCCAGCGGGCGCAGGCCGACGTCGAGGCGGCGCGGGTCGGCGTGGCGCGCGGGCGTCCCGGCGAAGCCGATCACCGCCAGCACCCGGGGGTCCGCCAGCAGGTGTTCGGCCGCAGCGTCCTCGTAGCCGACGCGCAGCGCGGACGGCGCCGGCGCGGTCCTGCCCAGCGGCCGGCTCACGAGCCGTCCCGCTGCAGCGTCTCGTCGACGATCTCGACCGTGCGCTGGCGCCGGCGGCGGCGCCAGTTGCCGAACGACTCGCGCAGCCGGCCGAGCGCGGTGATCCCGTAGAGCACGCGGAAGGCACGCAGGCGGCGGCGCACGCGCGGTGCGTCGAACACGTCGCCGGCGAGCATGGCGATGACCGCCTGCTCGATCTGCCAGGCGTTGCGCGGCTTGCGGAACAGCTCGCGCACGGCCGGCGCGTTGAAGCGCGTGATGAACCAGCTGAACTCGTCGAGCCCGCGCTTCAGGTCGCGCTCGAAGCGCCGCCGCAGGCGCGGTGCCGTCGCCGGCGCGCGCAGGCTGGCGTCGACCAGGTCGGCGGCGCGCTCCGCCCCGTGCATGGCGAGGAACACGCCGGACGAGAAGATCGGGTCGAGGAAGGCATAGGCGTCGCCGACCAGGGTCCAGCCGGGGCCGGTCATGCGCGTACAGGTATAGGAGTAGTTGCCGGTGACGTGCACCGGCGCGACCCGCTCGGCCCCGGCCATGCGCGCGGCGACCGCGGGGACCGACTCCAGCGTGCGCTGCAGGAAGCCCTCGGTATCGCCGCGGCGGGTCTTGAGGTATTCGGGATAGCACACCGCGCCCACGCTCATGACGTCGTCGGGCAGCGGGATCAGCCACATCCAGCCGTGCTCGAAGCGCTGCACGGTGATGTTGCCGGCGTCCTCGCCCGGCCGGCGCGCGACGCCGCGGTAGTGGCTGAACACCGCCGCCGACTGGTGCACGGGGTTCTTGCGCTTGAGCCCCAGCTTGCCGCCCAGGAAGGCGTCGCGGCCGCTGGCGTCCACCACGTGGCGGGCCTCGAAGCGCAGCGCCGTGCCGTCCTCGCCCACCGCGTCCACCGTCGCGGTGCCGTCCTCGGCGGCGGGCAGCGCCACGCGCAGGACGCGCACGCCCTCGCGCGCGTCGACGCCGGCCCCGCGCGCGTGCGCGAACAGCAACTGGTCGAAGTCGGCGCGCCGCACCTGGAAGGCGTGGTCGGCCTTGGGGTCGAGCGCGCGGGAGAAGCGGAAGGTGTTGTAGCGGGTGGCGTCCAGCGGGAAGTCGGCGCCGAGCTTGCGCACGCCGATGGCGGCGACCTGCTCGTACACGCCGAGCCGCTTCAGGATCGGCATGTTCATCGGCAGCAGCGACTCGCCGATGTGGAAGCGCGGATGCCGCGCCTTCTCCAGCAGGACCACGCGCCAGCCGCGGCGCGCCAGGAGCGTCGCCACCGTGCTGCCGCCGGGCCCGCCGCCGACGACCAGCACGTCCGTCGTCTCCACGGCCGCGGCACCGGGCCGGGGTGCGGCGGCGGCGGTCGCGTCGGAGGCGGAGGGGAGGGCGGACGGGGCGTCGTGCACGGGCGTCAGAGGTCGTTCCATGGCCCGGGCGAGGGCATCGCGCATGATACACTCCGCCGCCCTCTGGCCGGCGTGCTGCGTCGGCCGGGACCCCGCGACGGACACCCATGAGCCAGCAGACGCCCGCCGAAACCGAACTCGCCGAACTCCTCATCGAAGCGCTCAATCTCGAGGACGTGGCCGCGACCGACATCGACCCCGATGCGCCGCTGTTCGGCGACGGCCTGGGCCTGGACTCCATCGATGCGCTCGAACTGGCGCTGGCGATCTCCAAGCGCTACGGCTTCCAGCTGCGGTCCGACAGCGAGGAGAACCGCCGCATCTTCGCCAGCCTGCGTGCGCTCTCCGCGCACGTCGAGCAGCACCGCACCGCCTGATCCGCCGCGGCCGGGGTCCCGGCTGCACGCCCGCATCGTGGACGCCACTCCCGACACCCATCGCGCCGCGCTCCGCATCCCGGCGACGCACCCCGCCCTGCCCGGCCATTTTCCCGGGGAGCCGGTGGTGCCCGGCGTGCTGCTGCTCGCGCGGGTGATCGCCGCCGCCGAGCAGGCCTTCGGCATCGTGCCGGCGGCGCTGGACTTCCCGCAGGTGAAGTTCCTGGCCACCCTGCCGCCGGAGGAGGACGCCTGCATCGAGCTCGAACGACGCCACGACCGCATCCGCTTCCGCATCGTCCACGGCGAGACCGTGATCGCGCACGGCGACCTGACGACGAAGGACGCGACATGACCACGCACTGGACCGAACGACCCGAGGGCGGCGGCCGCTTCGCGCTGTGGCTGATCCGCTCCATCGGCCTGTACGGCGGACGGCCGGTGGCGCGGCTGCTGCTCTATCCCATCACCCTGTACTTCCTGGTCGTGCGCGGCCCCGAGCGCCGCGCCTCGCGCGCCTACCTCTCGCGCGTGTTCGGCCGCCGCGCCACCCTGATGGACGTGGCGCGGCACATCCACTGCTTCGCCTCGACCATCCTCGACCGGGTGTTCCTGCTGGCCGGGCGCGACCGCGCGCTCGACATCCGCACCCACGGCCTGGACCAGCTGGAGGCGGCGATGGCGCCCGGCCGCGGCGTGCTGCTGTTCGGCGCGCACCACGGCAGCTTCGAGGCCCTGCGGGTGCTCTCGCAGACCAACCCCGACGTGCGCGTGCGCGTGGTGTTCGACAAGGGCCAGAGCCCGGCCATGACCTGCCTGCTGGATGCGCTGAACCCGGGCATCGCCGAGACCGTCATCGACGCGCGCATGCCCGGCACCGCCATCGTGCTCGCCATCGGCGAGGCGGCCGCCTCGGGCGCCCTGATCGGCCTGCTCGCCGACCGTGCGCGGCGCGGCGAATCCTCGCTGCCGGTGCCCTTCCTCGGCAGCCCGGCCGCGTTCCCGACCGCGCCGGCGCTGATCGCCGCGGCGCTGAAGATCCCGGTGGTGCTGTGCTTCGGCCTGTACCGCGGCGGCAACCGCTACGACCTGCACTTCGAGCACTTCGCGGACTCGCTGGAGATCCCGCGCCGCGAGCGCGCCAGCGCGCTCGAGGGCATCCTGACCCGGTACGCACGGCGACTGGAGCACCATGTGCGCCTGGCGCCGTACAACTGGTTCAATTTCTTCGACTTCTGGCAGAACGATGGCGATGTTACGGATGCGTCCGCTGCTCCCGATCCTGCTGCTCGCGCTGCTCGCGCCCGCGCCCTGGACGCGCGCCGCGCCTGACGCCGACGCCGCGGCGCTCGACGCGCTGCTGGCCGACCTCGCCCGCCCGCCACCGAGCGCGGTGGACTTCGTCGAGGTCCGCGAATCCGCCCTGCTCGACGCCCCCGTGCGCAGCACCGGGCGCCTGGAACAGCCCGATGCCGACACCCTCGTCCGCGACGTGCGGACCCCGCAGCGCGAGCGCACCGTCATCCGCGACGGCCGCGTCGAGATGGAGCGCGAGGGCCGGCGCGTGCGCCGTTTCTCGCTCGACCGCGCCCCCGAGCTGCGCGGCCTGCTGGCGAGCTTCCGCGGCATGCTGGGCGGCGACAGCACGCTGCTGACCGAGCACTACC
This sequence comes from Coralloluteibacterium thermophilum, assembly GCF_042654365.1. NCBI lineage: Bacteria > Pseudomonadati > Pseudomonadota > Gammaproteobacteria > Lysobacterales > Lysobacteraceae > Coralloluteibacterium > Coralloluteibacterium thermophilum. The sequence continues at coordinate 281,048 of NZ_JBHSGG010000002.1, forward strand.
GCACCGCGCTGGAAACCGCCGACGACGGCCGCTGGAGCCTCTCCCTCGCCCCCCGCGACCCGCGCCTCGCCCAGCACGTGCGCCAGATCGTCCTGCAGGGCCCGAAGGGCGACGTCGCCTGCATGCACATCGAGCAGACCGAGAGCGGCGGCAGCCTCACCCTGCTCGGCCGCGCCGCCGAGCGCGCCGCCGACATCGACGACATGGACGCCCTCCGCGCCCTGTGCGGCGGGGAATGAGCGCGGGCGCCGAGGAGCGGGAAATGAGGCGCGAGGGACGCAGGCAAGGACAACCGCCCCGCCCTCCCTTCCCGCTTCGTCCCACGCGCTCCTCGACCGCCCCCTCCCCTGCGCAGCGGGGGAGGGTTGGGGTGGGGGCGCTTTGGGTCGAGGTGCGAGAAACCGGAAGTGAGAAACGAGAGCTCGGCGCGCTGGCCCACGCCCGCTTCGCGCTGCCCTCCCATCGCTCACGCAGCGCGCTGCGCGCGCTCACCCCCATCCCAACCTTCCCCCGCAAGCGGGGGAAGGGGCAGTTCTCGACGAGGCGTGAGGTATCAGGAGTGAGGAACGAGGCAAGCCACCGCTCCAGTCCTCGCGCCTCACCTCTCCCCACTCACTTCTCGACCGCCCCCTCCCCTGCGCAGCGGGGGAGGGCTGGGGTGGGGGCGCTCTGGGGCGAGGTGCGAGCAACCAGAAGCGAGGAACGAGCGTTCGGTGCGCTGGCCCACGCCCGCTTCGCACTGCCCTCCCCTCGCTCATACAGCACGGTGCGCGCGCTCACCCCCATCCCAACCTTCCCCCGCAAGCGGGGGAAGGGGCGGTTCTCGACGAGGCGTGAGGCATCAGGAGTGAGAATCGAGGCACGCCACCGCTCCAGTCCCCGCTCCTCACGTCTCCCCACGCGCTCCTCGACCGCCCCCTCCCTTGCGCAGCGAGAGAAGGGACGGGACGCGCATGGCGAGGAGACCGTGCTCTCCGCTCGACCCCTCGGCGCTTTCTCGCCCACCGCGCCCCGTCACCCGCCCTACGCAGCACCGGCAGCCCCCTCCCCTGCGCAGCGGGGGAGGGCTGGGGTGGGGGCGCTCTGGGGCGAGGTGCGGGAAGCCGGAAGTGAGAAACGAGAGCTCGGCGCGCTGGCCCACACCCGCTTCGCGCCCCCCTCCCCCCCCTCACGCAGCGCGCTGCGCGCGCTCACCCCCATCCCAACCTTCCCCCGCAAGCGGGGGAAGGGGCAGTTCTCGACGAGGCGTGAGGCATCAGGAGCGAGAAACGAGGCAAGCCACCGCTCCAGCCCTCGCGCCTCACTTCTCCCCACCCGCTCCTCGACCACCCCCTCCCCCGCGCAGCGGGGGGAGGAGCACTTCTCGACGACGAGGCGTGAGGCATCAGGAGCGAGAAACGAGGTACGCCACCGCTCCAGCCCTCGTTCCTCACGTCTCCCCACTCACTTCTCGACCGCCCCCTCCCCTGCGCAGCGGGGGAGAGTTGGGGTGGGGGCGCTCTGGGGCGAGGTGCGGGAAACCGGAAGTGAGAAGCGAGCGTTCTGCGCGCTGGCCCACACCCGCTTCGCGCTCCCCTCCCCTCGCTCCCCGGGCAGCGCGCGACGTGAGCGCATGCCCTTCGCCGCCCACCGGCCGGAGCGCACCCGCCCATGACCACACCATCCCGCCGCCTCGCCATCGCGGCCGCGTGGCTGTTCGCGCTGGCCCTGCTCGGTGGCCTGGTGGCGTCGCGCCTGGAGCTCAGCGGCGACCTGCGCCTGTTCATGCCGAGTCCGCAGACGCCGGCGCAGGCGCTGGTGATCGAGGAGCTCGGCGAGGGGCCGGGCTCGCGCCTGCTGCTGCTGGCGATCGAGGGCGCGGAGCCGGAGGTGCTGGCCGAGGACGCCCAGGCGCTGCGCGCGGCGCTCGAAGGCGACCCGGCCTTCGAGCTGGTCGCCAACGGCGAATTCGACGCCGAGGCCATCCCGCCCGAGCTGCTGCCCTACCGCTACCTGCTCACGCCGAGCTTCGACGACGCCCCGCTGGACGCCGCGCGCCTGCGCGAGGCGCTCGGCGAGCGGCTGGAGGACCTGGCCTCGCCGGCGGCGCCGATGGTCGAGCCGCTGGTCCCGCGCGACCCGACGCTGGAGATGCTCACGCTCGCCGAGAGCTGGCAGCCGCCGGTGCAGCCCGAGCTGCGCCACGGCGTCTGGTTCGACCGCGACGGCCGCGCAGCCCTCCTGCTGGTCGAGACGGCCGCCGCGGGCTTCGATCCGGACGCCCAGCAGGCGGTGCTGGCGCAGTTGCAGGCGACCTTCGAGGCGGTCCGCAGCGAGCCCGGCATGCACCTCACGATCAGCGGGCCGGGCGCGTTCTCCGTGCTGATGCGCGACAAGACCTCGGGCGAGGCGAGCACCCTCGGCGCCGCGGCCACCGTGGGCATGGTGCTGTTGCTGCTGTTCGCCTACCGCAGTTGGCGCGTGCCCCTGGTGGCGGTGCTGCCGCTGGCGAGCGCGGCCCTGGTGGGCCTGGCCGCGGTGAGCCTCGCCTTCGGCAGCGTGCACGGCATCACCCTGGCCTTCGGCTTCACCCTGATCGGCGTCGCCCAGGACTACCCGGTGCACCTGCTCAGCCACCGCCGCACGGACGTGTCGCCGTGGACGAGCGTGCGCGCCCTGTGGCCGACCCTGCTGACCGGCGTGGTCTCCACCTGCCTGGCCTACCTGGCGTTCTTCATCTCCGGCGTGGAAGGGCTGAAGCAGCTCGGCCTGTTCACCATCTGCGGCCTGCTGACGGCGGCGGCGACCACCCGCTTCCTGCTGCCCGCCCTGCTGGACACGCCGCGCCACGACCCGGCCGAGTCGCGGCGGCTGGACCGGGCGTGGAGCGCCCTGCTCGCCCTGCCCCGCCCGCGGTGGCTGGCGCCGCTGGTGGGCGCGCTCGCGCTGGCGGTCATCCTGCTGTCGCCGCGGCCGTGGTGGGAGAACGACCTGGCCGCGCTCACCCCCGTGCCCGAGGACCTGCTGCTGCGCGACGCCGCGCTGCGCCAGGACCTGGGCGCGCCCGACGTGCGCTGGATGATGGTGGTGCACGGCGCCGACGCCGAAGCCGTGCTGGCGCGCGAGACCGAGCTGGCCGGGGGGCTGGACGCCCTGGTGGCCGCGGGCGACATCGCCGGCTACGACACCGCCGCCCGCTACCTGCCGCCGGTGGCCGTGCAGCGTGCCCGCCAGGCGGCGCTGCCGGACGCACCCACGCTGGAGGCCGCCCTCGCCGAGGCCACCGCCGACCTGCCGTTCCGCGCGGGCGTGTTCGCACCCTTCCTCGCCGACGTCGCCACCGCGCGCGCGGCCGCGCCGCTGACGCCGGAGGCCGTGGCCGACACGCCGCTCGCGCTCAGCATCGAGGGCCTGCTGCTCGAACGCGAGCAGGACACGGTCGGGCTGGTCACGCTGAGCGGCGTGGACGACCCCGCGCCGCTCATGGCCTTCGCCGCCGCGGCGGGCGACGACGTGGAGCTGCTCGACCTCAAGGACGCGACCGAATCCCTCGTCGCCGCCTACCGCGAGCGCGTGCTGGCGGCACTGGGCGTCGCGGCCCTGCTGCTCGCCGCCGCGGTATGGATCGGCCTGCGCGACGCGCGCCGGGTCGCGGCCGTGCTGGTGCCGGTCGCCGTCGCCATGCTGGTCGTGGTGGCCGTGCTGCACGGCCTGGGGGTGACCTTCAACCTGTTCCACCTCATCGCGCTGATCCTCGGCGCCGGGCTGGGCCTGGACTACGCGCTGTTCTTCGAGCACGCCCGCGGCGACCGCCGGGAACAGCTGCGCACCTTCCACGCCGTGCTGGTGTGCGGCGCCTCCACCCTGCTGGTGTTCGCCCTGCTCGGGCTGTCCAGCATTCCCGTGCTGCGGGCCATCGGCACCACCGTCGGCCTCGCAGTGCTGGCAAACTTCGCCCTCGCGGTGCTGACGGTGCGCATCGCCCCACCATCGCGCAGGGAGGCGCCATGATCGTCCGCTCCGAACTCGAGACCCTCGTCCCGCACCAGGGCGCGATGTGCCTGCTCGACAGCGTGAAGCACTGGGACGACACCCGCATCGTCTGCCGCAGCGACGCCCACCGCCGTCCCGACATGCCGCTGCGCGACCGCGACGGCCGCCTGCGCAGCGTCAACCTGTGCGAGTTCGGCGCCCAGGCGACGGCCGTCCACGGCGGCCTCCTGGCCCGCGCCCACGGCGGCGCACCGCGCCCCGGCTTCCTCGTCGCCCTGCGCAGCGTCCGGCTGCACGTTCCCTTCGTGGACGCCCCCGGCACCCTCACCATCGACGCCGAGCGCCTGATGGGCGGCGACACCGGCTGGACCTACGCCTTCGAAGTCCGCCACCGCGACCACCTGCTCGCCGAAGGGCGGGTGGCGGTGATGCTGCGGGCGTAAGCCGCCGCACCGCGATCGCCGGGCTTCGCGCGCGGCACGGGCTCGGACGGCGCTGGAGGCAGCAGCAGAGCAGAAGCGCCCCCACCCCAGCCCTCCCCCGCTGCGCAGGGGAGGGAGCGGGTTGCACTGCGCGTGGAGCACGCCGCAGCGGATGCCGGCGCCGCGCGCCTGCGGAGCCGGCTCCTTCCCCCGCCTGTGAGGGAAGGCTCGGATGGGGGTGAGCGCGCTCAGCGCGCACCCACGATAGATTCCGAAGGGACCAGCACCCGCGACGCAAGGAGGCGTCCATGCGAAGGCCCCACCTGCTCCCGTTCGCCCGCGCCCTCCGCAGCGGCATGACCGACGCCGAACGCCACCTCTGGTGCCGCCTGCGCCGCCGCCAGCTCGACGGCCACCACTTCCGGCGCCAGCACCCGATCGGCGACTACATCGTGGACTTCGCCTGCATCGAACGACGGCTCGTCGTCGAGGTGGACGGCGGACAGCACGCCGCGTCGGCGGCAGACGCGGTTCGCGACCGATACCTGCGCCAGGCGGGCTTCCGCGTCCTGCGCTTCTGGAACCACGACGTCCTGCTCAGGACCGAGGCCGTGGCGGAGGAGATCCTCCGAGCGCTGCAGGCGGAACGACCCGGCGTGCCGGGGCCGTAGAAGCACAAGGCAAAAGCGCGCCCTCCCCAGCCCTCCCCCGCTTGTACAGCCCGGACACAAGGTGGACACCTGTTCGGCGAGATGGTGGACAGGTCATGCGAGGGCTCGCCCCGCGTCCACCTGGCCGGTCGTCAGGTCGATCCTGGCGACCCGGCAGGTACTCCAGTAGACCTCGTACCGCCCGTCCTCGGTGGTCGGGCGGAGTGCGACCCGCTCGCCCACGCAAGCCCGCCCCTTCCCCCGCCTGCGGGGGAAGGTTGGGATGGGGGTGAGCGCGCGCAGCGCGGGCCTCCACGGCGCTGGAGACCGCAGCAGAGCAAAAGCGCCCCCTCCCCAGCCCTCCCCCTCTCCGCGGGGGAGGGGCATGTGGCGGCGGAACGATTGGGAGAAGTGAAGTCGGAAGCGAGGCGCAGCAGTACACCCTTTTCACTCCTGATGCCTCACTCCTCGCAACCAGCGCCCCTCCCCCGCTTCGCAAGAGAGGGAGTCCGAACGCCGCGCGGGAGGTGCGTCGCACTATGGAGGCGACGGCGCGGTGGACAGGAAGGGCTCCACGGCAGATGCCGCACCACACGCCCATGCAAGCCAGCCCCTTCCCCCGCCTGCGGGGGAAGGCTGGGATGGGGGTGAGCGCGCAGCGCGGACCCGCAGCGCTGTAGACCGCAGCAGAGCAAAAGCGCCCCCTCCCCAGCCCTCCCCCGCTCCGCGGGGGAGGGGGCATGTGGCGGCGGAACGATTGGGAGAAGTGAAGTCGGAAGCGAGGCGCAGCAGTGCACCCTTTTCACTCCTGATGCCTCACTCCTCGCAACCAGCGCCCCCTCCCCCGCTTCGCAGGGGAGGGAGTCGAGCGCTGCGCGGGAGGCCGGCCGCTGGGCAGGGGAGCGCGAGACGCCGCCGACCGAGCGGAGAAGCCACCACCGCAACACAGATCCCCATCCGGACGCCGCCGTACGGCAGCGTCCGCAGGGGGCGCTGGGATAAACTCGGGTGTCCGGCCGTCCGGCCGACTCCCCCGCTTCTAGAACAGGTCCGCGACAGGGGTCGCGGGACCGGAGGACACGAATGAACTGGCTCAACGACATCCTCGCCAACGATCCCGATCCGACCGAGACCCAGGAATGGATCGAATCGCTGTCGGCCGTCATCCAGCGCGAGGGCGCGGAGCGCGCGCACCAGTTGCTGGAGGGCATGGTCGAGGTGACGCGCCGGGCCGGCGCCTTCCTCCCGTTCCAGCCGACCACCGAGTACGTCAACACCATCCCCGTCACACAGGAGGCCAAGAGCCCCGGCGACGCGGCGCTGGAGTGGCGCATCCGCTCGATCATCCGCTGGAACGCGCTCGCCATGGTCGTGCGCGCCAACCGCAAGCCGGGCGACCTGGGCGGCCACATCGCCTCCTTCGCCTCGGCGGCCACGCTCTATGACGTGGGCTTCAACCACTTCTGGCGCGCGCCGTCCGACGAGCACCCCGGCGACCTGCTCTACATCCAGGGCCATTCCAGCCCCGGCATCTACGCGCGCTCCTTCCTGGAAGGCCGCATCACCGAGGAGCAGCTCGACCACTTCCGCATGGAAGTCGACGGCAAGGGCATCAGCTCCTACCCACACCCCTGGCTGATGCCGGACTACTGGCAGACGCCCACCGTCTCCATGGGCCTGGGTCCGATCTCGGCCATCTACCAGGCGCGCAACTGGAAGTACCTCGAGGCGCGCGGCCTCATGCCCCGGACCGACCGCAAGGTGTGGTGCTTCCTGGGCGACGGCGAGACCGACGAGCCCGAGAGCCTGGGCGCCATCTCGGCCGCCGGCCGCGAGGGCCTGGACAACCTGGTCTTCGTCATCAACTGCAACCTGCAGCGCCTGGACGGCCCGGTGCGCGGCAACGGCAAGATCATCCAGGAGCTGGAAGGCCAGTTCCGCGGCGCCGGCTGGAACGTGCTGAAGGTGATCTGGGGCAGCTACTGGGATCCGCTCCTGGCGCGCGACACCAGCGGCCAGCTGCGCAAGCTGATGATGGAGACCGTCGACGGCGAGTACCAGAACTGCAAGGCCTTCGGCGGCGCCTACACGCGCGAGCACTTCTTCGGGAAGTACCCGGAGACCGCGCAGCTCGTCGCCAACCTGTCCGACGACGACATCTGGCGCCTCAACCGCGGCGGCCACGACCCGCACAAGGTCTACGCCGCCTACCACGCCGCCAGCCACCACAAGGGCCAGCCGACGGTCATCCTCGCCAAGACGGTGAAGGGCTACGGCATGGGCAAGGCCGGCGAGGCGCTCAACCCGACCCACCAGACCAAGAAGCTCGACGAGGAGGCCGTGCGCGCCTTCCGCGACCGCTTCAACATCCCGGTGGACGTGGACAAGCTTTCCGAGGTGCCCTTCTACCACCCGGGCGAGAAGTCCGACGAGGTGCAGTACCTCAAGGAGCGCCGCGCCCAGCTCGGCGGCTACCTGCCGCAGCGCCGCCGCAAGTCGGACGAGAGCCTCAAGGCGCCGAAGCTGGAGGTGTTCGACCGCCTGCTGAAGGATTCCGGCGAGCGCGAGATCTCCACCACCATGGCCTTCGTGCAGGCGCTCAACATCATCCTGCGCGACAAGCAGGTGGGCCCGCGCGTGGTGCCCATCGTGGCCGACGAGGCGCGCACCTTCGGCATGGAGGGCATGTTCCGCCAGCTCGGCATCTACGCCACCGCCGGCCAGAAGTACAAGCCGGTGGACCGCGACCAGCTGATGTTCTACCGCGAGGACGCGGCCGGCCAGGTGCTGGAGGAAGGCATCACCGAGGCAGGTGCGTTCGCCAGCTGGATGGCCTCGGCCACCAGCTACAGCACCAACAACCTGCAGATGCTGCCGTTCTACATCTACTACTCGATGTTCGGCTTCCAGCGCATCGGCGACTCCGCCTGGCAGGCGGCCGACATGCGCGCCCGCGGCTTCCTGCTCGGCGCCACCGCCGGCCGCACCACGCTCAACGGCGAGGGCCTGCAGCACGAGGACGGCCACAGCCACCTGCTGGCCGGCGCCATCCCCAACTGCCGCGCCTACGACCCCACCTTCGCGGGCGAGGTGGCCGTGCTGCTCCAGCACGGCATGCAGCGCATGCTGGAGGAACAGCAGGACGAGTACTGGTACCTCACCCTGATGAACGAGAACTACGCCCACCCGGCCCTGCCCGAGGGCGCGGCCGAGGGCGTCATCAAGGGCATGTACCTGTTCAAGGACGCCGGCAAGCCGAAGAAGAACGAACTGCGCGTGCAGCTGCTCGGCTCCGGCACCATCCTGCGCGAGGCCATCGCCGCGGCCGAGCTGCTGGACAAGGACTTCGGCGTGACCGCCGACATCTGGAGCTGCCCGAGCTTCACCGAGCTGCGCCGCGACGGCTTCGACGTGGAGCGCTGGAACCGCTTCCATCCCGAGGCCGAGCCGAAGAAGGCCTACGTCACCCAACTGCTGGAAGGCCGCCAGGGCCCGGCCATTGCCGCCACCGACTACGTGCGCGCCTACGCCGACCAGATCCGCGCCTTCGTGCCGATGAAGTACACCGTGCTCGGCACCGACGGCTTCGGCCGCTCGGACACCCGCGCCAACCTGCGCCGGTTCTTCGAGGTCGACCGCTACTACATCGCCCATGCCGCCATCGCCGCACTCGCGGCCGAGGGCAAGATGAACGGCAAGGACGTGGCGCGGGCGATCAAGGAGTACCGGATCGATCCGGAGAAGGTGAATCCGGTTGGGGTATAGGAAGAGCCCCCGGGGCCGGGGGCTTTCTTTCCAGCCTCCGCTTGGTGGCTGCCGCTGCGGATCTATACTTCAAGAAGCCCAGTGCAAGCACATCAAATGCTCTACAAGACGCCTCACGCAGCATGGAATCGAGTCAGCCAGCCGGGAGGTCATGCAGCCCTGTTTGTTGGCGATTGTTCAAAGCTTCTGTCCGCCATTCCCGATAGCTCAATTTCGCTCGTCATCACCTCGCCGCCATACTGCATGGGGAAAGAGTACGAGCCCTCTAATCGGATCGAGGATTTCGCGGAAGCGCACGAGTTACTGCTTGCAGAAGTTGCTCGGGTGCTGAAGCCAGGCGGGAGCGCATGCTGGCAAGTGGGATATCACGTCCAGCGGAATCGAGTTACCCCACTAGACTTCCTCGTGTACGACGTCGCTCAAAAATTTGCGCCGGAACTGGTGCTGCGAAACCGTATCATGTGGCACTTCGGTCACGGGCAACACTGTGACCGCCGATTCAGCGGTCGACACGAAACCATACTTTGGTTCTCGAAGGGCTCCGAGTACACATTTAACTTAGACGCAGTACGCGTGCCGCAGAAGTACCCGGGGAAGCGTGCTTCTCGAGGTCCACGCCAAGGCGAATACAGCGGTAATCCGCTTGGAAAGAACCCTTCTGATGTCTGGGACATTCCGAACGTCAAATCAAATCACGTTGAAAAGACGGATCATCCGTGCCAGTTTCCAGTGGCGCTCGCCCGAAGGCTCGTCGCAGCCCTCAGTTGCGCTGATGACGTCGTCCTAGATCCGTTCTCCGGCTCTGGCTCGGCAGGAGTCGCCGCGCTTCTGGAGGGGCGTAGATTTCTCGGCGCTGAGCTTTTGCCCGACTATGCAGCCATCGCTCGTGCGCGATTGTCGGACACCGTTGCGGGACGAGCGCGATTTCGTCCAGATGTCGAGGTCGAGCCGCCCCGACAGAACAGCGCCGTGGCTAGAAGACCAGAGCATTTTTGGCAGAATCAATCAGTCGAGATTGCGAAGCAAGGAGCATAGTCGTGCCGACGATTCAAGCAGATGCCAGTCCCGAGAAAAGGCTTTTCATATCGCTACTGACGCGGGACATTCCGCTGATCGCGGCATTTCTCGATCTAATCGACAATTCGATCAATGCAACCGTCGAGCCGCATTCCTCACGCCTGCGGTCCGCGGACCAATATCTTGAACTTTTTGGCGACTCAACGATAACCCCTCAAGTCGATATCAATATTTCTTTGTCCCCAGACAAAGTTGAGATTACCGATACCGCGGGCGGAATTTGCGCGAAGACTGCAAAAGAGCACGTGTTTAAGTTCGGCCGAGGAAATGAGCCGTCGAGCGGCACCGATCGCCTTTCCGTGTACGGAATCGGCCTCAAACGAGCCCTGTTCAAGCTTGGCAATAAGATCGTGATGCGATCTGATCACGTTGAAGGCGGCTTCGAGCTGAAGTTGGATGTTGCGAAATGGGCAAAGACCTCCGAGGAGCGGTGGACCTTCAACATCACGCCGAGAAAGCCAGTCCCGCCTGAGAAAACCGGTACCAGCATTGTTGTGACGGAGTTGTACGACGAGGTTACGAGGAGGCTCGAGGACGGAGTTTTCGAGTCCCAGTTGCGGGAGAGCATTGCGAAGACATATGCATACTATCTCGCAAAATTTGTCCGCATCAACGTTGGGAAGACAAGCATAGAGGGCATTAATCTTGAGCTTAGCGGCAACCATGCCTCTGAAAGCTTCGATTTCGACGGCGTCTCTTGCGCAATTACGGCAGGGATAGGCGTACCACAGGCAGGCGCGTTTCGAGACAAGTCAGCCGGATGGTTTGTTTTCTGCAATGGACGCGCAGTAGTGTCGGCAGACAAGTCACCCCTAACAGGCTGGGGCGGCAACGGTCTACCAATATTTCAACCCAAACACCGACCGTTCCTCGGGACTGTGTTCTTCGTATCCGACGACCCCGAGCGACTCCCTTGGACCACCACGAAGTCAGCGATCAACGAAGACAGTTCCGTCTGGCAGGCAACAAAAAGGCAGATGGCTGTATTGGGGCGAGTAGTCATCTCGTTCTTGGATGGCCGCTACACTGATGAAGGGACGGAAATACCAAGCAGAGATCTACAGGAGGCAATGGGCCCTTCAAAGGTCACTCCGCTTTCGGTAGCGGCGGGAAAGCAAAAGAAGAGTTTCAAGGCGCCAGAAAAGGTGTCGCAGCCCTCGGTGCGCATTCAGTACGACGCGCTAGTAGAGGACATTCGGAAGATCGCGAAGCATCTCAAGCGGCCAGGCATGTCCGGATCCGACGTGGGGCGACACACCTTCCACTACTTCCTGCGGAACGAAGTGGAGAGTGGCTAATGCCTCGCCCGGGTCGCTCAACCGCAAAATTCATTGCCTACGATCTGCGCCCAGCGAAACAGTCCGAGCGTGGACTGCTAGTCGATATGCTTCGGATTGGCGGCGACGTCGGCCTTTCGCTGCGCAACTACCGGTACGTAGGCATGGGCGCAAATCGGTTCTACGATTTCCTGCTGATTCACAAGTATCTCGGCCTGAGAAACATGGTGAGTCTTGAGTATGACGAAGACATGTATGAGCGCGCTCGCTACAACGCGCCTTATAGCTTCATAGACGTAAGAAATATGACAGTCGCTGACTTTCTGGCGTCAGATTCGTCTCGTGAGCCTGAGATTCTTTGGCTCGATTACGACGGCGGGATAGGTCCGGATATCGTCGCTGATATAAATGCGATCGGGAGCAGGCTCAAAGTTGGGGACTACTGCTTCATGACTGTATCTGGAGGTCCGCCTCGCGTGATGGATCAACTGTCAGACGCGGACCGTTTAGCAACGCTCCAAGACACGATGGGTGACGTATCTGGCAACGTTACGCTCGAAGATGTTGAACGATCGAACTTCCCCGACGCAGTACACAAAATCCTGAGCGCCTCATTCAAGAACGCGTTCGCTATGCGGACAGATGGTCGCTTTCGACCACTGCTTCAGGTCGAGTATTCTGACTCGATGCCAATGGTCACTGTAGGTGGTGCGCTGTTAGCCGACGGGACGTGGCACTCGTATCGCCAGAAGATGGCTCAGGCGCTTCCGTTTCTGCCGGCCGAGTGGTCGACCCTCTATACGATCCGCTCTTTTTATCTAACAGAGAAAGAGAGGGCTCTGTTCGATTTAGTAGCAACTAGTAGCAGGTCGAGGTCGCGGGAGAAGAACCTACTGAAGAAGATGGGTTTCAAGGACAAGGAGTTTGCGGCGTACGCAGAGCTGATCCGTTATTTGCCACGCTATGTCGAGACGGCAGTCTAAGAGCAGCGCAGCTAGTGGTGGCAGGTTCACCTCCTAACTCCGGCTGATTCCACGGGAAGAACAGGGTCAGAGACACCTCTCCCGGGGCGGAAACCGGAAGCGGCGGGCCAGGTTTATTACTTGCTGGCGGTTCTTCGGCAGTCACCGTCGCTCACCGCAGCTGGGAAAAACGGGGTCAGAGACACTTCTTTCGCAGCATCAACGGAGCCAGGACAGTTGCGCGCGGCGCTCAGCTCGGCAGCCTCTGAAAGCGGTCGTGAAGGCGCGTCTGGCTCGCTTACCCTGGGGAGCTTGAGAGGCAACAGGGGACGCATCAACCGTGGGATCACACCGCTGGCAGCGCTGGGCCTACGGCGCGTCGCTTGACGACTTCCTCGCGGCCGACCGTCACTCCGTCCTCGGGCACCTCACCAGCGCCTCCGACTTCGCCGTCGACGAGACACAGACTCGCGCGTGGCGCGAGCAGATCGACCTGCTCAAGGGCGTTCTCGCCGAGACGTCTGGGCCCGGAGCGATCTACTTTGAGTACGCGATCCCGCGCCTCGGCAAGCGCATCGATGTCATCCTGATCCTCGGGCACGTGCTGTACGTGCTGGAGTTCAAGGTGGGCGAGCGCACCTACACCGCCGGCGCGCTCGATCAGGTCTGGGACTATGCGCTCGACCTCAAGAACTTCCACGAACAGTCGCACATCCTGCCGGTCGTGCCTGTGCTCATCGCGACGGCCGCTTCCGCCGTCATGGACGCACAGCCGCTCATCTCGCATCACGACAGGCTCCTGCACCCCATCAAGGCAAGTGCGGCAACGCTGGCGGATGCCCTGCGCCAAGGCGCGGCGTTCTTCGATGGGCCGCTGATTGACTGGCGGGCGTGGCAAGCCGGCCGGTACCTGCCGACGCCGACCATCGTCGAGGCGGCTGCCGCGCTTTATGCCGGCCACGCTGTCGAAGACATCTCGCGCAGCGACGCCGGCGCGCAGAACCTTGCGCTGACCGCGAACCGGGTCAGCGCCATCATCGAGGACGCCCGCCAGCAGGGCCGCAAGGTCATCTGCTTCGTCACTGGTGTCCCGGGAGCCGGCAAGACGCTGGTCGGGCTCGACATCGCCAACCGCCACACCAGCAAGGACGATGCGCTCTACAGCGTCTTCCTGTCCGGCAATGGGCCGCTCGTGCGCGTACTGGTCGAGGCGCTGGCGCGCGACAAGGTGAGGCGCGCTGCCGAACGCGGGGAGCGCGAGCGGATCGGCGAGGCGCGCAGTGCCGTCAAGCAGTTCATCCAGGCCATCCACCACTTCCGCGACGACGGGTTGGTCGACGACAAGCCGCCGGTTGAGCACGTGGCGTTGTTCGACGAAGCCCAGCGCGCTTGGGACCACGCCAAGACCGCGGACTTCATGCGCAAGAAGCGCGGGCAGCCCGAGTTCGCCGCGTCGGAACCCGAGTTCCTCATCTCCTGCATGGACCGGCATGACGATTGGGCCGTCATCGTCTGCCTGGTCGGCAGCGGGCAGGAGATCAACACCGGCGAGGCCGGCATCAGCGCGTGGCTGGATGCAGTGCATACCAGATTCCCGCACTGGCATGTGTACCTGTCGCCCCAACTCGCGAGCATCGAGCACCGCGCTGTCGCGCAGCTCGACGCGCTGACTCAGCGTGCACAGGTCACGCAGGAAGTCAGCCTGCACCTGGCGACATCCGTCCGTTCGTTTCGATCGGAGCGCGTGTCCGAGTTCGTCAACCGCCTGCTGGCGCTGGAGCACGCGGAAGCCGCCGAGGCGCTGCGCGATGTCCTGCCCAACTTCCCGATCCGCCTCACCCGCGACTTGAATGCTGCCAAGCGCTGGCTCCGCGAGCAGGCGCGCGGCAGCGAGCGCTATGGGATTGTCGTCTCGTCGCAGGCCCAGCGCCTCAAGCCCCACGCCATCGACGTGCGCGCCACCATCGACCCGATCCACTGGTTCCTGCACGGCAAGGAGGACGTCCGCTCGTCCTACTACCTCGAAGACGTCGCCACCGAGTTTCAGGTGCAAGGCCTGGAGCTCGACTGGACCTGCGTCGTCTGGGACGGCGACCTGCGCGTCGGCCGCGACGGCTGGGAGTACTACGGCTTTGTCGGCGACAAGTGGCAGCGCGTCCTCAAGGAGGAGCGCCGCCGCTACCTGCTCAACGCCTACCGCGTCCTGCTGACGCGGGCCCGGCAAGGGATGGTGGTTGTGGTGCCGGAGGGGGATGCAGAGGATCCGACGCGGGCTGCAGGGTTCTACGACCCTGCTTACCGCCTGCTCGCGAGAACTGGCGTACCGCTGCTTTAGCGCGGCGTCACTCCTAGGATTCGTGCTCACCTTGCGGAGCCGAGCATGAAGAGACTCAGGTTCGTGGACCTGGACGCCAAGCTGGCTGCGCTGGCTGCACGCCAAGGCGGCGCAGCAAGCCCGCGTGCGGCAAGTAAGCGTTGGGAGGCGCACTTCTTGCTCACCGCTGCGGTTGGAGTAGCCATCGCGCTTATAGGCGCTCAGCTGCTCTCAGGAACTCTCGGCCTCACCGTGGCTTTGTTAGGGATAGCTGTTGAGTTCGCTGGCGTGCTCGGCTTTGGAACGGTGGTTCTGCGCCAGGAAATTCCTAAGCTGAGGCGCCCTCGGGAAGATTTCGCACGCGGCCTCGACGCAGACCGGGCTGAGTTCGAGAGGCTCGTCGCATGGCTTCGGGCGTTCCCCGCCGATGAAATCGCCCGCAGCCTGCGCTACTTGCGCGTGCGCCAGGACAGCCTCCACCAGCGGACCGGGCTGCTGACCGGCGGCGTTGAGCGACTCGGCGTACTGCCAATCCTCATCGCGCTATACCTGCAGTTCAAGGACTGGCGCTTCGGCGACTGGCAGGCGTTGGGCGATATCACACTCGTGGGTGGAATCCTGGCGATGTTTGTCCTGATGATGTTCGCCTTGGGCTACCTGGCGGTTGCGCTGCGCGTCAGGCTCGACCTGATGGTCTACCTGCTCACTGAGGCAGCTACGGCCGCCGGCACATCACCACATGTAGAGGACTCGGAAGCACATGCCGATCGGTAGGAAGTTCGAGCGCGACATCGACCTGCTCCTCGCCGAGGAGTTCATGGTCAACGAGCAGTTCGCCGCCTGGTTCCTCTCGAGGTCCCGGCTGTCGCACGAGGTCGGCGCGCGGGTGGTCGACGTGGATGTGTCCAAAGCCACGAGCGAAGGTGAGTCGGACCTCATCGTCTACTACGAACGCGGCAGCGGGGAGCGCGTTGCGCTCTTCATTGAGGACAAGATCAACGCACCGCTGCAACCCGAGCAGGCGAAGCGATACGTCAGTCGCGCCGAGGCGCTGCTGGCGGGCGGCGACCTAGAGGCCGTGGACTATGTCCTCTGCGCGCCGGCTGCGTACATCAAAAGCTGCCCCGCCGGGGCGATCGACGAGTTTACGACCCGCCTGAGCTATGAGGATCTTGCAGAGCATTTCGCCGCAGCGGGCACGTCGCTGAGAGCGCAGTACCGGGCCCGTTTCCTCCGCGAGGCAGCCTGCAAGCATAAGACCCACTGGGAACGACAGATCGATGATGCGACAAACGCCTTCTGGGATGCCGCATACGCGCTTGCCTCGCGCGAGTATCCGATCCTCGAGATGGGAAAGAAGACGTACACGAAGAACCAGACGTGGATCACGTTCAGGCCCCGGGACTTCCCGACGATGCCGCAGAAGGTCGAGATTCACTACAAGGGCGACCGAGGCTTCGTCGACCTCGCCTTCGGCAGCACCAGCGCGCACCGGATGCACACGGCGCTCCGCTCGAAACTTCCGGCTGACATGACGCTGCACCAGACAGGCCGAAGCACGTCGCTGAGAATCGAAGTGCCTGCTTACTCCATCGCCGCGGGGTGGGACGCAGGCCGTGGTGCAGTGACCGCAGGCTTTGCCGCAGCGGCTCGCTTGATCTCGTTCTTCCGGGAGCACCGGGACGAACTGATGGCCGCGGCCGTTGCGTCGCGCTCGACCTCCTGACGCTGGCCCACCTGCCGCGCCTTCCTACCGCCGCAACTCCGGCGTCCTCTTCTCCAAAGTCCGCATCGACGCCTCGTTCCGCCGCGCCCCCGCTGGCCTGCAGCCACACGCTGGACTAAAACCTCTCGACCCTTCGGCGTCAGGCGCGCATTCTTGTGCATGTTGTTCCCCTCGCTGGAATGGAAATGACGTCTGGCGACATCAACTTCCTCCCCAGTCAGAGGGGAACAACCTCCTGAAACCTCACACCTAACCGCGCCTGAGCCGAGACGGACGACTGCACATCGCTATGGGCGCTCGCGCGACGTGGTTGTAGCGTCATCTCATCCCGCCGAGGCGGTGTGGCTAGCACTCGTTGTTACGGAGCGCGGTGAGCCAGATTTCCGCCGCGCCATAACCCATGAGCACATCTCTGGGCAGCTCCTTCGTCTCGTACTGCAGCCCCGGTCGTTCCGCGACAAAACGCAGTTGATCGTCGTACCGGGAAACGATGACGTTGCCATCGACAATGCGATGGAACTCGGGGAGCGGCCAAGCGGCCCTGGACCAGCCATCGATGATGCCGACCACGTACCACGACCCGTTCAATAGCCCCAGGTCGCCAACCTGCGCGATGAGGTCTGCGCGCTCGGCGGACAATGTGGCGCGGCCTTCTTGCACGTCTTCACCGTCACACACAAAGAAGTAGGCGAGGATCGTCCCCTTCCCATCCATCCGCGCGACAACGCCCAAAGCCTGTCGGCCATCGCGGAGAGGCAGCAGGAACAGCGAGCCTTCCTTGTACGGGAGAGATTTCACTCTCATGACGCGTTGCTCCTCGAGCGGAGCTGCGATCGCATGTCGCAGCGTGTCAATGCGGCGCTGCTCCGACCCGCAGGGCTCAGCCCTGCTTTTTGATCCGCGCCTTCAGCTCCTTCAACACCCTTCGCTGCTCCGTGAGCGGGAGCTTGGCGAAGTAATGATGGCCGCCGATCTCTTCGGAGTCAGCATAGAGCGCCGCCAACGGCATCCCAGGCGCATCTGCCAGCTTCTTCGCGGCACGCAGGTCGCACTCGTTGCCCCCGCTCGTAGCGGTTGATCCGCGTGCACACCACGTCAGCAGCGAATCAAACGAGCCGCATTTATCGCGAGGCCTTTTCCAGCAAGCCGCCGATACGCGCAACCGTATCGGGTTCGTGCCAACGCCTCAGATCCTCGATGTAATGGGGGATCAGGTCGTTCCCCTCCCGATCGACCAGTCCCGGATGCGCCCCAGCCTCAAGCAACACCTCGACGATCTCGGGGTTTCCTGCACGGATCGCCAGTGTCAGCGGCGAGATCAGCGGCATGACAGGCAGGTAATCGTCCGGAAATGCCACATCCACCTCTGCGCCATGACGGATCAGCGATCTGATGATGCAAGCATCGCCACTCGAAACGGCCATGAACAACACCGGCAAGTGCTGCAGGCGCATGTAGTCCTCGAAGGTTCCCGTTGCCGACGCACCATCGACAAGGCGGGCCTCCACCGCAGCACAATCACGGTCGGCGATTGCATCCATCAACCCCGGGTCAAGGGCATTTTCATCGCCGACGGCAGGCAGTGGCAGAACAACAAGCACTGCCAGACACCAGGCAGCCGCGCAGCGAACACCAAACACCCTCTTCACTCCTTATCTCCTTGTCCGAATTCCAACTCTGCACAGGCCTACATCTGTTGATCGAAGCGGTGGGCCGATGCAGAACGGCTGCATCGAACGCTTCAACAGGACCTTCCGCAACCGCCACAACCATCCGCATCGCGCAACGGGCTGCCCCGAGACGAAGACGTGCCCCTGCCTTAACGCAGAAGCGATAGACACGGTCGCTTGCCACGCCGATCAGTGTGATCAAATCGCAGCGGGCGCGGGACTACCCTTCGCAACCCATCAACCGCGTGCCCCTGACCCAACGAAACAAATCCCACAAGGCTAGTTGCCACCATTGCTCATCCGGATGGTCAGAGGCGCCGCCCCAGGCCCTGCCGTTAATCCGACAGCATCTCCAACCAAAGCACCCTTTCAGCCTCATCCGCCAGCCCCCCCGCAAACTGAACAGATCCGCATCGCGCGCCCCCCGCGGCGCGCGCCTGCATGCATACCGCTTGCCGCCTCCGCGCATACGACTGCGCCCCTGCTGCGCCGTGGGGAAACTCACCGCCCATCCAGCTCGTGGTGGATCACCACCACGCACTGCGACGCGAACAGCATGGTCGGGCCGAGCGAGATCTTCTTCGCGCCGAGGCGTTCGAGACCGTGGAAGGTCTTCTTCGGCATGGGGATGTGGTCGGTGAGCAGGAAGCAGGGGTTGCCCCCGAATGCCTGCTCGCGGATCGGCGCGCCCTTGCGGTCCATGACGTAGAGCTGGTGGTCCTCGGCCAGCGCCTGCACCAGGCGCTCGAAGCTCCGGGTCTGCACGGTGACGCCGGACTCGACCGGCCGCGTCTCTTCCTTGCCCATGCCACGCGACACGTCCAGCGCCCTGGCGACCTTGCCCAGCAGGGCCGCCTCGTCAAAGCCGCCGATGTCGCGCATGGCGCCGGCCTCGAAGCGGAGGGCGCGGGAGAAGTCCTGGGTGCTTTCCAGCACCAGGTAGACCGTCACGTCGGGCCGGTGCGACTGGGCCACGAAGATGGCGTTCATCAGCGTGTGCGCCAGGATCTCCGTGTGCGCCTCCTTGCCCACCGACGCCAGCAGCTTCTGGCTGTCGGTCGGCGCCGCGCGTGCTCTCAGTACGAAGGTTCGCATGTCGTCGTGGATCCCCTGTCCGCCGCGGCACCGGCCTGCCGCGGGGCGATTGTCCCGCATGGGGGCTGCGATGGGCGCGGGATTGGGCGAGGAGTGACAGATCGGGAGTGAGAAACGAGGGCCTGCGACCAGCTCGTCCTCGTTTCTCACTCCTCTCCACATCACTCCTCGAGCAGCGCGTTCCGCGCTCACCCCCATCCCAACCTTCCCCCGCATGCGGGGGAAGGAGCGGGGCGCGTGGGGCTTGTGTTCGGCGAGGCGGGAGACAGTGAGGACTGGGGAGCCGGCGCGACCGCTCGTACTCGCTTCTCACTCATCTCCACTCACTCCCCGGCCACAGCCCCCTCCCCCGCGGACAGCGGGGGAGGGTTGGGGAGGGGCGCTTTGGCGAGGAGTGACAGATCAGGAGTGAGAAACGAGAGGAGCGTGCGGCGGCTCGCCCTCGTTTCTCACTCATCCCTACTCCTCCTCGACGCTGCGCGCTCACCCCCATCCCAGCCTTCCCCCGCAGGCGGGGGAAGGAGCGGGGTGCGTGGGCGTGGGGCTTGTGTTCGGCGAGGTGGGAGACAGTGAAGACTGGGGAGCCGGCGCGACCGCTCGTACTCGCTTCTCACTCATCTCCACTCACTCCCCGGCCACAGCCCCCTCCCCCGCGGACAGCGGGGGAGGGTTGGGGAGGGGGCGCTTTGGGGAGAAGGGGCAGATCAGGAGCGAGAAGGGAGACCGCGCGGCTGCTCGTCCTCGTTTCTCACTCCTCCCTACTCACTCCTCGACGCTGCGCGCTCACCCCCATCCCAGCCTTCCCCCGCAGGCGGGGGAAGGGGCCGGCCGCGTGGGCGTGGGGCTTGACCACTCGTACTCGTTTCTCACTCCTCCCCACTCACTCCCCGGACAACGTCGAATCCCGACGTCGCCGGTCGTCCACGGACGATGCGGCTGCACGATCCGCGCGGATGCCGCACGCTTCCCCCTCTCCTCCCGAAGGACGACGACGATGATCCCCAAGAACACCATCTGCCTGTGGTTCGACGGCACGGCGCTGGATGCGGCCCGCTTCTACGCCGAGACCTTTCCCGACAGCGCGGTGACGGCGGTGCACCACGCGCCCGGCGACTACCCGGCCGGCAAGGAGGGCGACGTGCTGACGGTGGAGTTCACCGTGCTCGGCATCCCCTGCCTCGGCCTCAACGCCGGCCCCGCCTTCCCGCATACCGAGGCGTTCTCGTTCCAGGTCGCGACCGACGACCAGGCCGAGACCGACCGGCTGTGGGATGCCATCGTCGGCAACGGCGGGCAGGAGAGCGCCTGCGGCTGGTGCAAGGACAAGTGGGGCCTGTCCTGGCAGATCACCCCGCGCGCGCTCACCGAGGCCCTGGCCGATCCGGACCGCGCCGCGGCCCGGCGGGCCTTCGAGGCCATGATGACCATGCGCAGGATCGACATCGCCACGATCGAGGCGGCGCGCCGGGGCTGACGGCGCGACGCCCTCCCCGCGTCCGGCTCCACGGCTCCGGGGAGGCCGGAGCGTTCCCGTCTCCCGCCCTCAACCGTCCGCCCCCAGCTGCTCCGCCAGCTCGCGCGCGAGGCGGCGGCGGGCGAAGAAGCCCTGCATCTGGCGGGCCTTGATCGTCGTGGGCCGGAGGCGGAGGGCGCCGTCGTCGCCCTGCTCGACGCGGTAGCACCGGGCCGCGGCGCACAGCTCGGCGCGGCTGGTGGTGACGGTCACCACGGTGATCTCCAGGGATTCCAGCGCCATGTCGGGGCGGATGTCGGGGTTCTCGGCGCAGGCGCGGTCGATGAGGGTGCGGAAGCGGCCGATGTCCTTCTCCTCGCCGCTGCGCAGCGGCCCCACGTTGGTGGCGCCGCGGGCGTCGTCCACGTCCACCTGCTGGGCGTCCCGCCAGCGCTCGTTGCGCTCGGGGATGATCGCGCGGACGCGGGTGCCGTCCGGACAGGTGATGTCGAGGATGATGTCGAGCAGGTAGACCGGCTCCAGGCCCAGGTTGGTGACGAAGCAGTGGGCGTTCATCCCGCGCCCCGCGCCCGAGGTGATCAGGATCGACGGGCGGCGCTGGCGGCGGTAGCTGGCCAGGAAGACGTTGAGGTAGACGATCCAGATCAGCGCCGTCACCCCGGCCATCGCGGCGGAGATCAGCGGCGCGTGGTCGAGCAGGGTCTGGAGCAAGCCGGCCTCCTTCCTCGGCTGTGGACGGACGGATGCACCGCGCATCCGCGCTGCGTCCACCATGCGCACGGCGGCCCCGACGGCGGACGCGCCGGCGACTCTGCCGATGCCCGCGTGGTCCCGGCGAGAAACCCCCGCCCCATGCCCGGGCGACGGCCGCGCGTGCGCCGCGCCGCCGCCCGGCGACTTCCGGACTACCATCGGCGCTCCCGGGAGCCGCGCTCCCAGCAACCACCCGGAGTGCCCATGCGTCGCGTCCTTGCCGTCTCCGCCCTGTCCCTTGCCCTGGCCGCCGCCTGGCCGCTGGCCGTGTCCGCGCAGGCGCCGGCCGCGCAGGCCGCCACCGCCGAGTCCACCACCGAGGACGCGCGCATCAATGCCTGGTTCGAGCGCAAGTACGAGGAGCAGCTGCAGTTCAGTCCGATCCGCATGACCTTCCTCGGCCGCAAGGACCGCAACGCCGAGCTCGACGATCTCTCGCGCGAGGCGGCCGAGCGGCAGCTGGCCTGGTCGCGTGCGGCGCTGGCGGAGATGCAGGCCAGCTTCGACTACGACGCGCTCGGCGACGACGCCAAGCTGTCGTGGGACCTGTTCGAGTACCAGGTGCGGACGGCCGAGGCGGGGCACCGCTTCCTCGATCACCAGTACCCGTTCGAGCAGATGGGCGGCATGCAGTCGCAGCTGCCGACCTTCCTGATCGGCTTCCACAAGGTCGAGGAGGAATCCGACTACACCGCCTACGTCGCGCGCCTGCGCGAGGTGCCGCGGGCCTTCGGGCAGCTGATGGACCAGGTGCGCCGTTCGGCCGAGGCCGGCATCCGTCCGCCGCGCTTCGCGCACGAGGGCGTGCTCGAGCAGGCGGGCAAGGTGATCACCGGCGCCCCCTTCACCGACGGCGAGGACAGTGCGCTGTGGGCCGACGCCCAGGCCAAGGCCGACGCGCTGGTCGAGGCCGGCAGGATCGACGCCGCCCGTGCGCAGGCACTGAAGGACCAGGCGCGCGCCGCGCTGGTGGAGGCGGTGAAGCCCGCCTACGACGAGGTCATCGCCTGGTTCCGCGCCGACCTGCCGAACGCGGCGGAGAACCCGTCCGGGGTCGGCACGACGCATCCGGACGGCGAGGCCTTCTACGCCGAGCGGCTGCGCGCCTCGACCACCACCGACCTGACGCCGGACCAGGTGCACCGGATCGGCCTGGACGAGGTCGCGCGCATCCGCGGCGAGATGGAGGCGCTGAAGGAGCGCGTCGGCTTCGAGGGCGACCTGCAGGCCTTCTTCCACTTCGTCCGCACGGATCCGCAGTTCAAGTACCCCAACACCGACGAGGGCCGGCAGGCCTACATCGACGACGCGACCAGGGCGATCGACACGATCAGGGAGCAGCTGCCCGACTACTTCGGCCTGCTGCCGAAGGCGGACCTGGTGGTCCGGCGCGTGGAGCCGTTCCGCGAGGTCGCCGGCGCCGCCCAGCACTACTACCCGAGCACCCCGGACGGCAGCCGCCCCGGCATCTACTACGCCCACCTGTCCGACATGGACGCGATGCCGAAGACGGAGCTGGAGGTCATCGCCTACCACGAGGGCCTGCCCGGCCACCACATGCAGATCGCCATCGCCCAGGAGCTGGAGGGCGTCCCGGAGTTCCGCAAGCAGGCCGGCTTCACCGCCTATGCCGAGGGCTGGGCGCTCTACTCGGAGTGGCTGGCGCGCGAGATGCCCGGCACCTACACCGACCCCTACTCCGAGTTCGGCCGCCTGACTTCGGAGATGTGGCGCGCGATCCGCCTGGTGGTCGATACCGGCCTGCACGCGAAGGGCTGGACCCAGCAGCAGGCGGTGGACTACTTCTCCGAGAACAGCTCGGTGCCGCTGGAGGCGATCCAGGCCGAGGTGCAGCGCTACATCACCTGGCCCGGGCAGGCGACGGCCTACAAGATCGGCATGATCAGGATCCAGGAGCTGCGCGCCAGGGCGGAACGGGAGCTGGGCGACCGCTTCGACATCCGCCGCTTCCACGACGCGGTGCTCGGCGGCGGCGCCATGCCGCTGACCCTGCTGGAGCGGCGCATCGACCAGTGGATCGCGAACGAGAAGCGCGGCTGAAGCGAGGGCGCGCCGCACTCGCGGCGCGCTCCTCCCGCATCCTCGCAGGAGGTCGGAACGTCGGCGCGATCTTCCCGACGTGTCCGCTCGCCTGCTGCAGGGCGAAGGCCTCGGCGACGTCCTCCAGCGGCAGGCTGCGGTCGCCGACCGGCACCCGACCGGTGGCCTCGATGGCGGCGACCATGTCGTGCCGGTGGCGCCGGCTGCCGACGCGATACCGGCGGCATCCGCGCTGCGTCCGCCATGCGCGCGGCGGGCGCGGCGGCCGGCCGCGGCGGCGACCCTGCCGATGCACGCTTGCTCCCGTTGAACGGCCCCGCACTCAGCCGACGGCCGCGCCTCCCGCGACCGCCGGCGCGGCGGCACCTCCGCGCGCGGCCAGCCATCGCTCGAAGGCGTCGAGCGGCAACGGCCGCGAGAACAGGTAGCCCTGGACGACGGGGCATTCCAGCTCGTGCAGCAGCCGGCGCTGGTCCTCGCTTTCCACTCCCTCGGCCACCACGGTCAGGTCCAGGCTGCGGCCGACGCCGATCATCGCGGTCACCAGGGTCTGCGCGCGCTTCTCGCGCTCGCAGCGCGCGATGAAGCTGCGGTCCATCTTGACCTCCGTCACCGGCAGGCTCGCGAGACTGGAGAGACTCGAGAAGCCCGTGCCGAAATCGTCCACCGACAGCCCCACGCCCAAGGCGCGGATACGGCGCATGATGTCCAGCGTCTGCGGCGTCGCCTCCATCATCAGGCCCTCGGTGATCTCGACCGTCAGGCAGCGGCCGGGCAGGTCGTGTTCGTCCAGCAGCGCGGCGATGCAGTCGGGCAGGTCGCGGCTCCGGAAGTTGAAGGGCGACAGGTTGATCGCCACCACCGGAACGCCGAGCCCCGCCGCGCGCCACCGCGCCATCGCGCGGCAGGCTTCGCGCAGCGCCCAGCGGCCGATGGCCTCGATCTCGCCGATCTCCTCCGCCAGGCCGATGAAGCGGTCCGGCGGCACCTCGCCGAACTCGGGATCGCACCAGCGCGCCAGCGCCTCCACGCCGTACAGCCCACCGCAGCCCGGGCGGACCTGCGGCTGGTATTCCAGGCGCAGGTCGCCCGCCGCCACCGCTCGCCGCAGCGCGGCGCCCAGCAGCAGGCGGTCACGGGCGAGCCGGTTCATGCCGTGGCTGAAGAACAGCGCGTCGCCGCCGCCGGCGGCCTTGACCCGTTCCATGGCGCTCCTGGCGTTCTGGAGCAGCTCGTCGCGGTCGCGGCTGGCGCCGGGGTAATGGACGATGCCGATGCTGGCCGACAGGTCCAGCGAGAAGCCCGCCACGTCGATCGGCGCGCTGATCGCCTGCTGGACGTCCGCTGCGACGCGCACGGCGCGGTGCGCGTCGCAGCCGGGCACGACCAGCACGAACGCATCGCCCTCCACCCGCGCGAGGAACTGGTCTTCGCTGAGGTGCCACTTCAGGCGGTTCGCCATCTCCGCCAGGGTCTGGTCGCCGGCGGCATGGCCCAGGGTCTCGTTGACGTCCTTGAAGCGGTCGAGGCCGATGTGGAAGAACGCGACCTCGCCGTCCCCGCGCGACGCCAGCAGGGCGCCGACGTGATCGAGCAGCTGGGCGCGGTTCGGCAGCCCGGTGAGCGCGTCGTAGCGCGACAGCCGGTTGAGCTGCTGCCGGCTCTCCTCGTGCTCGATCGCCAGCGTGCACAGGCGGACGCAGGCGGCCGCGACGCGCTCCAGGTAGGCGTCGGGGCCGCCGCCGCGCCGGAAGTAGAACGCGAAGGTGCCCGCGACGCTGCCGTCGCGGCGCTTGACGGGATACGTCCAGCAGGCCCGGTAGCCGTGCGCCAGCATCCTGTCCCGGTAGGGCGCCCAGAGCGGATCGGTCCCGATGTCGTGCACCATCACCGGCTCGCCGCGGTGCGCGCAGGTGCCGCAGCCGGCGACGCCCTCGCCGATCTCCACGCCCTCCCACTCCGCGCCGTAGGAGGCATGGAAGCTGGGCGCCGCCCACGGCCGCAGCCGGCGTTCGACGACCCTGCACACCGACACCAGCACGCCCGGCACGATCGCCTCGATGCGCCTGCACAGGAAGTCGCCCAGCGCCGGGAACGGCAGGTCGCTGGTCAGCGCCTCCAGCACGTCGCGCTCCAGGTCGCGGATCTGCCGCTCCTCGGTGACGTCCGACAGCACCACCACCTGGTTCCGCAGCGTGTCGGCCTCGCCGTCGAACACGGGATCGACCGAGGCCCGCACCCAGAGCTCGCGGCCATCGCGGCACATCGCCCGGATCTCTTCGCTGAAGCCGGGCCGCGCCCGCTCCCACACACGCGCCAGCGCCGCAGGCGGCGCCCCGGGGCCAGCGAGAACGTCGTCCGGCCGCATGCCGATGATCTCGGTGGCCGTATAGCCGAACAGCTCGGTGAAGGCGCGGTTGGCCTGGACGATGCGGCATGCGCCGTCGAGCACGAAGATGGGGCGGTCGGTGTGGTTGACGGCCAGCAGGAGAAGCCGGTTCTCCTCGCGGCGCTCGACCTCGGCGGACACGTCCCTCGCGAACGCCATGTAGTGGATGCGCCCGCCCACGTCGATCTTGGACAGCGAGAAGGCGGCCCAGAGCCGCTGGCCGTCCTTGCGCTCCATGAGAAGCTCGCGGCTCGTCCATGCGACCCGCGGGCTCCCGCCCTCGCGGTTCTTGCGGGTGAAGCCGTCGTGCACCCCGCGCAGCTCGCGCGGCAGCAACGGCCGCATGTGCCTGCCGAGCACCTCCTCCCTGTTGAATCCCCAGAGCCGTTCCGCGGCCTGGTTGAAGAACAGGACGCGGTCGGCGTCGTCGATGACGACCACCGCCACCGCGGCCTGCTCGAGCGCGGGCAACAGGAGATCGGTGCTCCCTTCCATCATGCTCGCCGGCGTCATCGACTTCTCCCGTCCCGAGGGCCTTCCCGCCCCGACACAGCCTTCCCGGCCGTTGCGACCCTATCGGCGACGGCCGCGCGCACTTGAGGCAGGCACCGGGCCGCGTTCATCCGCAGGCAGACGGCGCGACGCCCGGCAGCGATCCCTGCCGGGCATGGTGGCACACGAGCCATGACAGCACGTGTCGGTGGCGGCCCCGGACCTTGCCGCTAGAACGTCAGCGCGATCTTCCCGAAGTGCCCGCCCGCCTGCTGCAGGGCGAAGGCCTCGGCGATGTCCTCCAGCGGCAGGCTGCGGTCGACGACCGGCACCAGGCCGGTGGCCTCGATGGCGGCGATCATGTCGAGCTGGTGGCGCCGGCTGCCGACGATCAGGCCGGTCAGGCGCTGCTGGCGCGCCATCAGCGCGGCCGTGGGCACCGGGCCGGCCGCGCCGGTGAGCACGCCGATCAGCGCGATGTGCCCGCCGATGCGGCAGGCGGCGATGGACTGCGGCAGCGTCGCCGGCCCACCGACCTCGACCACGTGGTCGACGCCACGGCCGTCGGTGCGCTCCAGCACCGCGCGCGCCCACTCCGGCTCGCTGCGGTAGTTGATGGTGTGCTCGGCGCCGAGCTCCGCGGCCCGGGCGAGCTTCTCGTCCGACGACGAGGTGACGATCACCCGCGCGCCCATGGCGCGGGCGAACTGCAGCGCGAAGATCGACACGCCGCCGGTGCCCAGGACGAGCACCCGGTCGCCCGCCTTGAGTCCGCCCTCGACCACCAGGGCGCGCCATGCCGTGAGGCCCGCCGTGGTCAGCGTCGCCGCCTGCGCATGGTCGTAGCCGGCCGGCGCGCGGGTGAAGGCCTGCGCGGGCGCGACCACGGCCTCGCGGGCGTAGCCGTCGATGCCGTCGCCCGGCGTGGTGGCGAAGTCGGCGACGGTCGGCGGCCCGTCCAGCCATTGCGGGAAGAAGGTGGAGACGACGCGGTCGCCCGGGGCGAAGTCGTCGACGCCCTCGCCGACCGCCTCGACCACGCCGGCGCCGTCCGACATCGGGATGCGGCCGTCGGCGGTCGGCATCGCACCGAGCGCCACCGCGAGGTCGTGGTAGTTCAGCGAGCTGGCGTGCAGGCGCACGCGGATCCGGCCGGGCCCGGGGGCGCCGGGGTCGTCGATGTCGACCAGGGCGAGGTTGGCGAGGCCGCCCGGAGCGGCGAGGCGTACGGCTTTCATCGGCAGGGACATCCGTGACGGGGACGCCGAGTCTAGTCCGCGCGGCAGGAGCAGGCAGTCGCGGACAGGAGAACGGCGTGGTGCGCCTGCGGCCGCCCCTGCTCGGGCGGGGCGGCGGCGACCGGCCGCCCGCCCCGCGAACGGTGCGCGGGCGACGGCCGCCGGCGCGCGGCCTCCCCGGGCGGATCAGCCGCCTTCGGCCGCCGGTGCTGCCGTCTGCGCGGCGATCCACTCGTCCACGGCGTTCTCGACCACCGCCAGCGGCAGGGCGCCGTTGCCGAGCACGAGGTCGTGGAAGGCGCGGATGTCGAAGCGGTCGCCGAGCGCGGTGCGGGCGCGCTCGCGCAGCTCGACCATCTTCAGGTGCCCCACCTTGTAGGAACACGCCTGGCCGGGCTGGACGAGGTAGCGGTCGATCTCGATGCGCACGTCGTTCTCGTTCATGCCGGTCTTGCCGCGCATGTAGTCCATGGCCTGTTCGCGGCTCCAGCGCTTGCGGTGCAGGCCGGTGTCCACGACCAGGCGCACCGAGCGGAACATCTCCGCCTGCAGCCGACCGAGGTCGCCCAGCGGGTCGTCCGCATAGAGGCCCATCTCCGCCACGAGCTGCTCCGCGTAGAGCGCCCAGCCCTCGGTGAAGGCGCTGGGATTGAGCGTGCGCCGGATCAGCGGCAGCGCCTCGAGCGACTGCCCGATCGCGATCTGGAAGTGGTGCCCCGGCGCGCCCTCGTGGTAGGCCAGCGTCGGCAGCGCCCAGCGCGCGTGGTCCTCGATGCTGCCGAGGTTGATGTAGAACACGCCCGGCCGCGAGCCGTCCAGCGCAGGCGGATAGTAGTAGCCGCCGGGGGCCGTGGCCTCGGCATAGGCCGGGACCGGCTGGACGTCCAGCGGCTGCGTCGGGCGGATGCCGAAGTAGGCGTCGAGATGCGGGTCGAGACGGGCCAGTGCGGCGCGGATGTCGCGGATGACCGCCTCGCGTCCCTCCGGCGTGTCCGGGTAGCCGTGCGCCGGATCGCGCTGCAGGCGCTGGACGCGCTCCGCGACCGTCCCCGCCTCCAGCCCGATGCCACGCAGGATCCCGTCCATCGCCGCCTCGATCCGGGCGACCTCCTGCAGGCCGAGGGCGTGGATCGCCTCCGCGTCCAGGTCCGTGCTGGTGTTCCAGCGCAGGGCGGCGTCGTACCAGGCGTCGCCGCCCGGCAGCGCCCATACGCCCTGGTTGGCGGCGTCCTCGATCAGGGACTCGACCCTGTCCAGGAGGCGCGCATAGCCGGGATGCACCGCGTCGCGCACGGCCTGCTCCGCGTCCGCCAGCAACCGCGCGCGCGTCCCGGCGTCGATGTCCGCGACGGCATCCAGCCGGCGCGCCATCGAGGTCACGAACAGGCTGTCGGCGGGTTCCGCCGCGATGAGCGAGCGGATCTGCGCCGCCAGCCCCTCCAGCGCCACCCGCGGCGGGACGACGCCGTGACGCTTCTGCAGGTCGACGTTCTCGCCGACCTGATCGAGCTGCACGGGCACCGCGCGCAGGCGCCGCACGTAGGCGTCGGCCGTGCCGACGTCGCGGATGGCGTGCTGCTCGGCGAGGAACTGCGGCAGCGTGCTCGGGATGCCGAACAGGTGGTCCACCGCGTAGACGCCCGCCAGCGGCAGCCACGCGACCGCCCAGTCGGGCTGCATCAGCTCGGCCTGGCGCGCGTACATCCACACCGCGCTGTCGTAGGTCCAGCGCTGCTGGCCGACGATGCGGTCGCGGTCGAGCGCGAGCAGCTCGCGGTGGTTGTCGTGCAGCACGCGGCGCAGGACCTCGCGCCGCGACGGCGAGACGTCGTCGAGCCGCGAGGCCGCCTCGTCGGCGCCCGGCAGGCCGAGCAGGCTGACGGTCTGCGGCAGCGTCCCCAGCACGTCGGTGTACTGCCGGTCGACCACCACATGCACGTCCGGCTCCGCGGTCGCCGCCAGGGCCGGCGCCGCCGCATGCACGAGCGCCAGCGCCGCTGCGGCCAGTGGCATCATCATTCTTCTCATCGCGTCCCTCCCAGGGTGTTTCGGGCCATTCTGGGCCATCGCCGGCGCGCCGTCGCATGCCGCCGGCGCATTCATCCGGACGGTGGCGCGCGCGCCACCGCAGGCCGGCGGGCGGCGGCGACCCGACGGGACCGGACCGCGCGCGCGTTCGGGCGACCGCCGCGGCCCCGGCCGCGCGCGAAGGGCTCCGCGCGAAGGCGCTTGTCACGCGCATCCTGCAATGCTTCAGGCGGCCGTCCGTACGATGGCCTCCGCGCAGATGAAGGCTGACCGATGTCCATGGTGGAACCCGTTGTCGCCGCCGCAGAACGCCCCATGAGCGAGTACAACGCGCTCGTGGCGGCGGCGCCCGGCGTGCTCGATGCCATTCCCGGCGCCGTCTATCTCTGCGACAGCGAAGGCTGGCTCGTCAGATACAATGCCGAGGCCGCCGCGCTCTGGGGGCGCGAGCCGCGGCTGGACCAGGCAAGGGAGCGCTACTGCGGCTCGCATCGGCTCCACCAGGTCGACGGCGCCCCGCTCCCGCACGAGGACTGCCCCATGGCGGAGGCGGTGCGCAGCGGCCGGACGACCCGCAACGCCGAAGTCGTGATCGAGCGGCCCGACGGCACGACCCTGACCGCCCTCGTCAACATCCGGCCCCTCCGGGACCGCGACGGCACGATCCAGGGCGCGATCAACGTCTTCCAGGACATCAGCGCCCAGAAGGCCATGGAGGAGGCGCTCCGCCGCAGGACCGAGGATCTCGAGGACTTCTTCGAGAACAGCGCGATCGGCCTGCACATCGTGGAGGGGGACGGCGTCATCCGGCGCGCGAACCGGGCTGAGCTCGAACTTCTCGGCTACGCCGCGGAGGAGTACGTCGGCCGCGCCATTTCCGAGTTCCACGTCGATGCGCCCGTGATCGACGACATTCTCCAGCGCCTCTCCCGCGGCGACAGGCTGGATCGCTACCCGGCCCGGCTGCGCGCCAGGGACGGCTCGATCCGGCACGTGCTGATCACGTCCAACAGCCGCTTCGAGGACGGGAAGTTCGTGGGCACGCGCTGCTTCACGACGGACGTCAGCGACCTGCAGGCGGCGAAGGAGGCGCGGCGCGACAGCGAGGAGCGGCTGGCCGCCACCTACGAGGCGGCGATCGTCGGACTCGCGGAGGTCGACGAGCGCGGCCGCTACGTGCGGGTCAACGACGCGCTGTGCGCGATCCTCGGACGACCGCGCGAGCAGGTCCTCGGGACGGACCTGATCGAGATCACCCACCCCGACGACCGCCACATCGAGGCCGAGCAGTACGCACGCCAGGTGCGCGGGGAACTCGCGAGCTACAGGGTCGAGAAGCGCGCGATCCGGCCCGACGGCTCGATCGTCCACCTCCATGTGTCGAGCTCGTCGGTCCGGGACGAGCACGGCCGCTTCCGCTACGGCGTGCGCGTCATCCAGGACGTGACCGAGCGCAGGCGGATGGCGGACGCGATCCAGGCGAACGAGCGGCGGCTGCGCGAGCTGCTCGACGCGCTGCCCGCCGCGATCTACACCACGGACGCCGAAGGCCGCATCACCTTCTACAACCGGGCCGCCGTGCACCTGTCCGGCCGGGAGCCCGTGCTCGGCAGCGACCGCTGGTGCGTCACCTGGAAGCTCTACTGGCCCGACGGCACGCCGATGCCGCACGACGCCTGCCCGATGGCGACGACCCTGCGGGAGGGCCGGCCCGTTCTCGGCGCCGAGGCGATCGCCGAACGGCCGAACGGAAGCCGCGTGCCCTTCGCGCCCTATCCGATGCCGCTCCACGACGCCGAAGGACGGCTGGTGGGCGCCATCAACATGCTCGTGGACATCAGCGACCGCAAGGAGGCCGAGGCGCGCCAGAAGGTCCTCATCGACGAACTCAACCACCGGGTGAAGAACAGCCTCGCGACGGTGCAGTCCCTCGCCGCCCAGACGGCGAGACACGCGAAGGACCTGCCGGACTTCTCGACCCGGTTCGAGGCCCGCATCATCTCGCTCGCGCGCGCCCACGACCTGCTCACCAAGCGCAGCTGGATGAGCGCGCCGCTCGAGGGCCTGGTCCAGGACATCGTGGCGCCCTACGCCGGCAGCGGGGACCGGGTGCGGATCGCGGGCGCGACGCTCGACCTGGATGCGCGCTCCGCACTCTCGCTGACCATGGTGCTGAACGAACTGGTGACCAACGCCGCGAAGTACGGCTCGCTCAGCGTCGCCGCGGGAACCCTGTCGGTGCGCTGGGAGGTCGGCAGCGACGACATGCTCGCGGTCGAATGGCTGGAACAGGGCGGCCCCGCCGTCAGCGCCCCGACGCATCGCGGCTTCGGAACCCGTCTCATCCAGCGCTGCGTCGAACGCGATCTCGGCGGATCCCTCGATCTTCGCTTCGAGGCAACCGGCGTGCGCTGCCGGATGGCGATGCCGGTCGAGGCCCTGACCGCCCATGGATGACCTCGCGGGGCTCCGTGTCCTCCTGGTCGAGGACGAGGGCGGCGTCGCCCTCCTGATCGAGGGCATGCTGGAGGAGCTCGGCTGCGAGATGGTGGCCTCGGTCGCGCGCCTCGCCCGCGCGTACGAGGCCGTCCAGGCGCAGCCGCCCGACGCCGTCGTGCTGGACGTCAACGTCGCGGGCGAGGTGTCGTTCGACTTCGCCAGGCTGCTCGTCGCGCGCGGCATCCCCTTCCTCTTCAGCACCGGCTACGGCGTCTCCGGCCTGCCGGCCGACCTGCGGAGCCACGCTGTTCTCGCCAAGCCCTTCAAGCTCTCGGAGCTTCACCGGTCCCTGCTGGCGACGCTCCAGGACGGTGGCGAGCGGGATTCGAGCGCCGGGTCGAAGCGCCCCGGCCCGCCCGACCGGTAAGCCGTTCCCGCAGAGGACGCGGCGACCCGGTTTGCCGGATGATTGAGACCCCGAGCCGCTCGTCACTCCCATGCGCACGACTCCCGGACCGATCCGCTTCAGCGCCACCCTGCAGCGCCCGGCGACGCCGAAGGGTGCGTCCTGGTCCTTCCTCGTCCTCCCGGCGGACGCGAGCGCGTGGCTGCCGACGCGCGGCATGGCCACGGTCGAGGGAACGTTCGGCGGCCAGCCGTTCCGCGCCACGCTCGAACCCGACGGGCAGGGAAGCCACTGGCTGAAGGTACCGCGCGCCCTGCGCGAGGCGGCCGGCGCCGCGCCGGGCGACGCCGTCGCGCTCGCGATCGCGCCGACGGCCGAGGAGCCCGAGCCGCGCGTGCCCACCGATCTCCGCCGGGCGCTGTCGGCGGCGCCGGCCGCACGCGCGCAGTGGTCGAGCCTCACGCCGGTGGCGCGACGGGACTGGATCCAGTGGATCGTCTCGGCGAAGAAGGCCGAGACGCGCGAGCGGCGCGTGGGCAATGCCTGCGACATGCTCGCCTCGGGCAAGCGGCGGGTCTGCTGCTTCGACCGCTCCGGGATCTACAGCAAGGCGCTCGGTGCGCCGAGGGCGGCGGACGCTCCCGCCGCGGACCGGGCCTCGGCCGCGCCGGCCCGGGCACGCACGCCGTCGAAGCGGACCGGAGGCGGGCAGGCCGGCACCGCAGGCGCGGAGTGACCGTGGCGCCCGTACCATCCGCCACCCGCGCCGCCTCCCCTTCGACGCCGACCCCGGCGAGGACGAACGCATGACCATCGAATCGCAGCACGACATCGACGCCCTCCATCGCATCGGCCGGATCGTGGCGCGCGTCCGCGACGCGATGCTGGACGCCGCCGAGCCCGGCATGACCACGGCCGAACTGGACGCCGTCGGCGAGCGCCTGCTGGCGGAGGCGGGCGCGCGCCCGGCGCCGCGGCTGGCCTATGGTTTCCCCGGCGCGACCTGCATCAGCGTCAACGAGGAGGCGGCGCACGGAATCCCCGGCCCGCGCGTGCTGCGCGGGGGCGACGTGCTGAACGTCGATGTCTCCGCGGAGCTGGACGGCTACTTCGCCGATACCGGCGGGACCCGCGTACTGCCGCCGGCCGCGCCGCGCGAACTGCGCCTGTGCCACGCGGCCCGCACGGCGCTGGCGAACGCACTGAAGGCGACGCGTGCGGGGCAGCCGCTCAACCGCATCGGCGCCGCCATCGAGACCACCGCCCGGCAGTTCGGATTCCGCGTGATCGAGAACCTGGGCAGCCACGGCGTCGGCCGCGCTGCACGAAGCGCCGGATCACATTCCCGGCTACCACGACCGCTCGGACACGCGGACGCTGCACGAGGGCATGGTCATCACCATCGAGCCCTTCCTGTCCACGCGCAGCAGGACGGTGGAGGAGGCCGGCGACGGCTGGAGCCTGGTCGGCGCCAGGGGCAACCGGTCTGCGCAGTTCGAGCACACCCTGATCGTCACCCGCGGCGCGCCCATCGTGGTGACGACGCACTGATCCGGAGAGCCGGAGCATGGGCAGCCCCCTCCCCGTCCTGGACGCCTACGAGCGCTGGGCGCCGGACTACGACTTCGACAGCAACCGGACGCGCGACCTCGACGCGGCGGTGCTGCGGGCGGCAGGGCTGCCCGTCGAGGGCGCGGCGGTGGTCGAGTTCGGTGCGGGCACCGGCAAGAACAGCGCCTACCTCGCTTCCCTGGCGCGGCGGCTCACGGCGCTCGACCTGTCCCCGGCGATGCTGGCGCGCGCCCGGGCGAAGGTGCGCGGCGCGCACGTCGCCTTCGTCGAGCACGACATCGTGCGGCCCTGGCCGGTGCCCGACGCGGCGGCGGACCTCGTGGTCGGCAACCTCGTCCTGGAGCACGTCGCGGACGTCGGCCCGGTGTTCCGCCACGCGGCGCGGGCGCTGCGTCCGGACGGGATCCTCTACGTGTGCGAGCTGCATCCCTACCGGCAGCTGCGCGGCGCGGTCGCGCGCTTCGCCGCGGCCGAGGGCGAGGTGCGGGTGAAGGCCTGGCTGCACACCACCGCGGACTACGTCACGGCGGCCCTGGCCGCGGGGTTCCGCCTCGTGTCGATGGCCGAACCCCGCGACGTACCCGCCGCGGGCGCCGACGGGGAGAATGTGCCGCGCCTGCTCCAGCTCGTCTTCCGCAAGGACCCGTCCGCGGCGATGCCCGGCTAGCCCGTCGCCGCCATGGATGGCCCGCGCGCTCTGGATGAAGGACGGCGCCCGGGCTAGGCTTCGCGCGGGGGATGGGCCGAAGGGGCTCTCAGGGGATATCGATGCAAAGGATGCTGCGCGCGACGCTGCTCGGCGGTCTTGGCCTGGCGATGGCCATGCCCTTCGTCTCGGCCCGACCGACCGCCGAGCCACCAGACGTGTGGCGCGACCACCTGGAGGCGGTCCGCGCTGCCGACGGCATCACGAATCAGGAGGCGCGCTGCCGGGCCTATCCCGACCTGCCACACAATCGCTGGCGTCCGGGGGCTGCGCTCGCCCGCTGTACCCTGCTCCGAGAGCCGATGTACACGCTGGAGCGGATCGGCGAAGTCCTCGGACAGGCCGATGGCGCTGCGCAGCTCGAGCGCGATTTCGCTGCGCTGCTGCAGGCGCACTACACCGACCAGGAGCAGCGCGAACAGATCTTCGTGGCCTTCCGCGTGTTCGACCACACGCCGAAGGCAGGCGAAGTCGCGCGCAGCTGGCACGACGCCTCACCCGGCAGCGCATTCGCGACGATGGCGCTCGCGACCCACCACGCCGCCATTGGCTGGCGTGCACGGGGCGGCGCCCTTGCGAGCAGGGTCTCGCACGAACGCTTCGAGCGCATGCACCGGCAGTTCGAACATGCAGTCCCGCTGTACGGCCGAGTCCTCACGATCGAGCCACGCCTCAGCGTGGCGTGCGTGAAGCTCATGGAGATCGGTGCACAGGTGTCGGACGAGCTCGAGGCAGCCGCGACCGAGCACTGCCTGTCGGTGGATCCGGACTCGTACCACGTCGCGTACCAGTTGATTCGAGGCGCGCAACCCCGTTGGGGTGGCTCGGATGCCGCCCTGCGCCACGCGGTCGCGTACGCCGCGGCGCGCGTGGAGCGCAACCCGATCCTCGGCGCGCTGCTCGGGGAGGCCGCGGGCGACGAGCCCTCGATGGCGAGTGACCGCGCGGCTGCCGCCGACGCGCTTGCCTCGGCAGCTGCGATGGCGCCGAGCGGTGGCCTGCTCCGGTCCGCGGGCCTCGGCTATCGCGAGAAGGACGACCCGTGGCGCGCCCTGGTCTATCTGTCCCAGAGCACGCGCTTCTGGCCGACCGATGCCGACTACTTCAGCGCAAGGGGAAGGCTTCTTTTCGAGGACCTGGACGACGCTGCGTGGGCCAGGGCCGACCTGCTGCGCGCGCTCCAACTGGAGCCCGACGGGGCCAACCATCACTACACCCTGGGCCGCATCCTGCAGAGGACGGACGGCTATGCGGCGGCCCGGCCGCACTTCCGTTTCGCCATGGAGCACGGGCAGCACAAGCAGACTTCGCACGAGCTCTACTGCCAGACCTTCATCGAAACCCGCCATGTCTCGCTCGAAATGGAACAGTGCACCGCCGAACTCGTCCGGACCTACCCCGAAAGCGGCGAGGCATGGCGTCTCCGGGCCTGGGCGCTCTACCCGACACGGCATCCCGACACGGTGGACGCGATCGACCGATTCCTTCTCCATGCCGACATGTCGAAGCCGTGGAACGCCGGCTCGATGCAGACCCTGCTGACCTGGCGCCACGAACTGGTCGCAGAGCAGCCGGCGCTGCCCGACCGGAACTGAGCGGGCAACGCCTCGCGGGCGAGGTCTCTCCCATGGTTGGCGTCGCTGCACGACGCGCCCGTGGCCGCATCCCGACACCCGACACTCGCCCCCCTTCCTCGCGCGACCACTGATCGCGCACATGTCCCCCGCTGCCGGGAGCGATACCGGCCTACCCGCCCGGCGCCCGCAGCCACGGCGCCACCGGATCGAACGCGCGCACCAGCCGGTCCACGAAGGCCCGTGTCTTGGCCGGTACCAGCCGGCCCGGCGGCAGCACGACGTGGACGGCGCCGTCGTGGTCGAAACGCCACTCCGGCAGTACGCGCACGAGGCGGCCGGCGGCGAGGTCCGGGCCGATCAGCCACTCCGGTGCCGGCATGATGCCCGCGCCGGCGCGGCAGGCGACCAGCAGGCCCTCGCCTTCGTCCGAGACGATGGGACCGCCGATGCGCTGGATCGCGCGTTCGGCGCCGTCGGTCAGTCGCCAGTCGGGCCAGAAGCGCGCCTTCGGAAAGGTGAGGCAGGCGTGCCGGGCGAGGTCCTCCGGCCGTGCCGGCGCGTCGCGGCGCGCGAGATAGTCGGGGGCCGCACAGAGCACGGTGTCGAAGGGCGCGAGCCGCCGCGCGACCAGGCTGCTGTCCGCCAGCTCGCCGATGCGCACCGCCGCATCGAAGCCCTCGGCGACCAGGTCGACGAAGTGGTCGGCGTGCACCAGTTCGAGCCGCAGCGCCGGATGCGCGGCGACGAAGGCCGGCAGCCATGGCGCGATCCAGCGCTGCGAGAAGGCGGCCGGCAGGGCGAGCCGCAGCAGGCCGCGGGGTTCGGCCGCGCCTTCGGCGGCCTCGACCTCGGCCGCGGCCAGCTCGCCGAGGATGGCCTGCACGCGCCGGAGGTAGGCCGCGCCCGCCTCGGTGAGCGCGATGCGCCGCGTCGTGCGCGACAGCAGGCGGACGCCGAGGCGCGCTTCGAGCGCGTCGATGCGGCGCGACACGACCGAGGGATCGCGCCCCAGCGCGCGCCCGGCCGCGGCGAAGCCGCCGTGCTGCACGACCGCCGCGAAGGCCTCGATCTGCTCGAAGCGCGCGCCGCTCCGTTCCTGCATCCGGTGCACGGGTGATTTGCCTCGCGGTGGGATTAAAGGCCTGGCGTCAGGCCCTCATCCTACGTGCCACAGGCGACGCCGCGCAGGCCTCCCATGCGGAGGCGCGGCGTTGCGCCTCTTCGTTCCCACAGGAGCCACAGCATGACCCGACGCGACGCCATCTTCCCTGCCCAGCGGCAGGCGCTCTACGAGATCAACAGGTACTCCGCCGCGATCCGCTCCGGCGACCTGCTGTTCGTCTCCGGCCAGGTCGGCAGCCGCGAGGACGGCTCGCCGGAGCCGGAGTTCGACAGGCAGGTGCAGCTGGCCTTCGACAACCTCGCGGCGGTCCTGGCGGCGGCCGGCTGCACCTTCGACGACGTGGTGGACGTGACCACCTTCCACACCGACCCCGAGCGCCAGTTCGACACGGTCTCCGCGGTGCGCATGAAGGCCTTCGGGGAGCCGCCCTATCCCAACTGGACGGCGGTGGGCGTCAACTGGCTGGCCGGCTTCGACTTCGAGATCAAGGTCGTGGCACGGATCCCGCAGTCCTAGCCTGGTGGCTGCCGGCCGCGCCTCAGGCGCGGCCGAACACCGTCTGCAGGTGCTGCCGGTACTCCTCGAGATGCCGCTCGATGGAGGGCGCCTTGATCACGTCGTTGGCGAGGAAGGTGGGCAGGGCCGCGAGCCCGACGAACTCCTGCGACTTGTGGAAGGGGAAGTAGACGGCGTCCACGCCGCGCCCCTCGAAGAAGTTGCCGGGCGCGTCGAAGGCCTCCCGCGGGGCGTTCCAGGTCAGCGACAGCATGTAGCGGCGCCCCTGCAGCAGGCCGCCGCTGCCGTAGTGGCGGCTGGGGTCGTGGCGCGAGCGGCCGTCGTTGGCGTAGAGCGCGCCGTGCCCGGTGGTGAACACCTCGTCGATGTACTTCTTGACCGTCCACGGCGCGCCCATCCACCACCCGGGCATCTGGTAGACGATCGCGTCCGCCCACAGGTACTTCGCCACCTCCTCCTCGGGAGCGTAGCCGTCGTCCACCCGCGTCTGGCGCGTCGCATGGCCGAGGTCCCGCAGCGTCTCCACCGCCATCCCGTGCAGCGTGGCGTTGTAGCGGCCGCCGGAGTGGGCGTAGGACTTGCCGCCATCGATCAAGAGGATGTTCAAGCACGACTCCTGGCACCGCGCGGCGGCACCGAATGCAAAGGGTCGCGCACTATCCGCGGCCGGCCTCCGCCGATAAAGGCCGCACCTGGAAAAAGTCCGTTGCGCGGCGCGCAAGGGCGGGCGCCCGTCCGGCAGCGAGCGAAGCCGCCGGCGCGCCTATCGGCCGCAGCCCGCTCAGGGCGACACGCGCTCGAAGCCGCCCGCGCGCGGGTTCCAGCGGAAGACCGTGCCGGGGCAGCGGGGGCCGGGCGGCAGGCGCAGCACGGTCTCGCCCTGCTCCAGCGCGACCTCGACGGTGTGCATGCCGCGGTTGCAGTGCGGGGTGGGCAGGTCGAGCCTCTGGCTGAGGGTGCCCGTGGCCTTGTCCATGACCTCGATGGCGGTCACCACCGCACCCTCGCCGCCGGGGACCTGGAAGTAGAACGCGTCGGTCGAGGCCAGCTGGAGCGTCGCGAACGCGCCGGGCGGGCTGACGCCACTGTAGTCCGCATGCCGGACCAGCTCCAGGTGCAGGGGCAGTTGCCGGCGCGTGCGGTAGTCGGTCCACGTCCCGGTGAGGGGCGGCCTCGACGGGTGGAGTCCCCAGTCCTGGAAGCGCAGCCGGGCGCTCGGCAGGCCGGCGACGTCGGTCTCGTCGATCTCCAGCGTGTGGCCGCGGCTCACGGTCGCCTTGAGGGCGATGGGCGTGCGGTAGCGGTCGTAGAAATAGAGCCCGCGCACGACGCGGTTCTCGTACTGCAGCTGCACCGTCACCGGTGCGCGGCCCAGCGTGCCCCGGAACTGCGCCGTCGTCGCCGTCGCGGGCGCCGCCGCGCCCACGCCGAGCGCGAGCACCAGCGCGGCGCGCAGCCATCCCATGCGGCCGCTCACGAGCAGGGCTCCCGCCGTACCGTCGTGTACTCGATCCGGTCGGGCGCCGGGAACCGATAGTGCTCCCACTCGCAGGTCCGGTCGTCCCAGTCGATCGTGTCCGTGAGCCGGAGCTGGACGTTGCCGTCGCGGAACTGCAGCGGGCCGCGCGCGGCGAGCTTCTCCAGCATGCCGTTGCGGCGATAGCCGCCGTCCTGCGAGAGGAAGTACTGCACGGCCTGCGCGTTGCCGTCCTCGAGGCCGGTCGCGCGGAAGTCCACGATGCCGTCCCCGTTCATGTCGAACACGTCGAGCGTCTCCATGCCGCGGAACCACAGGCCGAGGCCGTCGAGCGCCTGCAGCACCTCGCCGGTCGCGCGGTCGTACACGTCGACGCGGTCCACGCGACCGGTCTGCTGGCGCGCGCCCTTGCTCGCATGCACGACGAAGTAGCGGTCGCGGCCGCCGCCCTGCTGCAGGAGTTCCGCGTCGAACGCCGGCGCGCTGGTGCCGGCCTCGAACCGGGCCACCCGCTCGAGGCGCAGCGGCAGCGCGTCGCGCGTCCGCAGGTCCACGCGGCTCCCACCGAGATGGGCATCGAAGACCGCGAAGGGGCGCAGCACCAGCGCCACCTCCGGCAGGTCCGCACCCGCGGCCTGCGTGGTGATGACCAGCGGTGCGTCCGTCGCATGGGGCGTCGGCTCCAGCGGCACGAGTACGCGGTCGGGGCCGAACAGGGCGCCGGACACGAAGTCCCAGGCCGAGTCGTGCACGAGGATCAGTTCGACGCGCTCGTCTCCGGCGAGGCCCCTGTAGTGGGCGAGCGGCTGCACCTGCGCCACGGCCGCGCCCGCGGCGGCGCACAGCAGGAGCACGCACGCGCCCAGACGCCGCAGCCGCGCGCGAGCCGGTGCCGCGGCGCCGTCCGCGGCCGACGCCCGGGTCCGGGCTTCGGCGTGCAGATCTGCGGCGGTCGCGGGACGGGCCCCTTCCCCTTGAGTGTACGGCGGTCGCATCGGCGGTCCCGGCGCAAAAAGAGCGCGGAGCATAGCGGCGGATGCGCCGCCCGGCGAGGCGCCTCTCCCCGCGCGCCGCATGCCCGCTTCACCGCAGGCGGGGAAGGCGCCGGTTGCGCAGGGCGGGGAGGACGGTGTTCTTCGCCTGCGGGAGCGTCGGCAGGCGCCTCCCGCGTCCAGGCAAGGCGCTGAGACGGATCGCCGGGTCGCGTGCCGGGGCCGCGCGCAGCATCCGGCGACGCGTCGTGCGGGAGGCCGCACGGGCTCGGCACGGGAGCGGCGACATGGCGAGTTGCGGCGGGTGGACGTCGGAGGGCTGCCACGGCGGCGGTGTCCTGACGCAGGACGGAACCGGGAAGAGGATCGTCTTCGGGAAAAGGGACCATGCGATCCGCTCCACCGGGGACTGGGCGCGGATCGACCTGTCGCGGATGGAGCACGGCACGGCCCTGGACACGGAGCGGAACACCGTGCCGCGGTTCATCGCCGCGGCCGACCGCCTGCACTCGCTCCTGGCGACGTCGAACACCGTCACCCTGCACTGCGTCAACGGCAAGAGCAGGACCGCCTGCGCCCTGCTGGTGTTCCTCATCCGGCACCACGCCGTCGCGTACGCGGAGGCCGCGACCTTCGTCACCGCGATGCAGGCGGAACGCCGGGCGCACGAGCCCGGCTTCTCCTTCGACCTCGCGCGCCAGGGGACGACCGGCTCCTACGCGCAATGGATCGAAGCGTGGTGGCGGGCGGGCAGGCTCGCGGTGACGGACGCGAACCGCATCCATGCGGACGCGTGGGTGAGCGTCGGGCAGAGGGACAACAAGACCGTCTACACGGTGCAGCCGCCGCCGGACCCGCTGGCGAGGGCACCGCGGAAGCGCCGTCGGTCCGAGGTCGAGCCCGATCCGCCGCCGTCGCCGCCGCGACCGCCACCGCGCCTGCGGGGACCGACGCAGGTGGATGCGCGCACGGTCGCCGAGGGCCAGGCCTGGCTCGCGCGGATGGGCCGGAATCCACGGCCCTGAGGCTGCCGCCCAGCGCGCCGATGCTCTCGTCACTGTTGTCCGCCTCGTGGACGGCACCGGGCGGGGCGCGATCCTCCGCACGGACCCGCGGCTGCTAGGCTGCGGCGCACCTACCGTCGCGAGGGGGAATGTCATGTCGTTGCGCCGCGCATCCGTGGTCGCCCTTCTGCTCGTCGCCGGGTGCGCGCCCACGGCGCCACCGGACGAGCCCGCGGACGTGCCGGAACCCCGGATCGGCCACGTGGTCGCGGTGCACCCCGGCACCGAGCTGCTGCACGTGATCAACTACCTCGCGCGCGTCTACGCACCGCCGGTGCGCGACTACGACTACCGGCGCGCTGTGGACGCCTGGTTCGGACACATGCGCGAGCACCCGGCGGTCGTGCATGCGCGTGCGCTGCCCTACAACGACTTCGCCGACCTGGGCTGGGCGCTGGAATGGCCCGGGCCGCGCCTGGTGGAACCGGAGGGCTTCAGCCATCTTGGACGCATCAAGGACGACGACACCCTGCGCGAGTACCTCCGCCTGGCGGTGGCCTTCGCGCAGGACGCGGACTTCGCCGGCTTCTTCGCGGCGCACGAGGCCGACTACGCGCGCTGGGTGGCCGAGTTCGAGGCGCGGCTGCGCGCGGTCGATCCGCTGACGCCGCTGGCCGACTTCTACGGCACCGGCCTCGACAAGACCCTGTACTTCTCGATCTCGCCGCTCGGGGTGGTCCTGAAGGCGAACATCGTCATCGACGAGGTCGCGCCACGGCACGCGGGCTACGGCCCCATCCTGGTGCCCTTCGACCCGCGCTTCCTGTCCGAGGGTCCCACGACCGCGGCGCGCTTCGACTACACCGACGTGGCCCTGAGCAACGCGGTCTGGCACGAGGCCACGCACATCGCGCTGGAGCAGTTCGCCGACGGCCAGCGCGAGCTGCTCATGGACATCGAGTACGCCGACGCGCTCTCGCGGCAGTTCGTGGTGTTCGACGAACCGCGGCTGGACACCTACTTCTTCGTCCATGAGGTGCTCTCGGACGCGGTGGCGATCCACCTGAAGGGCGTGCACTTCGGGGACGCGCTCGCGGAGGAGCACCTTGCCCAGAACGAGGCCATGGGCGGCGCCCTGTACCGGCCGGTGGTGACGCACTTCCGCACGACCTACGCGCCCCGGCGCACCGAACGCGACTTCCGCGCCCATCTGCCGGCGCTCGCCGCCTTCATCGACGGCCTGCCCACCGACGCCTGCGAATGAGCGTCGCCGAGGCGACGGGCCGTGCCGACGGCGTTGCGGCCGATGCGGGCCGCCGCCCGGGCTCCTACGGTTCGCCCGCAGCCCAGCGCGCGATGCTCTCGACGCTGTTGCCGGCGTCGTCGACCGCGTCGAGGTCCGCGCCCCGGGCGCGCAGGTCGTGGAGGATCTCGGTGCGCTGGAACAGCGCGGCGTACATCGCCGGCGTCTGGCCGGCCTTGTTGCGGTGGTCGGGCGCGCAGTCGGCGGCCATCAGCGCACGCGCGATGCGGACCTCGCCCTTGAAGATGGCGCCGAGCAGCGCCGTGTTGCCGCGCTGGTCCGCGTGGCAGGGGTCGGCGCCGGCGTCGAGCAGCAGCCGCACGGCGTCCCGGTGCCCGTGGTAGGCAGCGAGGATGAGGGCGGTGTAGCCCTTGGCGTCGGCGCGGTCGAGGTCGTAGCCGGCCTCGACGAAGGTCTCGAGCACCTCGATGTCGCCCGCACGGGCGGCGGCGAACAGGTAGCCGTCGAGCTGCTCCCTGATCTCGGCAGGCGCGGCGGGGGCTGCCTCGTCCGCCTGCGCCACGGCCATGCCGAGGCCGAGCAGCAGGCCG
This sequence comes from Coralloluteibacterium thermophilum, assembly GCF_042654365.1. Taxonomy (NCBI): domain Bacteria; kingdom Pseudomonadati; phylum Pseudomonadota; class Gammaproteobacteria; order Lysobacterales; family Lysobacteraceae; genus Coralloluteibacterium; species Coralloluteibacterium thermophilum. The sequence goes on from NZ_JBHSGG010000002.1 coordinate 324,079, forward strand.
AGGCCGATCGCACGGAATGTCATGCGCGACTCCTTGTCGGATGTGGGACGGAATCCTCCCGGGCGGCGCGTGCCGCCCGGGAGGCCTGCGGTCAGTCGACCAGTTCCGCGGCCAGCGCGCGCACCCGGGCGATGTCGCCCTGCGCCACGCGCGTCAGGCCTTCGCCGTAGCGGGCGTCCGCCTTGTAGAAGTACGACAGCATGGTGTGCTTGGCACCGTCCTCCGCCTCGGCGAGCGCCGAGCCCAGGGTCTGGATGAGATCCTGCTGGGTCTTGCGGTCCCAGCTGCGGAACAGCTCGCCCGCCTGCCTGAAGTTCTGCTCGCGGGCGATGCGGCGCTGCTGGGTCATGCCGCCGAGCGGCAGGTTGCTGTAGCGCGCGGCGACGGCTTCCGGACGCGGCTGCAGCGTGCTCGGCTCGTAGTTCACCTCGCCGGTGCGGCTGCCGAAGTTCATGAAGCCGTCCTGGTTGTTGTTGTTGACGGCCACGCGCGGGCGGTTCACCGGCAGCTGCTGGTGGTTGGCGCCCAGGCGGTACATCTGGGTGTCGGCGTAGCTGAAGAGCCGGCCCTGCAGCAGGCGGTCCTCCGACGGCTCGATGCCGGGGATGAGGTTGGCCGGCGCCAGCGCGACCTGCTCGGTCTCCTGGAAGACGTTCGCCGGGTTGCGGTTGAGCTCCATGGTGCCGATCTTGCGCATGGGCACCAGGTCCTCGGGCCAGATCTTGGTGGCGTCGAGCGGGTCGAAGTCGAACGCGACCAGCTGCTCGGGCTCGAGCACCTGCAGGTATAGGTCCCAGCGCGGGTAGTTGCCGGCCTCGATCGCCTCGATGAGGTCGCGGGTCATGTGGTTGAAGTCGCGGCCCTGGACGCGCTCGGCCTCCCTCGGGTCGTGGTTGCGCAGGCCCTGCAGGCTCTTCCAGGTGAACTTGACGTAGCGGTACTCGCCGTCGGCGTTCACCAGCTTGTAGGCGTGCACCGAGCTGCCGTCCATCTCGCGGTAGGTGGCGGGCGTGCCCTCGTTGGAGAACAGCAGGGTCAGCGTGCGGGTGGCCTCGGGCACGTGCTGGAAGAAGTCGAACAGCGTGCGGTTGGTGCCGTAGTTCTTGTCCGGGTCCGGCTTGAAGGCGTGGACCATGTCGGGGAACTTGATGGCGTCGCGGATGAAGAAGGTCGGGAAGTTGTTGCCGACCAGGTCCCAGTTGCCCTGCTCGGTGTAGAACTTGGTCGCGAAGCCGCGCGGGTCGCGCAGGGTCTCGGGCGAGTGGTTGCCGTGCACCACCGAGGAGAAGCGCACGAACACCGGGGTCTGCTTGTCCGGGGTGAACAGGGTCGCCTGGGTCAGGTCCGACAGGTCCTCGGACGCGGTGAACACGCCGTAGGCGCCGGTGCCGCGCGCATGCACGACGCGCTCGGGGATGCGCTCGCGGTCGAAGCGCTGCAGCTTCTGGATGAGGTGGATGTCCTGCAGCAGGACGGGACCGGTCTCGCCGGCGGTCTGCGAGTTCTGGTTGTCGCCGACGAGCGCGCCGTTGTCGCGCGTGAGTTCGGCGGCGGTCGCGCCGGTGCACAGCAGGATGGCTGCGAGCGCGGACGGCAGCAGACGGCGGCGGCCGCGCAGCGCGGCGCCTGGAGTGGTCTTCGACATGGGTGCCCCTTTTTCTTGTGGTTCGGGTTGCCTGATGGCCCGGGGAGCCTAGGGAGCGCGCGCATCGCGCGGAAATCGTTTGTTCCTGTCGCTTCGATAGCTCCCGGCGATGACGTGCCGCGGCGAGGCATCGCCACGCACGGAAACCGCGCGGCGCAGGCGCGGACGCCGCCGGCACGATCGGGCAAGACCACGGCAGGACTCCGCTATCGCACCGAGGTCGCGGCGGCCGATGGTGGTCGTCCCGCCGCGCACGCCGGCACGACCCGAGGCGCACGACATGCCACCGACGCACGACATCGACATCGCCGCCTCCACCCGCACGGACGCACTGCGCCGTCGCCTCCTGCGCATCGCAGGCGCGCAGCGCGCACTGCTGCTGCCGGTGGCGGCCGCGCTCGCCGCACCGGTGCAGGCATCGCAGAGCGAAACCTCGGCGGCGCTCGTGACGGAGGCCTTCGCCGCATGGAAGGCCGGGCGCGGCGGCATCTTCGAGCTGCTGGCCGAGGACGCGGTGTGGACGGTGGCCGGAAGCAGCCCGGTGTCGGGCACCTGGCACGGGCGCGAGCCCTTCCTGCGCGACGTGGTCGCGCCCATCAACGCGCGGCTGGCGACGCCGATCGTGCCGGAGGTCGTGGCCATCGTCGCCGACGGAACGCGGGTCGTCGTGCACTGGGACGGCCACGCGACCGCGCGCGACGGACGGACCTACACCAACAGCTACGCGTGGTTCCTCACCGTCGCCGATGGGCGCATCACCCACGTCACCGCCTTCCTCGACACCTGGGCCCTGGAGGCGCTGATGCAGCGGGACATGGACGTGCCGGGCCTCGACGCGCCGGCGGTGCCTCCGGCGGACTGACGCCGTCCGCCGGAGGGGCGCGGCTCACCGCGCCTGCGGCTCCAGTCCGGCCGCATCGCAGCCGGCCGGCCGCCGCACGGGATTGCAGGCCGCGGGCGCGCCGCCGGGAAGGCGGACCTCGTAGCGCGGCGACAGCCGGGGCTCGGGCCAGAGGTAGTCGGTGGAGACGTACTGGGCGCCGCTGGCGAGCGCGGCGTCGCGGCGGCGGGTATCGTCCTGCCTCGCCTCCCGCGTCTCGGCATCGGCGCGGGTACGCACGAGGAAGCCGGCACGGACGGCCCGCGCGATGCGCTCGCCGTCGGCGACGGGATCGTTGAGGGTGAGGTAGGCGGCGGCCGGCGAGTCCTCGTCGGTGTTGACGAAGAACACGCGGCCTTCGAGCGAGCGACGCGCGCCGCGGTAGAGGGCGACCTTGGCGGGACCCTCGTCGAGGGCGAACAGGACGCGGCCGCGCGCGGCCTCCAGGCTCGGCCAGTTGCCCGCCAGCACCGCCTCGCGCAGCGTCGGGAAATCCCCCTGCACGTCGTCGGGAACGATCAGCTTCTCCGGCGGCAGGACGCTGCGGATCTCCGCGTCGAGGGCGTCGAAGGCCGCCTCCGTGAAGGGCAGCGCGTCGATGCCGCCGCGCGCCGCGTTGCGCTCGTCCTTGGCGTTGAACATCAGCAGGATCGGCACGTGTCCCGGGTTGGCGTCGGACCAGTCCCGGATGGTCTCCAGGCACGCAACCAGGCGCACGCAGTGCGTGGCGTCGTCGATGCCCGGGATGTGCAGGACCTTGAATCCCGGGAGCCCGAACGCAGGGTCGTCCGAGCCGGCCGCGTAGTGCCCGCCATGCGGGTCGAAGTTGACGTCGAGTTCGAGCTGGCGCGCGCCGCGGTCCAGCTGCTCGACCAGGGGGCGGTGGGCGTAGTCCAGCGCATCGGCCGCCGCGGGATCGGCCATGCGCAGGCGCGCCATCGTCTCCGCCGGCATGGCCTGCTTGTAGCTGTTGTGGGTGCCGACCGCGACGATGTCGTTCATGCGCAGCGGCGCGCCGGCATGCACGGCGGAGGCCAGGCCGAGGCAGCAGGCGGCGAGAGCGAGGCTGTGGGGCATGGGATGTCCTCGGGTCCGGGAGGCCGCGGGACGAACCCGTCGCCGAAGCGGCCGACGAAAAGGGAACGGCCGCCGTCCCGGTGCGCGGGGCGGCGGCCGCTGCGTTCGAAGCGCCGGCCGGCGGATGCCGGCCGGGCGCGGGGTCGTCAGAAGTCCGCGCGCAGCCCGAGGCTGATGCGACGGCCCGACAGCTCGTACATCGTCGGGAACGACGGGTCCAGCGTGTAGCCGGTGGTCTCGCGGTCGAAGATGTTGATGCCTTCCAGGCTCACCTTGACGTTGTCGGTGATCCTGTAGCCGATCGACAGGTCGGTCTGGCCGTAGGCGTCGCGCCAGATCGGGTACATGTTGTAGCCGATCGACTCGACGTAGGCGTCCTTGTAGTTGTAGGACACGCGGGCGTCGAAGCGGTCGTTCTCGTAGTACAGGGTGAAGTTCCAGGCCTTGTCCGCCAGGCCCGGCAGCGGGGTGGCGATGCCGAGGCTGGACTCGCCCTGCAGCGAGCTCTTGAGCTTGGTGTAGTTGGCGTTGACGCCGAAGCCCTCCAGCGCACTGTGCAGGGTGCCGAGCGGCATCTGCGCGATCAGCTCGTAGCCGCTGACGTCGTAGGAACCGTCCGCGTTGACCGGCTGGTAGACGTCGAAGTCGTAGATGCCGTTGAGCGTGCCGTTGGCGTTGTACACCGCGACGTTCTCGACCACGCCCGTCAGCGAGTTGATGACGGCGCCCTCGATCTTCTTGCGGAAGTAGGACGCGGCGAGCAGGCCGCCGTTGTCGAGGTACTGCTCCAGGCCCAGCTCCCACTGCCTGGCGTAGGTCGGTTCCAGGTTCGGGTTGCCGTCGGTGAAGCGGAACGAGCTCCAGCTCGCGGTGCGGCGGTAGGCGATGTCCGTCAGCGCGGGGCGCATCAGGGTCTCGGAGGCGGCCGCGCGCAGCATGAGGCTGTGGGTCAGCTCGGCGGTCATGTTGAAGCTGGGCAGCACGTCGGAGTAGCCGCCCTTCATGGAGACCGGGTCCTCGGTGTAGCCGGTGGAGCCGTCGTCGTTCTGCACCGGGTGGTAGCCGAAGGACAGCACCGAGGTGTCCACGTAGCGCGCGCCCGCGTTGAGCGACACCGGCACCGCGCCCACGTTGAAGTGGAAGTCGGTCATGGCGTACAGCGCGGTCACTTCCTCGTCCACGCGGTAGTGCTGGCCGGGGTCGAACGGCGTCTGGAAGCCCGGGTAGCGGAAGGTCCGCCGGGCGTAGTCGTTCGACACCTGGCTCCACTCGAGGTCCTTCGCGCGGAACCGGCCACCCGGGACGATGTCGGTCACCGGGCGCAGCTCGCTGTCGGCCAGCGTGCGCACGTTGACCCACGAGGCGTCGCCGGCGCGCGGACCCTGGATGTTGAGCTCGCCGTAGTCGCGCTCCTTCGACCTGTCGGTGTAGCGGCCGCCGAACTGCACGCTCGACAGCGCCGGCAGGAAGGCCAGGTCGAGCGGCCTGCGGAAATCGAGCTGCGCCGCGTACTTGTCGTCGTTCACCCGCTCCAGCGAAGTCTCGTAGGCCTCGAACAGGTAGCTCCCGGGGGAGTTGTACATGTCGATGGTGGCCGGGTTGTCGCTGGGGATGGTCTCGCCGCTGCGGCCGGTCCAGCGCGTGCGCGACGGCGCGTAGGCGACGTGCTTGAGGTTGGCGTAGTCGGAGGTCTTCTCCGCGCCCGAGTAGCCCATCAGGCCGGTGACGTCCCAGCCGCCGACGGTCCAGTCCAGCGCCAGGCTGTACTGGCGGTAGTCGGTGTCGTGGATGCGTTCCTTGCTCAGGAACTCGTGCTGGGTCGCGGTGTAGGACACGTCGCGCAGCACGACCATGCCGTACCTCGACAGCGTGGTCGCGTCGTAGTCGTGGATGGTCTCCAGCGTGCTGCGGCTGGACGCCGAGTAGGCCGCGGCGTCGTACTCGTCCTCGACGGCCTCGTAGCCGCCGAGCATGGCGTCGAAGGTCAGGCTGAAGCTGTTGCTCGGCTTGAACTGCAGCGAGGCGGTGGCGCCCCACTTGTCCTGCTCGTTGAGGTAGATGCGGTCGCCGACCTTGTCCTGGAAGATGATGCGGTCGGTCTCGTCGTTGTTGGCGCGGCTGCCCACGACGATGCCGGCGTCGCGCTCCAGCACGTCGAGCGCCTGCTCGCCGCGCGCGCCGGTGGACGGCGCCAGGAAGCGGCTCATCGGCCGGAAGTTGATGCCGGAGGTGGCGTCGGTGCGGTTGGTGCGCTTGGCCTGCGAGAAGGACACCAGGCCGCCCCAGTTGCCCCAGGTGTCGCTGGCGAGGAACGAGAACTTCGGATCGACCTCCTCGGAGATCGAATTGTGCGCGGCCTCGGCGGAGGCCACGAGCTTGCGCCCGTTGTAGTCGAAGGGACGCGCGGTGCTGATCTGCACCGAGCCGGCGATGCCGCCCTCCTCGTCCGCCGCGGTCGGCGACTTCTGCACCGTCACCTGCTGGATGATCTCGGAGGCGAAGATGTCGAACTCGACGTCGCGGCCGCCGCTGCCCGAGGCCGTGGCGAGGTCGTTGATCGAGACGTGGGTGTAGTCGGACGGCAGGCCGCGCACGTTGACGCGCGTGCCCAGGCCCTTGTTGCGCTCGATGGTGACGCCCGGCATGCGCTGCAGGGCCTCGGCCAGGTTCTGCTCGGGGAAGTCGGCGACGTCGGTGGCGACGATGGAGTCGGAGAACCCGATGTTGTAGCGCTTGATGTCCACCGCCTGCTCGAGGCTGCGGCTGTAGCTGCCGGTGACGACGATGCTGTCGAGCTGCTGGGGCGTGGGGGCGCCGTCCTGCGCCGTCGTCGCGTCCTGCGCGCGCGCCTGCAGCGGCACGGCGACGATCCCGCCCAGCAGGAGAAGATGGATGCTCCGGCTGAGGCTACGGAGGCGCGGCCCGGACGTGGGACGTCCGGGAGACTGGTACTTCATGCGGGTTCCCCTGCGGAATCGATGGGCAATGCGGATGGGTGGGCGGTCGCGCCGGAACGGCACGACGCGGGGCCTGGACTCGGCCGCGGCGCAGCTTATTCACCCAACGTTGACGTTTTGTTTCCGTTTGCCCACCGGTGGACAAGCGCTCCTGCGCGCATGCCCTCGCGCACCGCGGCCGGAGCGCGGGAGGCGCCCGTGGATGCGGATGACGACGCCCGGCCCGCCCGGCGGCGGGCACGGCTCCCCCCGCGCGACCGGGATCAGGTGAGGCGACGCCCGTGCGGCGCCGCGAGCTCCCGCACCCCGCGCAGGACCTCGACCAGCTCGCGATAGCCGTCGGCGAGCTGCGCGTAGAGCGCGGCGTAGGCCGCGCGGCTGGCGGAGGCGACGTCCAGGTAGGCGCCGCGCCCGAGTTCGACGAAGTAGTCCACGCTGACGCGGCGGCGCGCCGCGAGGCCCGGGAACAGGCCGGCGATGAGCAGGCAGCGGTCGCCCACGTCGCGCAGCGCGTCGGTGCGCAGGGTCCCTGTGTTCGCCTGCGCGTGCAGCCACTCCAGCGCCTGGATGCGCGAGAGCAGGTGTCCGTCGCGCTGGTGGCGCAGCAGCACGAACACCAGGTAGCTCTCGCGCGACTCGTCGAGCCTGTGGCCCGCACGGTCCGCGGAATCCCGCACCAGCGCCTGCCAAAGCTGCACCGGCGCGCCCTGCGTGAATGCGTCGATCATGGCGTCCTCCTGCGAATCGAAGACGCCCCCGAGGCTAATCCGCCCCGGCGTGAAAGGGTTGGCAGCCGGCGCCGGGGAGCGCCAGCGCCGTTGCGCCGGCGTGCAGCTCGGTGACGGTGGCGGCAGGCGCCGCCGCCACCGCACGACGCGGGCGCGGGATTACAGGAACATCCCCCCGGAGGCCTCGACGCGCTGCCCGTTGGTCCAGCGCATGCCGTCGGAGAGCAGCGCGACCACGGCACCGCCGATGTCCTCCGGCAGGCCCGCGCGGCCGAGGGCGGTCTGGGCCGCGACGAAGCGGTTGAGCTCGAGGTTGTCGCGCACGGCGCCGCCGCCGAAGTCGGTCTCGATGGCGCCCGGCGCGAGCGTGTTGACCACGATGCCGCGCGCCCCGAGTTCCCGCGCCAGGTAGCGGGTCAGCACCTCGACGCCGCCCTTCATCGTTGCGTAGGCCGCATAGCCCGGCAGCGAGAACCGCGCGAGCCCGCTGGACACGTTGAGGATGCGTCCGCCGTCGGCGATCAGCGGCAGCAGCGCCTGGGTGAGGAAGAACGGCCCCTTGAGGTGCACGCGCATCAGCGCGTCGAACTGCGCCTCGGTGGTCTCGGCGAAGGGCGCGTGCACGCCCATGCCCGCGTTGTTGACCAGGGCGTCGAACTGCGTGCGCCCCCAGCCGCGCAGCACGTCCCGCACGCGCTCGGCGAAGGCGGGGAAACCGGCGCTGTCGCCGACGTCGAGGCGCAGCGCAACGGCACGGCGGCCTTCGGCCTCGACCTCGGCGACGGCCGCCTGCGCCTCCGCCTCGTTGCTGTGCCAGGTCAGGAGGAGATCGTGCCCGGCGCGGGCGAGGTGGACGGCGGCGGCGCGGCCGAGGCCGCGGCTGCCGCCGGTGACGAGCACGATGGACGGGGTCTGCATGGCACTGCTCCTGTGGTGGGTGTGGCGCTACGCTATTGGTCGCCCCGCTCGGCATAAACCGGGCGGACGCGATCACCTTGTCCAATCCGGGATAACAATCGGCGCATGCACCTCCTGGACGCCATGCAGGTCTTCCTGCGCGTCGCCGAGCTCGGCAGCTTCACCCGCGCAGCCGAGACGCTCGGGCGCCCGAAGGCGAGCGTCTCGCTCGCCGTGCAGCGGCTCGAGGCCGAGCTCGGCACGCGCCTGCTCCACCGCACCACCCGCCGGGTCGGCCTGACCCGGGACGGCGAGATGCTGGCCCGGCGCGCGCACGACCTGCTCGGCGACCTGGACGAACTGCGCGACCTGTTCCGGGCCGACGCCCGCGGCCTGCGCGGCCGGCTGCGCGTCGGCATGTCCACCCGCTTCGCCGAGCGCACCGTGCTGCCGCGGCTGCACGACTTCCTTGCCGCGCACCCCGACCTCGAACTGGAACTCAGCACCACCGATCGCTTCGTCGACCTCGTCGCGGAGGGCTTCGACTGCGTCGTGCGCGGCGGTACGCCGACCGACTCGCGCCTGGTCGCGCGTCCGCTCGGCACCTATGCGCTCGGCAACTTCGCGAGCCCGGCCTACCTCGCGCGGCACGGCATCCCGCGCACGCCGGCCGACCTCGCCGGCCACGTGCTGGTGCGCTACGCCAACCCGCTGGGCAGCGACGACGGCTTCGACTACGTCGAGGACGGCCGCGTGCGGCGCGTGCCGATGCGCAGCCGGGTGAGCGTGGACGGCGCGGCCGCCTACGACGCCGCCTGCATCGCCGGCCTCGGCCTCATCCAGACCCCGCGCATGAGCGTGGCGCCACAGCTGGCCGCGGGCACCCTCGTCGAGGTGCTGCCGGAGTACGTCCCGCCACCGCTGCGGATCGCCCTGCTCTACCCCCACCGGCGCCACCTCTCGCCGCGCGTCCGGGCCTTCGCCGACTGGCTGGAAGGCCTGCTGCGCGAGGCGCACGACCTGCAGCCGGCGCGACCGATGGCAGGAGCGCCTTCGGCCGCGACATGAGGCGGGGCAGGACCGACCGGGCCGTCATTCCGACGCCGCGCCCGCAGCGCCAGCGCGGCCCGGCACCGGCCCGACGGTCCGGATCCCGTGCCCACGCACGGAACTCTAACATGCGCGGCCCCGCTCCGGAGCCCACCGTGCCCCGTCATACCGGCCCTCTCCTCACACGCGCCCTCGCCGAGGCGCTGCACGGCGCGCGCGCGGCCGGCGCAGCGACCTGGACCGGCTCCTTCGACCTCGGCCGCAGCGAGACGCAGGTCCTGCTGGACGCGGACGCATGGACGTACGCGGAGCGGCGCTATCCCTATCCCGGGCGACTCAAGGACCGCACGCTGTACTGGTGGGACGGCGAGGACTTCGCCGCCGTGTCCCGCTTCTCCGGTGCGCTGATCAAGCTGGTGCCCACCGAATGGGGCGCGCCGACCTTCGAGATCGACGGCATCAAGATGCTGCCGACCGCACGCACCTCCCCGGTCGAGGACGCCCGACGCAAGGTCGCCCTGGTGGAGCCGCGCGGCCGCATCGTGCTCGACACCTGCGGCGGCCTCGGCTACTTCGCCGGTTGCTGCCTCGAGGCCGGCGCCGCGCGCATCCTGTCGTTCGAGAAGAACGCCGACGTGCTGTGGCTGCGCACGCTCAACCCGTGGTCGCCCGACCCCGGGGCGGCCGAGGCGGGCGGGCGTCTCGTGCTGACCCACGCCGACGTGGCGGAGGCGATCGCGGACCTGCCGGACGCAGCCGTGGACGCCGTGCTGCACGACCCGCCCCGCTTCGGCATCGCCGGCGAGCTGTACTCCCAGGCCTTCTACGATCAGCTCGCGCGCGTGCTGCGGCGCGGCGGCCGGCTGTTCCACTACACCGGCAGCCCCAATCGGCTCACCAGTGGCCGCGACGTTCCCCGCGAGGTCGCCCGCCGCCTGGAGAAGGCCGGCTTCCAGGCGCGGCCGGCGCTCGACGGCGTGTTCGCCACCCGGCGCTGACGCGCTCGCGGAGCGAGATGCAGGGAGCGACGCACACCTGTCCCGCATCCGCTCCCGCGCCTCGCCGCCCTTCTCTCAGCCCGCGTCCCCGGTAGCGGCGAGCCAGGTGCGGAAGGCGCGCATGCCCGCGCTCTCGGGACGCGAGCGCAGTCGGGTGAGCCAGTAGCTGCCCAGGTCCACCTCCGGACCGAAGGGCCGTACCAGTCGTCCGGCGGCGAGGTCCTGCTCGAACATCCGCAGCGGCAGCAGGGCGACGCCGCTTCCGCCGGCGGCAGCCGCGGCGATGGCCAGTGAGGAATCGAAGACCGGCCCGCGTGCCGGCGGCGCGGCGAGGCCGGCCGCGGCGAACCAGCGCGTCCACTCGTCCGCGCGGTAGGACCGCAGCAGGGGCAGGCCGGCGAGGTCGCCCGGCGTGCGCAGCCGGCGCGCGAGCGCCGGCGCGCACACCGGCGCGAACGGCGCGCGCAGCACGCGGACCGCCTCGACGCCCTGCCAGTCGCCGTCGCCGAAGCGGATCGCGAGGTCGAGCCCGTCGCCGGCCAGGTCGGGCCGGTTGTTGTTGGTCATCAGGCGCAGGTCCACGGCCGGATGGCCGGCCGCGAAGGCGTCCAGCCTCGGCAGCAGCCAGCCGGTCGCGAAGGTCGCCACCACGCCCACGGTCAGGACCTCGTGGAAGCGCCCGCCGACGAAGCGGTCGAGGGTGGCGCCGATGCGGTCGAAGGCCTCGTTGAGCACCGGGAACAGGGCCGCACCCTCGTCGGTCAGCGCCACCCCGCGCGGCAGGCGCCGGAACAGCGCGAAGCCCAGGCGGGCCTCCAAACCCTTGATCTGGTGACTGAGCGCGGCCTGGCTGACGCAGAGTTCCAGCGCCGCGCGGGTGAAGTTGAGGTGGCGCGCTGCCGCCTCGAACGCGCGCAGACCGTTGAGGGGAAGCTGGGGACGCTCCATCCGCGATGAGTTCTTCTTATGGCTGCACCCAGATAACTTCGTTTGTGAGCGGCGGTCAACGCGCCAAGAATCGCGGCACCCACAAGGAGCCCGAGATGATCGACCGACGCCACTTCCTCGCCACCGCCGGCACCGCCCTCGCCGCCGGCCTGCTGGGCGCGACGCCCTTCGCGGCGCGGGCCGCGGGCGCCGCCGCCGACGCCATGGACCCCGCCGGCCTCGAACGCCGCAGCGGCGGCCGGCTCGGCGTGGCCATCCTCGACAGCGGCAGCGGCCGGCGCCTGGCGTGGCGCGCCGAAGAGCGCTTCCCCATGGCGAGCACATTCAAATTCCTGTTGGCTGCGGCGGTGCTGGCCCGGGTCGACCGCGGCGAGGTCCGGCTCGACCAGCCGCTGCGCTTCGGCCCGGAGGACAGGGTGAGCTGGTCGCCGGTGGTCGAGGCGCGCATGGACGAAGGCCAGGCCAGCGTCGCCGACCTGTGCGAGGCCACCGTGACCTGGAGCGACAACGCGGCCGCCAACCTGCTGCTCGGTCTCGTGGACGGCCCCGCGGGGCTGACCCGTTTCCTGCGCGGACTCGGCGACCCGGTCACCCGGCTGGACCGCATGGAGCCGGAACTCAACAGCGCCGAGCCGGGCGACCCGCGGGACACCACCACGCCCGCGGCGATGGTCGCCACCCTCGGCCGCCTGCTGCTGGGGGACGTGCTGACGCCCGCCTCGCGCGCGCAGCTCACGTACTGGCTTCGCACCAACCACACCGGCAACGCGCGCCTGCGCGCCGGAATGCCGCCGGGCTGGCAGGCGGGCGACAAGACCGGCTCCTTCGCCGGCACGGCGAACGACGTCGGCATCCTCTGGCCGCCCGGCCGGCCACCCGTGCTGGTGGCCGCCTATCTGACGGGGGCCAGCATCGACGGCGCGGGCCGCGACGCGGTGCTCGCCGACGTCGGGCGGCTGGCCGTGGGGCTGGCGGCGGCCGGCTGATCGCGGTCGCGGTGCCGCGCTGCACGGCCGCGTGCCGCCTCGCCTCCCTGCGGGCCGGCCCATCTCGCGAGCCATGGGGACAAGGCGTGAGAAACGAGGGCGGGCGCAGTTGCCCCCACTCGCTTCCTCGTTTCGGGCCAGCCGCTCCGGGGCGCTTCGCGCTTCACCCCCATCCCAACCTTCCCCCGCAAGCGGGGGAAGGAGCAGGTCGCGCGCGGCGGGAGGTTGTGCTCTCTACCTGCCTCGTCGTTCTTTCCCACCGCGCCTCGTCAACACCTTACGCAGCACCGGCAGCCCCCTCCCCCGCGGACAGCGGGGGAGGGTTGGGGAGGGGGCGCCTTTCGGCAACACGCCAAGCGACCGGAAGTCGACGAGCAGCGCGCTACGCGCGCTTCACCCCCATCCCAGCCTTCCCCCGCAGGCGGGGGAAGGAGCGGGTCGCGCGCGGCGGAAGGTTGTGCTCTCTACCTGCCTCGTCGTTCTTTCCCACCGCGCGTCGTCAACACCCTACGCAGCACCGGCAGCCCCCTCCCCCGCGGACAGCGGGGGAGGGTTGGGGTGGGGGCTCCTTTCGACAGCGCGCCAAGCGACCGGAAGCGAACGAGCAGCGCGCTGCGCGCGCTTCACCCCCATCCCGGCCTTCCCTCGCAGGCGGGGGAAGGAGCAGGTCGCGCGCGGCGGAAGGTTGTGCTCTCTACCCGCCTTGTCGCTCTTCCCCACCGCACCTCGTCAACACCCTACGCAGCACCGGCAGCCCCCTCCCCCGCGGACAGCGGGGGAGGGTTGGGGTGGGGGGCGCCTTTCGGCAACGCGCCAAGCGGCCGGAAGCGAACGAGCAGCGCGCTCCGCGCGCTCACCCCCATCCCAACCTTCCCCCGCAAGCGGGGGAAGGAGCAGGTCGCGCGCGGCGGGAGGTTGTGCTCTCTACCTGCCTTGTCGCTCTTCCCTACCGCACCTCGCCAACACCCTACGCAGCACCGGCAGCCCCCTCCCCCGCGGACAGCGGGGGAGGGTTGGGGTGGGGGCGCTTTCGCGGGCGTGAGGGGTCAAGTCTGAGCAGGACGTGCGCCTGCCCGGCCCATGCCTTACCGGCTCCCCACCCGGGGAGCGCAGGCCGGGACAGGCGCGGACGCCACCACGCCCCAAGCCAGCGCACGTTCAATCGCGAACGCCTACGGTGGGTGCTTGCCATCACCCGGAACACGAACATGCCGCGCATGTCCCGCCTGGCCCTGCCCCTGATCGCGCTGCTCGCAGCGCCGGCGTTCGCCGATACCGCGCCGCTCGACCTGCGCCTGCCGGCCAGGCAGGCGGGCGCAACGCAGTGGCGGGCGCCGGCGGACGTGGACGCGGCCCCGGCCACGCGCGTCGGCACCGACTACGACGGCCTGACCCGCGCACCGCGGGAGCCGGCGCGGGTCGGGCGCGCCTGTCCGCCGGCGGCCGACGGCAGCGAGAGCGCCGTCACCGGCGCGGTGACCACGGGCATCGGCCATGCCTCCCGCGGCGGCAGCAGCAACTGGCAGGCGGTCGATCTCAACCTCTGCCGGGAATACGCCACCAACGACGGCGGCGCGCGCACGGTCAACCTCGGCCTGCGCGCGGCGCGCTACGAGGGGCCGGGCTGGCATGGCCGCCACCACCACGGCATCGGCGGCTTCGGCCCGCACGCGTTCGACGACCCGTGGCTCGATCCGCCGGTGCGGCCGTACTCCGTCACCGGCGAGCGCCGGCCCTGGCGCTGACGCCGGCCCCGCGGGACACGGGGACGATCAGGCGGCGCGCGCGCGGCGCGCGGCACGGCGCAGCCTGCGCTCCCCGTCCCAGGCCAGCAGCGCCGGCGTCAGCAGGGCGGTGACGAGGGTCGCGAAGGCCAGCCCGCCGGCGATGGCGGTGGAGAGCTGCACCCAGAACTGGCCCGACGGCGCGCCGAAGTAGAGGTCGCGGCCGAAGAAGTCGATGGTCATGCCGAGCACCATCGGCAGCAGGCCGACGATGGTGGTGATGGCGGTCAGCATCACCGGGCGCAGGCGCTCGCTGCCGGCACGGCGCGCGGCGTCGGCCGGCGCGAGTCCGTTGCCCCGGTGCTCGTTGTAGGCGTCGATCAGCACGATGTTGTTGTTCACCACGATGCCGGCCAGGGCCATGATGCCGATGCCGCTCATCACGATGGAGAACGATTCCTGGCGCAGGATCAGGCCGAACAGCACGCCGGCGATCGAGAAGCCGATGGCCGACAGCACCAGCAGGCTCTGGAAGAAGCTGTCGAGCTGAGTGAGCAGGACCAGGAACATCAGGAACAGCGCGAGCACGAAGGCGAGCACGAGGAAGGTGCCCGCCTCCTGCTGGTCCTCGATCTCGCCGGCGAAGGCGATCTCGACGTCGTCGCCCAGCGGCGCCTCGGCCAGGCGCGCGCGCAGCCGTTCGATCTCGACGTTGACGTTGCGCCCCTGCGCGAGCCCCGCCGAGACCGTCTGCACGTTGCGGGCGTCCACCCGGTTCACCACGGCCGGTGCCGGGCCCGGCGCGAGCCGCACGAAGTTGCCGATCGGCACGCTGCCGTTGGGCGTCGCCACGCGCAGGTCGGCGAGCTGGGCGAAGGTCCGCTCGCTGGCCGGATAGCGCAGGCGGATCTCCACCTCGTCCGAGGCGAAGTCGGGCAGGTAGGTGCCGAGCAGGACGCCGTTGGTGAGCAGCTGCACGGTGGTGCCCAGGGTGGTCATGTCCACGCCGTGGCGGGCGGCCTGCTCGCGATCGACGTCGATGCGGATCTCCACGCGCGGCACCGGCGCGTCGCTGGCGACGTCGACCAGCCCGTCCTGCCCGGCCATCATCGCCTGCAGGCGCTGCGCGGCCACGGCGAGCCGCGCGCGGTCCGGGGACGAGACCTCGATCTGCACCGGCCGCGCCGCACCCGGCCCCGACTCCTGCGCCTCGATCTGCACGCCGATGCCCGGCAGGGTGGCGGTCGCGGCGCGGATGCGGTCGAGGATGGCCGCCGCCGGCTCCCGGCTCCGCCAGTCGGTGAAGTCGACCTGGATGGTGCCGATGACGTCCGGCGCCACGTTGGCGCCCAGCCGGCCCTCGACCGAGCCCATGGTGCGGGCATAGACCCGCTCCACCCCCTCGGTGCCGAGGATGCGCTGCTCCACCAGCCGCACGATGCGGTCGGCCTCGTGGATCGACAGGTTGCCGTTGGCCTGCACCTGCACCTGCGCGCGCTCCGGCTCGACGAAGGGGAAGAAGTCGAAGCCGCGCCCGATCAGCCCGTAGAGCACGAAGGAACCGAACAGCAGCCCCACGCTGAGCGCGAAGGTGGCGCCGGGGCGCGCGATCGCGCGGTCGAGCGCCCGCGCGTAGGCGCCGGCGACCCGCGGCGGGACCGCTCCCGCCCGGGCCTCGTCCCCCTGCGGCGCCGGCTGGGGCCGCGCCGCGTCCGCACGCCCGCGCCCGCGCCCGGGGAACAGCACGCCGATCACCGGCACGAACACCAGCGCCATGAGCAGCGACGCGCTCAGCGTGACGATCACCGTCGCCGGCAGGAAGCGCATGAACTGGCCGGCGACGCCGGGCCAGAACAGCAGCGGGACGAACACCGCGAGCGTGGTCGCGGTCGAGGCGGTGATCGGCCAGGCCATCCGCCGCGCCGCCTGCAGGAAGGCCTCGCGCCGCTCGCGACCCTCGCTGCGCAGGCGCTCGGCCAGCTCCACCACCACGATGGCCCCGTCGACGAGCATGCCGATCACCAGGATCAGGCCGAACAGCACCACGATGTTCAGCGTGAACCCGAGGAGGTGGATGGCGAGGATGCCGCCGAGGAAGGCCCCCGGGATCGCCACCGCCACCAGCAGCGCGGCGCGCAGGCCCAGCGCCAGCACCATCGTCGCGGTCACCAGCAGCACCGCGGCGATGACGTTGTTCTCGAGGTCGCCCAGCAGGCTCTGGATGTCCTCGGCCTGGTTCTGCAGGTAGTCGATGCGGACCGCGTCCGGCCAGTCCCGCCGCGCCGCCTCGACCAGCGCCTGCACGCCCGCGACGGTGTCGATGACGTTGGCGCCGGCGGTCTTGCTGATGTCGATGCCGATGGTGGCCTGGCCGTCGATGCGCGCGAAGCTCTCGCGGTCGTGGAAGGTCTGTCGCACCTCGGCCACGTCGCGCACCCGCACCACGCCGGTCTCGCTGACCAGCACCGGGATCTCCATGACGTCTGCGAGCGACTGGATCGTGCCCGGGATGGAGACCGGAATGCGCCCCGAGCCGGTGTCGAACGCACCGGCCGCGACCAGTTGGTTGTTGTTGCGCACGGCCTGCACGATGTCCTGCGCGGCGATGCCGTAGGACTGCATCGCCAGCGGGTCGATCACGACCTCCAGCAGGTCCTCGCGGTCGCCGCTCAGGCTGGCCTCCAGCACGCCCGGCAGGGTCTCCAGGCGGTCGCCGAGTTCGCGCGCGACGCGGATCAGCTCGCGCTCGGGCACCTGCCCCGAGAGCGCCACGGTGAGGATGGGGAACAGCGACACGTCCACCTCGCGCACGAAGGGCCGCTCCGCGCCCGCGGGGAGGTCCGGGACGGCGTTGTCGGTCTCGTCGCGCACGTTCTGGAACGCGGCCTGCTGATCGAACCCCGGGTCGAACTCGAGGGTCAGGGTGGCGAAGCCCTCGCCGGCCTGGGCGGTCATCCGGCGCAGGCCCTGCAGCGACTGCAGGCGCCGCTCGATGGGCTCGACCAGCAGGCGCGCGCTGTCCTCGGCCGAGATGCCCGGGTAGGCGACGCTGACGATGAAGATCGGGATGTCGATCTCCGGCGAGGCCTCCTTGGGGATGGTGACGTAGGCGTAGGCGCCGGCGAGGAGGATCAGGCAGAGCAGCAGCAGCACGGTCCGGACCCGGCTGAAGGCCGCGGCGATCATCGCGTGCATCAGCCCTCCTCCGGCGACGCGAGGAAGCCCTCGGGCGTGTCGTGCACCTCCACCTGCTGGCCGTCCGCGAGCATGCCCTGGCTGATGGTGACGATCCGCGCGCGCTCGGGCAGCCCGGTGACCCAGAGCCCGTCGGCGCGCGCGCGCACCACGTCCACCGGCACGAAGCGGATGCGCGCGTCCTCGTCCACCACGTGCAGGCCGATCCGCCCCTGCTCGTCCAGCTGCATCACCGCCGCCGAGGTGCGGTGGGCCGCGACCTCCTCGGTCGGAATGGCGACTTCGGCGCTCAGCCCCGACGGCATGGCGCGGTCGGCGTTGGGCACCTCGACCTCGACCCGGAAGGTGCGCGTGGTGGCGTCGGCCAGGGGCGCGACGAAGCGCACCGTGCCCTCGCGCTCCTCGGCGCCGAAGAAGCGCACCCGCGCGCGCATGCCCGGCCGCACCCGCCCGACCGCGCCCTGCTGCACGTTGACCACCGCCACCAGCGGATCGTTGTCGACGATCTCCAGCACCTCGCCGCCGACGGAGACGTAGTCGCCGAGATCGGCGATGACGCTGTTGATCACGCCGTCGATGGGCGCGCGCAGGGCGGTGTTGGCGACCTCCAGCTCGGCGCTCTGCATCGCCGCGCGCGCCGCCTCGAGGTCCGCCAGCCGGGTCTGCGCCTCCGACTGCGCGACCAGCTGTCGCTCGGCCAGCTGGCGGAACCCCTCGTAGTAGCCGCGCGCGGACTCGACCTGGGCGCGCGTCTGCGCCAGCCGCGCCTGGCGGTCGTCCACCGACAGCCGCGCGAGGATGTCGCCGCTGGACACCCGCGTGCCGACCTCCAGCACCTGCTCGACGATGCCGTCGGTGCGCGCACGCACCGCCGCGATCTGGGTCGGCTGCACGTCGCCGTAGAGCACGATCTCGCGCACGACCGGCTCCGCCACGCTCCAGCTCGCGGCGACGGTGGGAACGCGCGGCCCGGGCGGCGGCGCGCCGGTGCCCGTATCGCGGCGCAGCAGCCCGCTGCCGATCCACAGCACCACCGCGCCGACGAGCACGGCAACCAGCAGGCCCCGGCGTGCGGCCAGTCGGGACGCGAAGTTGCGGATTCGACGCATGCGGGCCTCCTTCGCCGCCCCGCGGCGGGCCCGCCGGCGGTGCGCGCGGCGGCGGCCGGGCCGCAGATGACGGAGCACGCTAGCGAAGGCCGCATCATCCCCGGGTGGAGGCGGGCGCCACCGCTTCCGGTGCCCGCGCGCGGCGGCCCGCCCCGGCGGGGCGGGCGACGGCGGGCGCTCCCCGCGTCAGGAGGCGGCGCGGGCCTTCTGCGCCTGGATGAAGGCGCGGATCTGCTCCTCCAGCACGGGCAGCGGCACCGAGCCCAGGCTCAGCACGGCGTGGTGGAAGGCCTTGATGTCGAAGGCGTCGCCCAGTTCGGCCTCCGCCTCGGCGCGCAGCTTCAGCATCACCAGCTCGCCGAGCTTGTAGGACAGCGCCTGCGCCGGCCACGAGATGTAGCGGTCCACCTCGGTGGTGACCTCGTGCTCGGACAGCGCGGTGTTGTCGCGCAGGAAGGCCAGCGCCTGCTCGCGGCTCCAGCCCTTGTGGTGGACGCCGGTGTCGATGACCAGGCGCGCCGCGCGCCACATCTCGTAGGTCAGGCGACCGAAGTCCTCGTAGGGCGTCTCGTAGATGCCCATCTCCTTGCCGAGCTTCTCCACGTACAGGCCCCAGCCTTCGCCGTAGGCGGAGATGTAGCTGTTGCGGCGGAACGCGGGCTGCTCGCCCTGCTCGCGCGCGAGCGCGGCCTGGAACGCATGGCCGGGATCGGATTCGTGCAGGGTCAGCGCCGGCAGGTTGTAGAACGGCCGCGAGGCGAGGTCGTAGGTGTTGACCCAGTAGGTCCCGAAGCCGCCGCGGCCGGCGGTCCAGAACGGCGCGATGTCGTCCGGCACCGGGACGATGGTGAAGCGCGCGCGCGGAAGCGGATCGAAGTACTGGGCGATCACGCCGTCGACGCGCTTGGAGATCCACGCGGCCCGGTGCAGCAGCTCCGAGCGGCTCTTGGGATAGAACTGCGGGTCGGTGCGCAGGAAGGTGATGAAGTCCTGGAAGTCGCCTTCGAACTTCAGCTCGTCGATGATCGTCTGCATCTCCGCGCGGATGCGCGCGACCTCGCGCAGGCCGATCTCGTGGATCTCCTGCGGCGACAGGTCGAGCGTGGTGTATTCGCGGATCTGCTGGCGATAGAAGCGTTCGCCGTCGGGCATGGCCTCGGCCGCGAGCGTCGTGCGCGCCTGCGGCACGTACTCCTCGCGGAAGAACGTCAGGAGGGTGCGGAAGGCGGGGATCACCGCGTCGCGGATGGCCGCACGCCCTTCCTCGCGCAGGCGCGCCTGCTCCTCCGCGGGGATCGAGCCCGGCATGCGCGCGTACGGCGACCAGAAGCTCGCGGCCTCGGGATCGTCCAGGTCGGCCACCGCGGCGATGGACACGTCGCGGCCGTCGAGCACCGCGCGCGGCACGCTGAAGCCGCGCGCCAGCCCGGCGCGCATGTTGTCGATGTGCTGGCCGAACACCCGCGGCACGTCGCGCAGGCGCGCGGCGTAGGCACGGTAGTCGTCCGCGGTGCGGAAGCTGCCGCGGGTCATGAACGACAGGCCGGCCCAGAACGAGCTGTCCGAGTTGAACGGCATCTCGTAGGCGCGCACGCGGATGTTGTCGGCCAGCGCCTCGATCTGCGGACGGTAGACCGCCAGGTTGAGGCGGTTCTCCTCGGAGAGCGCCTCGGGGTCGATGCGCTCCAGCTCGCGCAGCACCGCCTCCCACTTCGCGAGCCGGCGCGCCTGCGCGGCGGCGTCCACATCGGCGAGACGGCGTTCGCCCGGGTCGGAGCCCGGTGCCGGCTCGCGTGCGAACTCGACCTGGCGCCAGGCCCACTCCTCTTCGTAGAGCGCCTTGAAGGCGGCGTCGGCATCCGCCGCATGCAGCGGCGCGGCAGGCAGGGCGAAGGCGAGCGCGAGAGCGCAGGCGGCGAGCAGTCGTTTCACGAAACGGTTCCCAGGGTGGCCAGAGCGCCCGATGGTCGCACCTGCGCTGCCGCCGGCCCTAGGCCAGAAGTCCCGGCGGGCGGAGAAGTGCGTGGAGAGGACCGAGAAGCGGGCAGAGGAGCCGCCAGCACGCGCGCGTCCCGATCCTGACGTCTCGCTCCTCACCCAAAGGCGCCCCCTCCCCGGCCCTCCCCCGCTGTCCGCGGGGGAGGGAGGTGGGACCGAGAAGCGCGTGGAGAGGAGTGAGAAACGAGGGCCGGCAGGCGCACGTCCCTCGCGTTTCTCACTCCTCATGTCCCGCTTCTCGCCTCATCGATGCTCCGCAGGACAGGTGCCGGGGCGGGTGTCGAGCGCGACGCTCCCCGTCCTCCGCGACCGGCTCCTTCCCCCGCCTGCGGGGGAAGGCTGGGATGGGGGTGAGCGCGAACGCGCTGCTCGAGGAACGAGTGGAGGAGGACCGAGAAGCGGGCAGAGGAACCGCAAGCACGCGCGCTTCCCGATCCTGACGTCCCGCTCCTCACCCAAAAGCGCCCCCTCCCCGGCCCTCCCCCGCTGTCGGCGGGGGAGGGAGGTGGGGACTGAGAAGCGCGTGGAGAGGAGTGAGAAACGAGGGCCGCGGTCGCACGTCCGTCTCGTTTCTCGCTTCTCACGTCCCGTTCCTCGCGCCACGGATGCTCCGCAGGACAGATGCCGGGGGTGGGTGTGGAGCACGACGCCCCCGTCCTGCGCGACCGGCTCCTTCCCCCGCCTGCGGGGGAAGGCTGGGATGGGGGTGAGCGCGAACGCGCTGCTCGAGGAACGAGTGGAGGGGAGTGAGAAGCGAGGTTGGAGCAGGCGCACGTCCCTCTCGTTTTCTCACTCCTCATGTCCCGTTCCTCGCTCCCCGCCACCTCACAGCCAGTCCCGCATCAGCTCCTCCGACACGGCCCACAGGCGCTGGGCGGCGTGCGGGTCGGTCTGCATGGGGTCGGGCGTGGCCGGGGCGCAGTCGGCGAAGTAGGCGCCGCTGACGCCGGCCAGCGCCGGCGCGGTGGCGACGTAGCAGGGCGTGGCGGCGCCCTGCTCCACGCTGCGCGCGTCGGCCCGGTAGCCGTCGCCGACGTTGCGCAGGATGTTGGTCCGCACGTGGCCGGGCGTGACGCAGTTCGAGGTCGCCCGCGTGCCGTCGAGGCGACGCGCCAGCTCGAAGGAGAACAGCCCGTTGGCGAGCTTGCTGTGGCTGTAGGCGCGGTCGCCCCAGCCCTCGCCGGAAAGGCGGTCGAACTGGATGCCGCCGGGCGGCGCGGTGCGGTGGCTGCCGCTGCCGAGCACCACCACCCGACCCTGCGGCGCCGCGACGATGCGATCGAGCAGGCGCCGGGCCAGCAGGTAGTGGCCGAGATGGTTGACGACGAAGGTCTTCTCCAGGCCGCGCACCTGTTCGAGGTCGCCCAGCACGATGCCGGCGTTGCAGACCAGGATGTCGATCGGCACGTCCATTGCGGCGATGGCATCGGCGCAGGCGACGACGGAGTCGAAGTCGTCGAGCTCCAGCACCACCGGCGTGGCCTTCCCGCGGACGGCCGCGCAGGCGGTGCGGCCCTTCTGCATGTCGCGCGCGGTGCCGATCACGTGCGCGCCGCGCAGGGCCAGCACGCGCATGGTCTCCTGCCCGATGCCGGAGTTGCAGCCGGTGACCACCGCGGTGAGGCCGCCCAGGTCGAGCCCGGCGGTCACCTCCTCCGCGGTGGAGTGCGCGCCGAAGCCGGCGGGCGCGGCGCCCGCGACCAGCGGCGCCGCCGTCGCGAGCAGGCCGGCCTGGACCAGGCGGCGTCGGGTCATGGGCATCGCTGCGATCCTCGGGCGTCGGAGGTGCGAGCCTACGTCAGGCGGGCGCCCCGGGGAGCACGGACTCCTCCTCCGGCGCCGTCGCCCGCGCCCACAGCGCGCGCACGCCGGACTCGCCGCATCCGTCGAGGACCCGCAGCGCCTCCGCCTCGTCCAGGCGCCCGGCCCGGTGCAGGATCGCCAGCGCCGCGGTGGCGCGCCCGACGTGGTGCGCGCGCGCCAGCGGGCCGTAGGCGCCGGGGCCCGCGAGCGCCTCGTCGAGCGCAGCGGCGATGCGCGGCGACAGGCTCCAGTGCTCGGCGATGCGGCGCGCGGTCGGCACCGTCCAGGCGTCCAGCACGGCGGCGGCGACGGCGGGCTCGGGGACCAGTTCCGGCCGCTTCGCGTACTGGTCGCGCACCACCCGCACGACCACGATGGCGGCGAGGCCGTGCAGCAGGCCGAGCAACTGCGCGGCGAAGGGGTCCTCCTGCCCCGCCCGGCGCGCGTGCTCGGCGGCGACCGCGGCGGCCAGGAGGGCGTGCTCCCAGACCACGCCAGGGAACCGGCCGAACACGCTGCCGGCGCTCTCCATCACCGGCTGCACCAGGGCCGCGGCGATGATCTGGCGGATGCCCTCGGTGCCCACGGTCACCACCGCCCGCTCCATGCTCTCGACCGGCCGCGACTGCACCCGGTACATGGAGCTGTTGGCGATGCGCAGCAGGTTGCCGGCCAGCGCCGGGTCCTGGGCGATGATCGCGGCGATGCTGCGCAGCGAGGCGTCCGGGTTGTTCACCGTCTGCATCAGGCGCGGCAGCAGCTGGGGACGCCGCGGGATGTAGCCGGACTGCGCGTCCATCCTGGCCAGCAGGGCGCCCGCGGCGCGCGCGATCTCGGCGTGCGCCGGCGGCAGCGGCTCGCCCGGCGCGGGCAGCGGCGCATCGTCGAAGGCCAGGCCGCGCAGCGCGTGCAGCGCCGCCTCGATCCGGGCCTCCGCGTCGGCAGCTCCGGGGTCCTCGTCCGGGCTCGCCGTGCCGGCGACCGCGGACGAGGGCGCCTCCACGGCGGCCGACCGCGGCGGCGGCGCGCGGACGGACGTGGGGAGCGGCGCGGCCTCCCCGACCGGGCGCGCGGGACGGCGCAGCACGCGCCACAACAGGAAGCCGAACGCGGACAGGCATGCCAGTCCCGCCAGCACGAGTGCAGGTGTCGTCATATCGTCAACCGAGAGTCCCCTCCCGGCGGCCGCGGGCCGCCGGGGGCGCCGTTGTCCCATGTTTGCGCGCGCGGCGCCAGTGGGCGCGCGCGCCGGCAGGGGCCTGCGGCGGATGGCAGGAGGCGACACGCTCTATAGTCCGCTCCTCCTCTCGACGGAAGGACGTCATGGCCGCAGGCTCCCGGGAACTCGATGCGTTCGTGCGCGACGCGCTGCAACGGGGCATTCCCCGCGCCGAGGTCGAGGCGGTGCTCGTCCGCGCCGGCTGGCCTGCGGAGCGGGTCCGCACGGCGCTGGACGCCTGGGTCGACCTCGACTTCCCGATTCCCGTCCCGCACCCGCGCCAGTCGCTGTCGGCGCGCGACAGCTTCCTCCACCTGCTGCTGTTCGCCACGCTCTACATCTCCGCCTGGCACCTGGGCAGCCTGCTGTTCGACCTCGTGAACCTCGCCTTCCCCGACTCGGCCGAGCTGGCCCATGCGGCACAGCAGCGCGCGAACTCGATGCGCTGGTCGATCGCGTCGCTGACCATCGCCTTCCCCGTGTTCGTGTTCATGGCCCGCCTCCTCGCGCGCGAGCTCGCCGCCGATCCCGATCGGCGACGCTCGGCGGTGCGCCAGTGGCTGACCTGGCTCACCCTGTTCGTCGCCGCGCTGGTGCTGATCGGGGACATGATCGCCCTGGTCCATGGCCTGCTCGGCGGCGGCCTCACCGTGCGCTTCGTGCTGAAGGCGGCCATCGTCGCGGCCATCGCGGGAACGGTCTTCGGCTGGTATCTGCGGGACCTGCGCCGCGGCGAGGCGATGGCATGAGCACGGGCGCATCCGGCGGCCGCGCGCTGCTGGCGGGCGCGGCCGTGGTCGTGGCGGCGGTCGTCGGTGCGGCGCTCTGGGTGCTGGACACGCCCGGCGCCCAGCGCGAGATGCGGCTCGATGCGCGCCGGGTGGACGACCTGCGCCGCATCGAACGCGCCGTCCGCCAGTACGCGGAGGAGACCGGGGCGCTGCCGGGCGAACTGTCCGCGCTGGCGACGCAGCCGGGGCGGCGGCTGGACCTGGCCGATCCGGTGACCGGGCGGCCCTACGAGTACGAGCGCATCGACGCACGGCGCTTCCGGCTGTGCGCGGAGTTCCTCACCGATACCGCCGAACGCGGCGGCGGCGGGCAGGACTGGCCGCACGCACGCGGGCGGCACTGCGCCCAGCGCAGCCTGGACCGGAACTGAGGTCCCGCGGCTCAGTACTTGTCGGCGCGCACGACGGCGACGTCGGCGAAGAACAGGGTGAGGCCGAAGTGGTCGCCGTGCGCCGCCAGCACGTGCTCGGCGATGCGGTCGCCGACCTCGGGGTCGCAGACCACCTTCATCTCGATGGTGCGGTCTGCCTCCCAGGCGCCCTCGCGCGCGCCGGTGGTGCCGGCGCCGCGGACGTCGTGGACGGTGTAGCCGTGCGCCCCGAACCGGCGCACGGCGCGCACCAGTTCGCGCTCGAGCGCGGCCTCCGCGATGATCACGAGCAGGGTCTTGGGATGCTTGTTCATCGGGTCAGCGCCTGTGCCAGGGCGATGTAGAGCGGAATGCCCACCACCAGGTTGAACGGGAAGGTGATGCCGAGCGCGGCGGTGATCGAGAGGCCGGCGTTGGCCTCCGGCACCGCGATGCGCATGGCGGTCGGCGCGGCGATGTAGCTCGCGCTCGCGGCCAGGGTGGCGAGGATGGCCACGCCGCCGGTGGACAGGCCGAGCGCCACCCCGACCAGGGCGCCCGCCACGGCGAGCAGCGGCGGCACGCCGATGCCGACCGCGAGGACGGCCAACCCGAAGCGCCGCACCTCACCGAGCCGCGCCCCGGCCACCAGGCCGAGTTCCAGGAGGAACAGCGCCAGCACGCCCTTGAACGGGTCGATGAACACCGCCCGGATCGGCGCCGTGCCCTCGGCCCCGGCGATGGCGCCGATCGCCAGCCCGCCCAGGAGCAGCAGCACGCTCTTGCCGAACAGGACGTCGTGGGCCAGCGCTCCCCAGCGGCCGCCGCTGGCGCTGCCGCCGTCCGCGGCGCGTTGCGCCCAGCGGGCGAGCAGGATGCCGGCAACCAGGGCCGGCGCCTCCATCACCGCGACCCACAGCGCCGCGTGCGGCTCGTAGGGGATGCCGTTGCGTGCGAGCGTCGCCGTGGCCACGGCGAAGGTGACGACGCTGACGGAACCGTAATGGGCCGCGAGCGAGGCGCTGTCCACGCCGGACAGGCGCAGCGCGCGCAGCAGCGGGAACAGCGCGAAGGGGATGGCGAAACCGAGCGCCACGGTCGCCGCGACCTGGGGCGCGAGCGCCGCCAGCGGCTGGCTGCTCAGCTCGATGCCGCCCTTGAGGCCGATCGCCAGCAGCAGATAGATCGACAGGGTCTCGTAGAGCGCTTCCGGCAGCCGCAGGTCGCTTTTGACGAGCCGCGCGACCACGCCCAGCACGAAGAAGAACACGACGACGTCGATCATGGCCGCGCATGGTGCCACAGGCCCGCGGCGCCGGACCGCGCTACATGCGCATGTCGCGCCTGTGCAGGCGACGCCGCTCCCAGGCGAACACCGCCGCGCTGACCGCGAGCACCAGCGCCACGTCGGTCAGCCAGCGCAGCGCCGCGCGCGCCGAGGCCTCGGGATTGCCGGCGACCAGCTCCATGCCCACCAGCGAGGCCGAGGGCACCAGCGCCAGCCCGATCATGACGCCCGAGGTGAAGGTCGAGCGCTTGGTGACGATCAGCAGCGCGCCCGCCAGCGCCGCGGCGGCCGAGGTGCTCACGCCGGACCAGTTGGTCGTGGTCCAGTACTGGAAGAAGGGCTTGGCGACGGCGTAGTAGCCGGCGCCGGCATCCAGCGGGTCGAGCCCGGCCCCGCGCATCGCCAGCGCGCAGGCCGCCGCCGACGCCGCCAGCACCAGGTAGAGCTTCAGGGTGTCGACCACGCCGCGCCGCCAGACCGCGCTGCCGGCCACCAGCCCCAGCGAGATGCGCATGATCGGCATGAAAGCCGGCGCGACCAGCATGCCGCCGATGGCGATGTGGATCTCGTTCATGGCGATGCCCACGGCGGTGAGCACGCCGGCGGCGACGATCAGCAGCAGGGTGTTGGGGCCGGCGTTGCTGTCCTTGCTGATGATGGCCTCCATCTCCTCCCAGCTGCCCTCGTTGCTGTCCCGGTCGACGCGGGCGGGGTCGCCGGTCTCGACCACGCTGTCCGGTTCGCTGGTGACCACCGAGACGCCGCCCTCCTCGCCCAGGCGGTGCCGGTCGAGGATGCGCATCAGGTCCTGCAGCGCCCGGTTCTGGAGCACCACGGTCACCAGGTCGGCGCGCGGCACGACCACCACGCCGCGCTGCAGGCGCAGCTCGAACAGGCCGTCGAGGCGCGCGAGGTCGTCCAGCAGCGCGTCGGTCGCCGTGGGAGCGACGCGGATCTCGGCCTTGCGGGGCATGCCATGTCCTCATCTTCTTCGGCAGCCGGCAGTATCCGCGGCCCACGGGTGAAGGCCGCGACGTGGCCTCAGGCGGGCGCCGCGAACACCAGCGACTGGTGCGCGCCGACGCCCGCGAGGCTGCCCGCCGCCATCGCCAGCGGCGCACTCGGCATGGAGCTCGCCGCGTCGCCGGCGGCGAACACCCCCGGCACCGTGGTCTGCTGGCGTTCGTCCACGCGCAGGGAGGGCCCGGTCGGGCCGTCGTCCAGTGCGCAGCCGAGCTGCGCGGCGAGCGTGCCGACGAGTTCGGTGCGCGGCGTGGCGAACACCGCGCCCATCGGCAGCACGCGTCCGTCGGCCAGGCGCACGCCATCCAGTGCGGCGCCCTCGCCGAGGAGCGCCACGACCGGGCTGCGTTCGACCACGACGCCCCTGCGGGCCAGGGCCGTGGCCTGCTCGGCGTCCGGCTCCGCCAGCCCCTGCGTGAAGTAGGTGGTCGGGCCCCAGTCGGGGATCAGCAGCGCCTTGTGCGGGGACAGCGGATGCCCGGCGAGCACGCCCAGCGGCCGGCCGCCCACCTCGTAGCCGTGGCAGTAGGGGCAGTGCAGGACGCTGCGCCCCCAGCGCTCCGCCATGCCCTCGATCTCGGGCAGCACGTCGCGCACGCCGGTCGCCAGCACCAGGCGCGCGGCGCGGTGGCGGGACCCGTCGGCCAGTGCGACGGCAAACCCGTCGCCGTCCGCGGCCGCCGACACCGCCTCGCCGCGCCGCAGCCGGAAGGTCGGGTAGCGCACGAGCTGGTCGAGCGCGTCGCCGAGGATGTCCGCCGGCGCGCGGCCGTCGTGGCCGAGCACGCCGTGCGAGGCGGCGGCGAAGCGGTTGCGCGGCAGGCCCGCGTCCACCAGGAGCACGCGCCGCCGCGCGCGCACGAGCTGCAGGGCCGCGGACAGGCCCGCGAAGCTGCCGCCGATCACGATCGCGTCTTCCCGCATGGCGTCGCTCTCTCGAATCAAATGGAGTTACATGATCGCCGCGACCGCGTCGATTGGAAACTTTTCATGTTACAAATCGCGATCCGTCCGCGAGTTCCCCCATGCGCAGCGACAGCCGGCTCTCCCGCGTCCTCCACGTGCTCATCCACCTCGGCAACCACGGCCGCAGCGCGACCTCGGACGAGCTCGCGGCGATGCTGCAGACCAATCCGGTCGTGGTGCGGCGGACGCTCGCCGGGCTGCGGGAGCGCGGCCTGGTCCGCTCCGAGCGCGGCCACGGCGGCGGCTGGACGCTTGCCTGCCGGCTCGACGAGGTGACCCTGCTCGACGTGCACCGCGCGCTCGGCGAGGGCTCGGTGTTCGCCATCGGCCTCGCCGACGACAACCCGCGCTGCCTCGTGGAACAGGCCGTCAACGCCGCGCTCGGCGACGCGCTGGCGCAGGCGGAGGCCGCCCTGCTCGCCCGCTTCGGCGCCGTGCGCCTCGCGGACCTGGCGGCGCACGTGCAGGCCCACGACCCGCGGAAGCGGCGCCCCCGGCAGGACGCCGCCGCGCCGCTAACCTGCGCCCGCGGCTGAGGCACCGTCCGCGGGCTGGCGCGCGGCCGGCCTTCGTGTGCACGCTATGCGCATGCACGCGCTGATCCTCGTCGACATCCAGAACGACTTCCTTCCCGGCGGGCGGCTGCCGGTGGCGGGCGGCGACGCCATCCTCCCGGTGGTCGCGGACCTGATCCCCCGCTACCCGCTCGTGGTCGCCACCCAGGACTGGCATCCCGCCGGGCACATGAGCTTCGCCTCCAGCCACGCGGGGCGGACGCCCTTCGAGACCGTCGAACTGGACGGCCTGCCGCAGACGCTCTGGCCCGACCACTGCGTGCAGGGCACCCCCGGCGCCGAGTTCGCGCCCGGCCTCGACCTGCGCCCGGTGCGCGCCATCTTCCGCAAGGGGATGGACCCGCGGGTGGACAGCTACTCCGGCTTCTTCGACAACGGCCGCCGGCATCGCACCGGGCTCGCCGAATGGCTGCGCGCGATGGGCGCGGACACGGTGCACGTCGTCGGCCTCGCCGCCGAGGTCTGCGTCGCGTACACCGCCCGCGATGCGGCCGAGCAGGGCTTCCGCACCGCCATCGTCGAGGACGCGACGCGCGCGCTGTCGGCCGAGGCTTTCGCCGCCACCGCCGCCGAGCTCGGCGAGCGCGGCGTCGGCCTGCTGCGGGCGGACGCGGTCCGGGTCTAGGCGCCGACCGGGGCCGACGCAGGGCCCCCGCGGCCCTGCCCTACCAGACCAGGTCGTCCGGGACCGGGAAGCGGGCGTACCAGGGGTCCTCCTCCGCGGCATCCTTCCCGGGCGTGGCGGCGTGGTCGAGGGCGATGGCGGCGGGATCGCGCGCGGCGACCTTGTCCGCCGCGGCGCGCGGGAGCAGGGCGTAGCCGTCGTCGTGCCGCACGATCGCCAGCGCGCCCTTGGCCAGGGCCGCGCGCTGCGCGAGGTCGACGTGGATGCGGCGGATCGCGCCGCCGTCCTCGAAGGAATACGGCGCGTCGCCGGCCGGCGCGATTCGCTGGGTCTCGACGATCTGCCGCACCTGGGCGCGCAGCTCGGCGGCGCGCGCCTGGGCGTTGCGCTCCGCGGCGAGGGCGCGGTCGCGCTCGGCGTGCTCGGCCTGCAGGCGCTGGGCGTCGACGCGTTCCGGCGCGTCCGCGGCCGGGAGGGCCTTGCCGCTCCGCTGCTTGGCCTGCTCGCGGACGACCTGGGCGACCTTGCTCTTCTTGACCAGACCTGCCTTGAGAAGCTGGTCCTGCAGGGGGTTGCGCATGGGAAAACACCGCCTCGGGGGCGGCCGAGTCTAGAACGAGCCGCGCCCGACGGGATGAACTGTCCGGCCTCGGCGGCGCGGATGCCGCCCCGCCCGTCGCGGCGCCCGGGGCGCGGCGCGGTGCCGGCGGTCAGGCCGCGGCGGGGCGCCGGCCGCCCGGGAAGGCGTAGCGCACGATGCGCCACAGCACGCTCCGGTACTGCTTCCAGAAGCCGCCGGTGTTGTAGTGGATGCCGTAGCGCGCGCAGATCTCGCGCACGCGCGGGGCGATCTCCGGATAGCGGTCCGAGGGGATGTCGGGGAACAGATGGTGCTCGATCTGGTGGCTGAGATTGCCGGTCGCGATGTGGAACAGGCGCCCGCCCTCCAGGTTGCTCGACCCCTGGATCTGCCGCAGGTACCAGGCGCCGCGGCTCTCGTTCTCGGTCTCGGCGCGGGTGAACACGTGGGCGTGCTCGGTGAAGTGCCCGCAGAAGATGATCGCGTTGGTCCAGACGTTGCGGATCAGGTTGGCCGCGAGGTTGCCGAGCAGCACGCGCGGCCACTGCCAGAACGCCAGTGCGGGAAACAGCACGTAGTCCTTGAACAGCTGGCGGCCGGCCTTCTTCACGAAGGGCCCCATGCGCCGCTTGAACTCCGGCCACGGCATGCGCCCGCGCAGGAAGCGGCCGATCTTGATGTCGTGCACCGCCACTCCCCACTGGAAGTTGGTCGCCAGCAGCAGGTAGGAGAACGGCTGCAGCAGGGTCGAGGGCTTCCAGCGCTGCTGCGGCGTCAGCCGGAACATGCCGTAGCCGTAGTCGTGGTCCTTGCCGAGGATGTTGGTGTGGTTGTGGTGCTCCACGTTGTGCGAGTGCCGCCAGTGCTCGCCGGCGCAGACGATGTCCCAGTCGTAGGTCTGGGAGTTCAGCGACGGATCGTTCATCCAGTCGTACTGGCCGTGCATCACGTTGTGGCCGATGTCCATGTTCTCGAGGATCTTGGCCGAGGCCAGCGCGAGCACGCCGGCGACCCAGCTCACCGGCCCCCAGCCGAACCACAGCAGGCCGCGGCCGGTCGCCGCGGTGCCGCGCGCGATGCGCACCATGCGCCGGATGTAGCGCGCGTCGCGCTCGCCGAGGTCGGCGACGACCTCGGTGCGGATGGCATCCAGTTCCGCCGCAAAGGCCGCGAGCTGCTCCGGATCCAGGTGCGCGCGCGCCGGCGCGGCCCGGGCGCGGCGTGGCCGCGCGACGGGCGCGGCGGTGGCGTCGGCGGTGCGGAAGGACTCTGCGGGAACGGACATGCGAAGGCTCGGATCGGAGTGGGACGGGATGCGGGTCAGAGCTCGAGTTCGAGGTCCGAGCGCGCGGCGCTGATGCACAACTGGATGAGTTCGTCGGGCGCCGAGGAGACCCGGCCGGTCAGCAGGTTCTCGACCGTGCCGCTGCGCTTGCGGCACTGGCAGCTCATGCAGATGCCGATCCGGCAGCCATGGCGCGGCTGCAGTCCGCCCGCCTCCGCGGCCAGGAGCAGGGGTGTGTCGCCCGCACTGGTGAACAGCCGTTCCGAGGCGGTGCAGCGCACCTGCATCTCGGCGTCGTCGGCGGCGCGCGGACGCGGCGGCAGGCCGAAGCGCTCGCGGTGCAGCAGCGCCTGCGCGCCGGCCTCCGCGTACGACGCCTCCACCCAGGCCATCATGGCCGCCGGTCCGCAGAGGAAGGTTGTACGCGCGGCGAAATCCGGCACCCGGGCGGCCAGCGCCGCGGCGTCCAGGCGGCCGGCGTCCGCGCTCCGGTGGCGCAGCAGGGTCAGCGCCGGCCACTGCGCCGCGAGCGCGTCGAGCTCGGCGCCGAAGATGGCGTCGGCCTCGTCGCGGCAGGCCTGCAACAGCACCACGTCGCCGTCGTAGCCGCGCGCGCGCAGGGCCAGCAGCATGGCGCGCAGCGGCGTGATGCCGCTGCCCGCGCCGATCATCAGCAGGCGCGGGGGCGCCGCCGCCGGAAGCACGAAGCCGCCCTGGGCCTGGCTCAGCGCGACCACGGCGCCGGGGCGCAGGTGCGCCTGCATCCACGCGGTGACCCCGGCGTCGGGCTGGCGCTTCACCGTCAGGCGCAGCGGGCCGCCGCGCGCCGCCGGCGCAGAGAGGCTGAAGGCACGCTGGCAGCGCCGACCATCGACCTCCATCCCGACCAGCACGTGCTGCCCCGCCTCGGCGCCGCGCCAGTGGCGGTTCGGCGCCAGCACGAAGGTCCGCACGTCCGGCGTCTCCTCGACCACCTCCAGCACCCGCGCACGGACCTGGCCCAGGGACCACAGCGGATTGAGCCACTGCAGCGCGCCCTCGATGGCGACCGGATCGTTGAAGGGCCGCAGCAGCGGGCTGCGGGCGAGCCGCCGCAGGCGACCGGGGCTCCGGGTTTGAAGGACGGCGCTCACGGCTGGCCCCGATATTGAGTGAACACATGTTCACTGATCCGGAGGCGGGGTGTCAAACCCGGCCGGAGGGGCGAGAAGCGAGACGTGAGGAGTGAGGAGTGAGGAGTGAGGAACGAGTGGTGTGACTGCTCGTTTCCTGCTTCCTTCCCCTGCCCCTCAAGCAGCGCGCCGCGCGCGCTCACCCCCATCCCGGCCTTCCCCCGCAGGCGGGGGAAGGAGCCGCTCATCGGCGAGGAGCGCGACATGAGGAGCGAGAAGACGCGGCCGCCACGCCCTCGTTTCTCACTCCTCCACACTCACTTCTCAGCTTCACCGCGGACAGCGGGGGAGGGTTGGGGAGGGGGCGCTTCTGCTGCCAGAAACGACAGATGAGGAGCGAGAAACGCGTGGTGCGACTGCTCGTTTCCGCGTCCTTCCTGCTTCTCAAGCAGCCCGCCGCGCGCGCTTCACCCCCATCCCGGCCTTCCCCCGCAGGCGGGGGAAGGAGCCGCTCGTCGGCGAGGAGCGCGACATGAGGAGCGAGGGACGCGAAGGGTGCGGCTGCCCCGCCCTCGTTCCTCACTCCTCCCCACTCACTTCTCGGCCGACCAGCCCCCTCCCCCGCGAAGAGCGGGGGAGGGCTGGGAGGGGGCGCTTCTGCTGCCAGAAACGACAGATGAGGAGCGAGAAACGCGTGGTGCGACCGCTCGTTTCCCGCTTCCTTCCCCTGCCCCTCAAGCAGCGCGCTGCGCGCGCTCACCCCCATCCCGGCCTTCCCCCGCAGGCGGGGGAAGGAGCCGCTCGTCGGCGAGGAGCGCGACATGAGGAGCGAGAAGACGCGGCCGCCACGCCCTCGTTCCTCACTCCTCCGCACTCACTTCTCGGCCGACCAGCCCCCTCCCCCGCGGACAGCGGGGGAGGGTTGGGGAGGGGGCGCTTCTGCTGCGAGAAGTGAGCGATGGGGAGCGAGGAACGCGTCGTGCGACTGCACGTTTCCCGCCTCCTTCCCCCGCCCCTCAAGCAGCGCGCTGCGCGCGCTCACCGCCAATCCCGGCCTTCCGCAGGCGGGGGAAGGAGCCGCTCGTCGGCGAGGAGCGCGACATGAGGAACGAGGGACGCGAAGGGTGCGGCTGCCCCGCCCTCGTTTCTCACTCCTCCGCACTCACTTCTCGGCCGACCAGCCCCCTCCCCCGCGGACAGCGGGGGAGGGTTGGGGAGGGGGCGCTTCTGCTGCCAGAAACGACAGATGAGGAGCGAGAAACGCGTGGTGCGACTGCTCGTTTCCCGCTTCCTTCCCCGCCCCTCAAGCAGCGCGCCGCGCGCGCTCACCGCCAATCCCGGCCTTCCGCAGGCGGGGGAAGGAGCCGCTCGTCGGCGAGAGGGGCGCGACATGAGGAGCGAGGGACGCGAAGGGTGCGGCTGCCCCGCCCTCGTTCCTCACTCCTCCCACTCACTACTCAGACTCCACCGCCCCCCTCCTCGTCCCGACGCCGCCCCTATACTGGCGCGCACCCGACGCGGCACTTCCGATGGCTCCTTCTTCCACCACGCGCACCCGCGCCGCCGCGCGCGATGCCGCGGACGCTCCGCCCACGCGCGACGAGCGCAAGCAGCTCACCCGTGCCCACCTGCTGGGCGCGGCGCTGCGGCTGATGGAGGACGGGCGCGCGTTCTCGAGCCTCAGTCTGCGCGAGGTGGCGCGCGAGGCCGGCGTGGTGCCCGCGGCCTTCTACCGGCACTTCCGCGACATGGAGGACCTGGGCCTCGCTCTCGTCGAGCAGGGCGGCGTGACCCTGCGCCGCCTGCTGCGCGAGGCGCGCCGCGACGGCATCCCGCCGCTCGACATGCTGCGCGGCTCGGTGCTGATCTACCACCGCTTCCTGCACGCCAACCGGCAGCAGTTCGCCTTCATCGCGGGCGAGCGCAGCGGCGGATCGCGCGCGATCCGCAACGCCATCCGCACCGAGGAAGGCCACTTCGCCAACGAGATGGCGCAGGACATGCGCCGGCTGGGCCTGTTCGCGCACCTGTCGATGCCGGCGCTGCAGATGGTCTGCGGCCTGGTGGTGACCACCATGCTCAACGCGGCCATCGACATCCTCGACCTGCCGCCGGGCCAGCCCAAGGCGGAGGCCGAGCTGGTGGACAACTTCGTGCGCCAGCTGCGGGTGATCCTGCTCGGCGCGCGCGCCTGGCGCGAGCGCACGCCCGTCTGAGCGCTCAGGCGTACAGCGCCTCGTAGCCCGCCGCGTCCACCCGCGCCAGCCCCATGCGGTCGAACTGCGCCCACATCGGGCGCCAGCGCGCGGCGTCGCGCACCATCGGCGCGACCAGCCGCGGGCAGGTGTCGGCGACGATGGCGTCCATCAGCGGGCTCGGTGCCTCGCCGGTGTGGGCATACCACAGGCGCGCGGCCTGCGCGGGATCGTCGCGGCAGAGGGCGGCGCCGCGGCCCACCAGCTCGCACACCCGTGCGACCACGTCCGGGTGCTCGGCGAGGAAGCGCGCGCCGGTGAACAGCTCCAGCGCCGAGAAGTTGGCCAGCCCGACCTCGCCGGTGGCCACGAAGTGCGCGTCGAGCCCCGCCAGCCGCGCCTCGACGCCCTCGAAGTTGGCGAAGCACAGCCAGGCGCCGTCGTAACCCGCGCGCATGTTGTCGAGGTGGGCGAAGCCGGCGCTCTCGATCCGCACCTGCCCGGGGCGGAAGTCGGCGCCCTGCTGGCGGCACCAGCGGTCGAGGATCTCGACGGCGATGGCGTCGGTCACCCCGCCGGCCACGGGCGAGGCCAGGCGGACCTCGCCGCCGTCGAGCAGGCGCCTGCCCGCGCCGCGGTCCAGCAGGATGCCGCCCTCGGTCTCGAAGAAGCAGCCCAGCGCGCGCAGCCCGGGCCGGTCCGCGTCCACCATGTGCAGCGGCTCGTTGCAGGAGAAGGCCACCGCGCCCTCGACGGTCGCGGCCAGCCCGTCGTAGTGGTCGTCCGGCGCCACGAGCTCGAGATCGAGGCCCGCATCGCGGAACCAGCCGAGTTCGATGCCGGCGATCAGCGGCAGGTGGTCGGGATTGAGGAACCACTCGAGGGCGAGGTCGATCTTCATCATGCGCGGACGGTCCACTGCGGAAGACCGCGCAGTCTAGAGCGTCCCGCCTCGTCCTGGGCGGAGTGCGGGGCCGCCCCTCGGGGTGTGCGAGGCGCTCCTACTTCGCGAAGAGCTGCCCCTCGATGTCGGCGAAGGCCTTGAACTCGAGCGCGTTGCCGGAGGGGTCGAGGAAGAACAGCGTGGCCTGCTCGCCAGGCTGGCCCTGGAAGCGGATGTGCGGCTCGATCACGAAGCGGGTACCGGCCGCGCGCAGGCGCTCCGCCAGCGCCTGCCAGTCGCGCATCTCCAGCACCACGCCGAAGTGCGGCACCGGCACGTCGTGGCCATCGACCGGGTTGTCGCCGGCGACCGGCGGCCGCACCG
This sequence comes from Coralloluteibacterium thermophilum, assembly GCF_042654365.1. Lineage (NCBI taxonomy): Bacteria > Pseudomonadati > Pseudomonadota > Gammaproteobacteria > Lysobacterales > Lysobacteraceae > Coralloluteibacterium > Coralloluteibacterium thermophilum. Next base: position 359,350 of record NZ_JBHSGG010000002.1, read on the forward strand.
CCGCGCCGTCGACCTGGTGGCAGACCAGCTGGTGGCCGAACAGGTCGAAGTCGACCCAGCGCTCGGCGCTGCGCCCTTCCGGGCAGCCCAGGACGCCGCCGTAGAAGGCGCGTGCCGCGGCCACGTCGTGGACGGGAATGGCGAGATGGAAGGGCGTCAGGCGTGGCATGGCGTGGACCGGCGGACGGGCCCGCGAGTGTGCCGCAGGCCAGCGCGCGGATGCACGGCCCGCCCGGCACCCGCGGCGCCTATTCCAGCGCCGGCGCCGCGGCCTCCTCGCGCGCGCCGCGCACCGGCCACTGCAGGGTCCTGCTGGACAGGACGCGGACCCAGTCCTGCTCCACGGCATGCGCCGGGTCCTGCTCGACGAGCATGGCCGTCGCTCCGCGTGCGCCGGCCTGCCCCCACACGAGTGCCCAGCCGTCACGGCCGCTGCGCTTCACGGCGCGCAGGGCGGCGTCCGCAATGCGGACGCTCGTCTGCCAGGTGGACGCCTCGGCCTCAGGGAAGAACGGCACCGGCGCGGCCCCGACGGACACGGTCGCCGACACGCGACGCCCGTCGGGCAAGGGCACGCTGCCGTCGCGCACGCCGGCACGCAGGTGTTCGGCGAAGCGAGCCGCGCCCTCGGGCGTGGCCGCCGGCCGCACGATCAGGAACTCCTCGCCGCCCCAGCGCGCGACCATGTCGTCGGCGTCGCAGGCGTCGGCAAGCCAGCCGGCGACCGCGGCCAGCACCGCGTCGCCCTCCGCATGCCCGTACCGGGTGTTGATCGCCTTGAAGTGGTCCACGTCCACGAGGAACAGCGTGGCCCGCGCTGCGCCCTCCTGCGCCGGCAGCGCGGCGATGCGACGAAGCATCTCGCGGCGGTTCGGCAGCCCGGTGAGCGGATCGATCGTGCTGAGGCGCAGCAGGCGGCGGTTCACCCTGCGCTGGTAGGCAGCGAGCCCCGCACCGAGCAGGATCGCGGCGATCAGCGCTGCCCACACCATGCCGCGAGGGGGCGCGGCGCCCGCCGGCGTCGCGCGCCCGGCCTCGCCGGGCCGTGCGGCCGCGGCCTCCGCGCGTGCGTCCAGCGTCGCCAGCGGGCCCTGGTTCCGGCGCGCCATCCGCGCGGCGGCGAGTTCGCGCTCCCGGCGCAGGAGCGGAAGGGCCGCGGCTGGATCGCCCGCGGCCTCGTGGATGGTGGACAGCAGCACCAGCGCGTCCATCAGCTCGGTCTCGAAACCGCCGCCGTCCACCAACGCCAGGGCGCGCTCGGCCTGTTCCCGCGCGGGCGCGAGCGCGCCTGCGTCGAGGTGCAGGCGCGCCAGGCGCAGGCGGGTCACGCCCTCGCCCGCCGCGTCGGCGAGACGCTGCTGCTCGGCCGCCACCTCCTCGAACACCGCGCGCGCGCCGTCCACGTCGCCCTGCACGCGCTGGATCTCGGCCAGGTGGCTGCGCACCCGCGGCACCAGGCCCCGATCCGGATGCAGGGATGCCTGGGACAGCAGCCGCTCGAGTTCCGGGCGCGCCTCGTCGTGGCGCTCCACCCGCAGCAGCGTGTAGGCGTGGGCGTAGCGGGCGTCGACGTGCTCGCGGGTCTGCGGATGGGTGCGGTCGAGCACCCTGCGGAAGTACGAAAGCGCCCGCTCCAGGTCCCCGAGCTCCATGGCGTGAAGGTGGCCGATCGCCAGCAGCGCGCCGATCTGCCCACGCACGTCGTCGCGGCGCACGGCCAGGTCGTGCGCCTCGTTCATCCTCGCCAGCGATGCCTCGCTCCGCCCGATGTACTGCAGGAGGGGGCCGACGCTCAGCAAGGCCGGGGTCCGCTCGTCCTCCGGCAGACGGTCCGAGGCCAGTATCGCCTCGGCGGCGTCGACCGCCTCCGCCACGCCGTCGCGCTTGCCCTGCACCTGCTGCGCGAGGGCGAGGCAGATCGTGGCGCGGATCTCCACGCGCGGCGACAGCCCCTCTCGCGCGAGCAGGCGGCGCGCGATGCCCTCGCTGCCGGCCGGGTCGGCACGCAGGCCGTTGAAGCAGCGCCCCAGCTCGGCCTCCTCGGGCGTGAGCGCCGGAATCGTCTGCGCATGCGCCACCGATGCCATTGCCATCGCCATCGCGGCGAAGACGGAACACAGACGCTTCATCGAATCCCCCGGGGCGACCGCTCGGCGCGCAGGATACCCTTGCGGCCGCACGCCTTCATGCTGTCTTCGCATCCACCCCATGAACCCGCACCCCACGGCCCCGGAGACCGGCCAGGCGGCCTCCGCCTCCGGACCGCGGCGCGCGTCGACGAAGGCGCCGCGGCCATTCCGCGCGGAGGCGCCGGCCGACGTGCTGGAGGCGCGTCACGCGCCGATGCTGAAGGTCGTCCTGATCCTGAGCGGCCTCGCCCAGCCGCTGACGCTGGCCTACGGGCTGCTCGCGCCGACGGGACCGTCGATGGAGCCGTTCGGGATCGCGCTCGCGCTGGTCAACACGGCATTCGTCTGGATCTGCCTGGCGGTGCTGGTGGGCGGCAGGACGCGGCTCGCGAGCCACCTGTTCGTCGCCGGCACCCTGGTCCTGCTCAGCGTCGCCTATCTGCGCTGGGGCCTGCAGATGCAGCTCCGCTACCAGGCCAGCCAGCTGATCCCGGTGCTGGTGTGCGGACTGCTGCTCCGGCGCCATGCGCTGTGGGCCGCGATCGCCTGGCTGGTCGCGATCGTCCTGGCCGGCGCCTGGCAGGACGTCAGCCGCCACTACTTCGACCGCGACGCCGTCCGCATGGCGATCGAGAGCGTGCTGGGCTGCGTGTTCGCCTTCCTCGTCATCGGCATCGTGCTCGACCGCGCGGTGACGGTGCTCCGGAGCAGCCTGCACATCGCGGTCCGGCGCAGCAACGAACTGGCGCGAAGCCGCGACCGCCTCGAACGGGAGATCGCGGAGAAGGAGCGCTCGCAGGCCCGGCTCGTGCACGCGCAGAAGATGGAGGCGGTGGGGCGCCTGGCCAGCGGCATCGCCCACGATTTCAACCACCTGCTGTCCCTGATCCTCGGCTATGCGCAGCGGGGCCAGCGCGCGGCGCACCTGGACGACGCCACTCGCGCCCTGGACGGCGTCGTCTCCGCCACGCGGCGCGCGAGCGCGACCAGCCGGAAGCTGTTGAGCTTCAGCCGCCAGGAGCAGGCGCAGGTCGAGGTCTTCGACGCGATCCAGGCGCTGCGCGAGATGCAGCCCATGCTGCGACAGCTCTTCGCCCCGTCCGTGAAGCTCGCGCTGGAACTCGATCCCGGGCCCGCCCCCGTGCGCTTCGACCGTTCGCAGTTCGAGCTGATCGTCCTGAACCTCGCGGCCAACGCGAACCAGGCGATGGCCGACGGCGGGCGCTTCGTGCTCTCCGCCTGCGTGGACGGCGGCGAGCGCCTCAGGCTGCGCTTCACCGACACCGGCCACGGCGTGCCCGAGGACGTGCGCCCCCGCATCTTCGAGCCCTTCTTCACCACGCGCCCGAAGGGTCTGGGCGTGGGGCTGGGCCTGTCCGTCGCCGCCGATCTGATCCGCGAGCACGGCGGCGACCTCCTGCTCGAGCGCACCTCGCCCGGGGGCAGCACCTTCCTGATCGAGCTGCCCACGGTCGCCGCACCCGCGTGATCCAACCGCCAGCGGCATGCGGCGTCCGGCAATGCCTGCGCCTGGCCGCTCATGCGCCAGGGCATGCCCGCGCGGGCGGGCGTCGTCGTCTCCGCCGTGCGCGGCTGCTAGGCTGCGCGCCCGTCGCCCCAGGCCCGCCCTCGCCATGTCCGACCGCGCCCCGTCCACCGCCGCAACCCAGGCCGGCCTGTGGATGCTGCTGGCGGTCTTCCTGTTCGCGCTGATGGACGGCGGCATGAAGTGGCTGGCGGCGGACTACCCGCCGTTGCAGATCGCGGCGCTGCGGGGCGCCACCGCCTTGCCGCTGGTGTTCGCCTGGGTGCTGCTGCGCGGCCGCGCGCGCAGCCTGCTGCGGGTGCACTGGCGCCTGCACCTGGCCCGCGGCGCGCTGGGGATCGCCATGATGGCCGGCTTCGTCTACGGCCTGGCGCGGATGCCGATGACGACGGCCTACGCGATCGTGTTCGTCGCACCGCTGATGGTCACCGCGCTCGCCGTGCCGCTGCTGCGCGAGCGGGTCGGGCCGCGGCGCTGGACCGCCATCGTCGTCGGACTGGTGGGCGTACTGGTGGTGCTGCGGCCCACGGGCGAAGGCGTGGCGACCCTCGCCGGCCTGGTCCTGGTCGGCGCCGCCTTCTGCTACTCGCTGGCCGCGATCACCGTGCGCCTGCTCGCCCAGCGCGACAGCACGGAGGCCATGGTGTTCTGGTTCCTCGCGCTGCTGGCGGTGGGCGCGGGCGCGCTGGCGCTGCCGGGCTGGCAGCCGCTGCAGCGGGCCGATCTCGCCGTGGTGGCCGTGGTCGGCGTCGCCGGCGCGCTCGGGCAGGTCGCCCTGACCCACGCCTTCCGCCTGGGCGAGGCCTCGCAGATCGCGCCGCTGGAGTACAGCGGCCTGCTCTGGGTCGTCCTGCTCGACCTGACCGTCTGGCAGGTGCTGCCCGACGCGATGACCTGGGTCGGGGCGGCGATCATCGTCGCCAGCGGGCTGTACCTGCTCCGCCGCGAGCGCGCCGTGTCCGCCACCGCGCCGGCCGCCACGTCGGCCGGCGAGCACGGTTCGTGACGCGCCGCGACGCGGTACGTCTCTCCACTCACTCCTCCGCGGTCGCGGGCACCAGCGGGGCGTCCAGCTCCGCCGCGCGCGCGAAGGCGGGATGCGCGGTGACGCGGTCGATGTAGGCGCGCAGGACCGGCGTCGCCTCGACCAGGCCGAAGCCGGTGGTCCAGCGCAGGCCGGTCCCCCAGAGGATGTCGGCGGCGGTGAGGCGGTCGCCGAGGATGTAGTCGCCGCGGCCGAGCTGCGCGGCCAGGGTGGCGATCATGCTCTCGTAGTCGCCGTAGGGCGAGGTCGAACGGTCCAGCGGCGGGCGCTGCTTGGCGCGGTCCACCACCGCCGGCTCGAAGGCGGCGCCGTAGAACGCCATCCAGCGCAGGTAGGGCCCGCGCAGCGGGTCGCCGATGGCCGGCGCGAGCGCGGCCGCGGGGAAGGCGTCGGCGAGGTGGATGAAGATCGCGACCTGCTCGGTGACGACGGCGCCGTCGTGCACCAGGGCCGGCAGCTTGCCCATCGGATTGACGGCGAGGAAGGCGGGATCGCGCTGCTGCCCGGCCTGGATGTCGACGTGTTCGATGCGGTAGGCGACGCCCAGCGCCTCGAGCAGGATGCGCACGCCCGCGGAGCGGGACCAGGGGTGGTGGTAGAGGACGATGTCGTTCGCGGCCATTGGGCGGCTCCGGCTGGGTGGGGACTGCGCGCAGGCTACGCCGCATTGCGGACGGTTCCCGTCCTCGATAGCGTGCACCGATGCTCTCCACCTCGGCCCGCCTGCTCCGCCTCGTCAGCCTGCTGCAGTCCCGGCGCCACTGGCCGGGGCGCGCGCTCGCGGACCGGCTCGGCATCGACCCGCGCACGCTCCGGCGCGACATCGAGCGACTGCGCGAACTCGGCTATCCGGTGCAGGCCTCGGCCGGCGTCGGTGGCGGCTACGCGCTCGGTCGCGGCGCCGACCTGCCGCCGCTGGCCCTCGACGACGAGGAGGCGGTGGCGCTCGCCATGGCCCTGCGCGCGGCCACCGCAACCATCGGCGGCATGGAGGACACCGCGCTGCGGCTGCTCGCCAAGCTCGACCAGATGCTGCCGACCCGGCTGCGCCGCCGCGCGAGCGCGCTGCACGGCGTGACGCTCTCGGTGCGGATGGGCGAGGCGCTCGTCGACAGCGGCGTGCTGACGGCGCTGGCCACGGCCTGCCGCGACCGGCGCGTGGTGCGTTTCGGCTACCGCAGCCACGACGGGACCGGAAGCGCCCGCATCGCGGAACCGCTGCGGCTGGCGAACTACGGACGGCGCTGGTACCTCGTCGCCAGAGACCGAAACCGCGACGACTGGCGCACCTTCCGGGTGGACCGCATCGACGGCCTGGCCGAGACCGGCGAATGCTGCCCGCCCTGCAGCGAGCCCACCGCGGAGGTCGCCGCGCGCATCGAGGAAGGCATCGCCTACGCCCCCTTTCCCTGCCGCGCCACCCTGCGCCTGCGCGGGCGCGCCGAGCGCCTGGCCGCGGAGATCCCCGCCTGGTGCGGGGTGCTGGAGCCCGAGGACGAGGCCCACTGCCTGCTGCGGGTGGGCGCGGAGACGCCGGATGCCCTGCTCGCCCAGATCGCCTTCATCGGGCGCGAGGCCGAGCTGGTCGAGGGCCACCAGCACCTGGACGCCCTGCGCGCCGCGGCGGACCGCCTGCAGGCGCTGCTGGCGGACGCGCCGCCGGCCCGCGCCGCCGGCAGGCTCAGGCCGCGCGCGGCACCGGCGCGTCCGCGCTGATCATGCCCTCGGCACGCAGCTCCTCCCAGACCGCGTCCGGAATGGCCACGCGCATGCTCTCGGCGTTGGCCGCGGCCTGCGCCGCGTTGCGCGCGCCGGGCACGATGGCCGAGACCACGTCCGGCGCCGCGGCGAACTGCAGCGACACCGTGCGCAGGTCCACGCCGTGGCGGGCGACCACGGCTTCGGCGCGGGCGCGCTTCTCCTCCGCGTCCGGCGGCACCGGCTGGGCGCCATAGAGGTAGCGGTCGCGCCCGGCGAGGAAGCCCGCCAGCAGCGGCGAGCCGAGCAGGACCGAGACGCCGCGCTCCTGCAGCGCGGGGAAGGTCTCGCGCAGGGCGCGCTCGTGGTCGAGCAGGGCGTACTGGCAGGCCAGCAGGTGGATGTCCGGATCGGCCACCTCGGTGCAGCGCAGCGCGGGCTCCGGCGTGTTGACGCCCATGCCCCAGGCCCTGATCAGGCCCTCCTCGCGCATGCGGGTGAGTTCCGGGAACGCGCCGCGCTCGGCTTCCGCGAAGTGCTCGGTCCAGCGCTCGCCCATGTCGCGGTTGTCGGGCGAGAGGTCGTGCACCAGCACGATGTCGATGCGCGAGATGCCCAGCCGCTGCAGGCTGTCCTCGACGCTGCGGCGCACGCCGGCGGCCGAGTAGTCGTAGCGGTAGTCGAAGGGCGAGGCGTCCTTCCAGTTCGTCTCCGGCGGTTCGGTCGTCGCGGTGAGCAGCCGCCCGACCTTGGTCGCGAGCACGTACTCGTCGCGCGGCTTGTCGTGCAGGAACTGCCCGAAGCGGCGCTCGCTCAGCCCCAGGCCGTACCAGGGCGAGGTGTCGAAGGTACGCATGCCGCCGTCCCAGGCCGCCTGCAGCATGTCGCGGATCTCGGCGTCGGTGTTGGCGCGCCAGTTGTTGCCGGCGGGCGCGCCGCCCTGGCCGATGCGGGTGACCGGCACGAAGCGCCGGAAGTCGCGCCCCGCATTGGTCGGCAGCGGGCGCGCGCCCGTGCGGCCCTGCGTGCGCATCACGTCACCCACCTGGGTCTGAGCGGACGCGAGCAGCGGCGCGGCGGCAAGGGCGGCACCGCCCGCGGCGGCGGCGGCGAGGAAGCGGCGGCGTGTCGTCATGGCGGACTCCTGTCGGCGGCGGACGCTGCGGCGACGCAGCGCGACGAGGATGCCCGCGGCGGCCTCTGCGCCGGGTGAACCGGCGGTCGCTCAGACCGTGCCTCGCGGGCCCGGCCGCGACGCCTCACGCCGGCACGGCCGCCGGGGCGCGGTCGAACTCGACGAGGCGGATCGGGCGGATGCCTTGAGCGGTCTCGACGTCAAGCGCGAGCGCACCGAGTGCCGCCAGCTCCGTGCGGTAGACCTGGAGGAAGACGTCCTCCAGCGGCAGCATCGCCTCGAGTTGGCCCCAGACGTTGCCGGCCGCCGCGGACAGATGTCCGAAACGGCTTCGCAGCCGCTTGCCGAGGTGCTGGCCGCCGTCCAGGACGATCGCGTCCAGGCGCTCCAGAAGGGCCAGGTCCCGTGCCAGGCGTGCGTCCGCGCGCTCCTGCGCCGCGGCGCGCAGCGCGTGGTTCTCCGCCGGGATGCCGCACTGCAAGCGCAGCAGGGCCTCGCGCTCGTCCTGCCCGTCCAGAACCGCGGGCGACGCGTCGCGCAGCGCCTGCAGCAGGTCGAGACCGGCCCTGAGCCGCATCGCCTGCGCCGGGCCCGCGGCGGCGGTCGCGTGCTGCAGGCGGCGCGCGAAGAGGGCGAGGATGCGCGTGGCGAGCCGCGCGTCCGGCGTATCGGTGGCGGCGCCGGCGGCGTGCACCGTGCGCAGCTCCACCGGATCGGGCGCACGGCCGTCGGGCAGCACGAAATCGACGTCGAGATCGATCAGCGCGATCCACAGGGTCGCGTCCCGCCGCTCCGCGCGGCGCCGAGCGAGGCGCTGCCAGAGGCCGCCAGCCTCCGGCGCCATGCGCCGCAGCTCGTCCACGCAGTCCTGCCATCCGAGTCCCGCATAGGGCGCGAGCGCGGCCACGCGCGGCGACATGAGCGGCACGTCGCCAAGCATGCCGTTGCTCCAGCGTCGCCAGCTCAGCTCCAGACCCGGATCGATGCGGTTCAGCCCCAGCAGCGCATCCACCTCGATCAGGTTGCGCCGGTCCACTTCGAGTCCGAGCTCAGAGTAGAAGTGCTCGGTGACCCGCCGCGACAGCGCGGGCAGGTCGCGGAACAGCACGTGCGCGGGGCGCACGTCGTGGACCAACCCGGGCGCGGCCAGTGCCTCGGCGTTCGCGATGCGCGCCTGGTCGGCGGGATGGGACGCCCAGTAGCGCGTCACCTCGTCGTTGCGCAGGCCGAGCGCAAGCTCGTCCCACACCTCCGGCCCCCATTGGCTCATGCGCGCGATGGCGGCAGCCGGCAGGTCCGCGACGAGCCGCCCTTCCCGCCACGCGCGGTGGTTGGCGTCGGCGACCTCGTCGCAGGCCCGCGCCAGCCCACGCAGGCGCAGCGCGCTCTCGCGGAACACGGCGCTGCCGGACACACTGGCCTCGTAGCGGTCCGCGTCGAACTCCATCTCCTGCGAGAGGCGCCCGCTGATCCACAGGCTGGCGTGGAACAGCAGTCGCAGCAGGCCGCGGGTCAGCCACAGGCAGGCCTGCGCCACCAGGATGGCGACGCTGACCGGCAACAGCGGGCTGTTCTCCCCCCATCGCGCGAGGCGCTCGTCCCAGGCGTCGGGCTCGTAGGCGCGGGATTCCAGCCAGCGGTTCACGCGGTGGACCAGGCTGGCGCTGCGCATCCCGCCGCCCTGGGCGAAGTGCCCGAACTCGTGCGCGAGCACACCCACGAACTGCCGCACATCCATGCCGGCAACCAGCGGAAGCCCAATGGCGAGGCGCTTGCGTCCCGCGAGGAAGGCACCGAGGCCGTCGTCGAAGCGGACCCAGGCGTTGGGCTCGTGGCTGATCTCGATGGCGACCGGCGCCTGTACGCCGATGGCCGCGCACAGGGCGCGCACCGCCTCGAACAGCTCCGGCTCCGCCACCGGATCGAGCTCCACCGCCCGGGGCGGTCGCGGTCGCGGTGCGAACAGCGGCTTCAGCAGGAACAGGACGAGGACGAGGCCAACGAAGCCGGGAATGATCCAGGCCATCAGCAGCCCGATGCCGCGGATCGTGCCGGGCGCCGGCGCCCAGCGGCTGTAGTAGGCGAACTCGAGCCAGCCGATGGCGCCGATCGACGCGAAGTAGGCCACCGGCATCAGCAGGCAGAGCACGGCGACGGCCCAGAGGCTGGCCATGTACACCGGGCGCACCGGCAACCGCCCCACGGCCCCCGCCGGCAATGCGGTCACGAGCCCGCTTGACGACTGGCCGCCATCCTTGCCCTTCCCCATCCGCCCACTCCCCTGTCCGCGGTGCGCCGAGTATCCGCGTCGATGCGCGGCGGCGAAAGGGGCCGGCGCGCAATTCGTACCGGAGCCCCGACTGGGTCATGATGGCCGCCATGCCCGGCGAGCCGGGCGGGCTGGAACGGCGACATGAGCGAGACGACGGCGCCCGCGGACGTGCGGCGCGCATTGCTGGCGGCGCGCGGGCGCGCCTACGCGCCCTACTCGGGGCATCCGGTCGGGGCGGTGGTGATCGGCGACGACGGCAGCCGACATGCCGGCTGCAACGTGGAGGTGGCCCACTACAAGGGCATCTGCGCGGAGGCCGGGGCCATCGCCGCGATGATGGCGGCGGGCGTCCGCGGGATCCGCGCGGTCTACGTGCTCGGGCCCGGCGGCGTGCCCTGCACGCCCTGCGGCGACTGCCGGCAGCGCATCCGCGAGTTCGCATCGCCGGACACGCCGATCATGACGGTGGACGACGGCGGCCGCGTCCTGCGCCGCCACGACATGCAGACCCTGCTGCCCGACGCCTTCGGGCCCGAGAACCTCGCCCCGGCGTCGCCGCTGCGCGCGGGCGCAGGCGGCTGAGCGGACGCCCGCGCGTCCGCGCGCCGGGACGTGCTGCCGGGGCTCAGCCCGCGACCACCAGCACGAAGTCGCCGAGCTGCGAGGTCATGGCGATCGCCAGCGCCCGCTCCGGGTCCGCCACCAGCTCGGCCGCGGGCACGCCGGTGTCCGGCGGCGAGGCGCGATAGGCCGCGTCGTCGGGCAGCACGTCGCGGACCACGTAGCCCATGATCACGTTGACCAGCTCGCCCAGGGCATCGAGCGCGAGCTCGGCGTCGCACTCCTCCGGCGGGATGGAGAGGAAGGCGCAGCCGATCCGCCCCATGGTCGCGCGTTCGCAGGCCAGGCCGATCGTCAGCGGGCGCGCCGCGGCCTCGATGCGCACGTGCGCGGTGACGTCGCAGGGCGGCAGCGCACCGGCCCCGACCAGGCCGGCGGCCTGGCACTGGCCGCCGAGGATGCGCGGGAACAGGCGCGCGCAGGTGCGCATCGCGCTGTCGGCGAGGTCGCCCGCCGCGTGGCCCGCCACGCCGACTTCCAGCGCGCGCGCCGCGTCCTCGCGCTCGCGCGCGTGCGCGGCGAGTTCCGCATCCAGCTGCGCGCGGTCGAGGAAGCCCTGCTCCAGCAGGATCTCGCCGAACAGCCGGCGCTGCGCCTTCTGCGCGGCGACCAGCTCGTCCACCTGGGCGGCGTCGAGCAGGCCCATTTCCTGCGCGAGGTCGCCGAAGCGGCGGTCCTCGGCGCGCTGGCGCGCATTGATGCGCTCGGCCTGCGCGGCGGTCAGCAGGCCGCGCTGCTGCGCGAGCTCGCCGAGCACGGGATTCGAGGTCTGCTGGGCCTGGAGTGCGACCAGGAGCTGGGACGGCGTGATGACGCCCTTTTCCAGCAGGAACTGGCCGAAGAACTTGACTGCCATTGGGGTTGCCTTGCGCCGGTTGCGGTGGGGGGATCGCGCTCAGGCGAGCGCATCGTGCAGCACGCGCGCCATGACCTCGGGGTCGATCGGCTTCTGCAGGTAGGACTTCGCGCCCAGGCGCAGGCACTCCTGGATGTCGGCCTCCGCACCCAGCGAGGAGAGCACGACCACGCGCGCGGACGGGTCGAGCGCGAGGATGCGGCCGAGGGCCAGCTTGCCGTCGCACTCGGGCATGACCAGATCCATCAGCACCAGGTCGGGCCGCCGCGCGCGGTACTGCTCGACCGCCTGGATGCCGTTCCCGGCCTCCGCCACCACCTGGAAGCCGGCCTCGACGAGCTGGCGCGAGGCGAGCATGCGCAGGGCGCGGGAGTCGTCGCACAGCAGGACGGTGGGAGGGGAAGTCATCGTGCCGGGTCCTCGTTCGCGGAGCGTCGGAAAGGGAGCGACCCGCCGCGGGCGGGTCGTGCTGCGGTCGCTATCGGCAGCGGCGCGGCGAACTTTAGGGGCAGCGCGCGGCCACGCCCGGCTCACCGCCCTCCCCCGATGCTGTGCCGCCCCCTGCCCCCGGAGAGGTCCGTGTCGCCGGTCCTGCCGACCTTCCTGATCGCCGTGGCGCTGGCCGCCGTGCACGTGGGCGCCGGCACGATGCGCACCGTGGAGGACCGGCGGCGCAGCCGCTGGCTCTCCGCCGCCGGCGGGGCGTCGGCGGCCTACATCTTCGTGCACGTGCTGCCCTACATGGCCGCCGCCCACGCGCGCGAGGGCATGGACTCGGAGAAGCTCTACTTCCTGATCGCCCTGGCCGGCCTGGTGGGCTACTACGGCATCGAGCGCCACGTACGCCTGGCCGCGGAACGCGCGGGCGGCACCCGGCGCGGCATCGACCGCGTGTTCTGGGTGCACGTCGGCAGCTTCGCCTTCTACAGCCTGGTGATCGGCTGCCTGCTGCTGGACCGCGACGCGCCCGGCCTCGCCTCCCTGCTCCTGTACGGCGGCGCCATGGGGCTGCACTTCCTCTCGATGGACTACGGCATGCGCCTCGAACATGCCGAGGCCTACGACCGCATCGCGCGCTGGATCCTCGCTTCGGCGGTGCTCGCGGGCTGGCTGGTCGGCTGGCTCCTCGAGGTGCCGCGCGCGGTGGTCGACGGCCTGTTCGCCTTCCTCGCGGGCGGGCTGGTGCTCAACGTCATGAAGGAGGAGCTGCCCGAGGAACGCAGGAGCAGCTTCGGCGCCTTCGTGGCCGGCGCCGCGGGCTATGGCGCGCTGCTGGTGGTTCTCGAGTGAGAGGGCGACGCGGCCGGCGGCTCATCCGTCCGGCGGCGGCGCGTCGCGGCGCGCCATGTAGCTGGCCATGTGGTCCAGCGCGCGCCGCCCGCGTTCGGTGAGCACCAGGCGCGGACCGAGCGCATCGCGGGCGAGGGCGGGCGGTCGCAGCAGGACCTCGCGCAGCAGTGGCGGAATCGACTGGCCCGCATCGACCGCGAGCAGCGTGGCGTGGTAGACGTCCTCGATTCGACAGGACATGCGGCCCTCCATGGACCTTCGCATGGACCCCTGTTCCCGAGTATGCCCGTCGCGGCGCGGCGCGTCATGGCGGCCTTCTGCTGCTCCCCGCGCGGCGCCGCATGCGCGCGCGCGCACCGTCGCCGCCGGGCCTTCACCCGCGCCGAACGCCCTGCTCAGGGATGTGGAGATCGTGCGATAAACGAATGATTCGAAAAGGATTTTAGGCACCTTCCTTTTACGGCCCGGTCACTGCGGCGGGCGGACCATCGGAGAACGCCCGCCGGCTGCGGGCATCCCCTCGTTTCGCCCGCATCGAACCGGAGTACCGCTGATGACACCCCCCAACGATCGACCGTCCGGCGCCGCGGGATCGGGCGGCGCCGGCCCGCAGGGCCATGACGGCACCGGCGATCTCGGCCGCAAGACCGAGGACCTCGCCGACAGCATGAAGGCGGAGGGCCGCGCCCAGGTGGAGAACGTGCAGCAGGCCGCCGCCGACAACATCGACAAGGTGGCCGAGAGCGTCCGCGCGGCCGCCGCCGAGCTGGAGGACGACGACGTCGGCGGCCTCTCGCACTACGTGACCGGGCTCGCCGAGAAGATGACCGACCTGTCGAACACGCTGCGCGAGCGCAGCGGCGACGACCTGCTGAGGCAGGTTTCGCGGCTCGCGCGCGAGAACCCCGCCCTGTTCGTCGCCGGCGGGCTCGCCGTGGGCTTCGGCCTGTCGCGCTTCGCCCGCGCCTCGGCGTCCGGCCACGGCCACCGCGCCGCCCGCAGCGACGCGGGACGGCCCGTCCGCACCGGCATGGACCGGCCGGGGCCGGTCGCCGGGACCTCGGAACCCCACCCGCCGACCCGCCGCCACGAGACCGGCGGGCCGATCCCCACGCCGCGCGCCCCGTCCGCCGCGACCCGCGATGCCGGCTTCACCGGCGCCCAGCCGATGCGCCCCGGCAATCCGCAGGACGGCCTGTCCGGGGGCGCCGGCACCACCGTCAACGGAGGATGATCCGATGAGCGCACAGCCGAACGTCCATCGCAGCGGCCCCTACGAGGGCATGCCTGCGGGATCCGCCGAGGCCCGCATGGAGGACCGCTCCATCGGCAGCCTGCTGCGCCAGCTCGCCCACGAGGTGCCGGCGCTGATGACCAACGAACTTGCGCTCGCCAAGGCCGAGATGCGCGAGAGCCTGCGCGCGACGCGCGCCGGCGTCGCCGCGGTGGCGACCGGCGGCGTGATCGCCCTCGGCGGCTTCCTCATCCTGCTGCTCGCGGCGGTCTACGGCCTGAGCACCGTCGTCGCCCCCTGGCTGGCCGCGCTGATCGTCGGCGCCGCCGCGCTGGTGGTGGGCCTGCTCATGGTCCAGGCGGGGAAGAAGAAGTTCGAGCCGGAGTCCTTCCGGCCGGAGCGCACGCTCGACGCGCTGCACAAGGACAGGGACGCCATCGCCAGGAGGACGCCATGAACGCGCACGCCCAGGACCGATCCTCCAAGGACCCGGCCGAACTCGAACGCGAGATCGACCGGCAGCGCGACCACATCGCCGAGCTGGTCGGCGCGCTGGAGAACAGGCTTTCCCCCGGCCAGCTCTTCGAGCGCGTGCTCGCCTACGGCAAGGGCGGCGGCAAGGAGTTCGCCGGCAACCTCGGCGCGACCGTGCGTGCCAACCCGGTCCCGACCCTGCTCACGGCCGCGGGCCTGCTCTGGCTCTACGCGGGCAACGACCGCCGGGCCGCGCCGGCCACCGACTGGGCCCATGCCGCCGGCGCGGGCAGCCGCAGTGGCCATGGGACCGGGGATGCGGCATCCACCGCCGCACACCTGCGCGAACGGGCGCACGACGCCCGCGACGACATCGCTCATCGCCTGCACGACGCCCGCCACCGCGTCGAGGACACCGCGCACGACGTCGCCGAGGGCGTCCGCAGCGGCGTCCGCCGCGCCAGCGACGGGGTCCGCGGCATGCTCGAGGACAACCCGATGGCGGTCGGCGCCATGGCGATCGCTGCCGGCGCCCTCCTCGGCGCCCTGCTGCCGCCGACCGAGGCGGAGGACGAACTGCTCGGGCCCTACAGCGACCGCGCCGCCGACCGCATGAAGGCCGGCGCGCAGGCCGCGGCCTCGAACGCCATGGACAAGGCGCGGGAAGCGACCGACGGTCTGGCGTCCCACGACGGCGACGGCCGCGACCACGACGACGACCACGACCGGGCGGCCCAGCGCGGCACCGCCGGTGCATCCACCGGGATGCCCACGCCACGCGGTCCGGGCCCCCTCGGCCCGAACACCCCCAGCGCCGGCCCGACCGCGCTGTAGCGGCGCGCCGGGAAGGCGTGCATGGCGGGGAGCGGGACACGAGCGACGAGCGCGGCCGTCGTGTCCCGCTTCACATCCTGTGCTGGCCCCCGCGCCCCGAGCCCCGCCCGGGAGCCCTCACCCCTTGACGCAGACCACCTGCCGCAGGGTGTGGACGATCTCGACCAGGTCGGACTGCGCCGCCATCACCGCCTCGATCGGCTTGTAGGCCGCCGGCGATTCGTCGATGACCGCCGCGTCGGTGCGGCATTCGACGTGGGCGACCGCACGGCGGTGCTCCTCCAGGCTGATGCTGGCGCGCGCCGCGGTCCGGCTCATGACCCGCCCCGCACCGTGGCTGCAACTGTGGAAGCTCTCCGGGTTGCCGAGCCCGCGCACGATGTAGCTGCGCGTGCCCATGCTGCCCGGGATGATGCCGAGCTCGCCGCTGCGCGCGCTCACCGCGCCCTTGCGCGTCACCAGCAGCGACTCGCCGTGGTGGGTCTCGCGCTCGACGTAGTTGTGGTGGCAGTTCACCGCCATCGAGGTCAGCTGGAAGGGCGGCAGGCGCTGGCGCAGCGCCTGCATCGTCCGCGCCATCATCGCCTCGCGGTTCTGCCGCGCGTAGTCCTGCGCCCAGCCCACCGCGTCGACGTAGTCGTCGAACAGCGGCTCGCCCTCCAGGAAGAAGGCGAGGTCCTTGTCCGGCAGGTGGAAGCCGAGCACGCGCCGCTCCAGTTCCCAGCGTGCGCGCTCGATGAAGTAGGTGCCGATGCGGTTGCCGGTGCCGCGCGAACCGGAGTGCAGCATCACCCACACCGCGTCGCTCTCGTCGAGGCAGACCTCGATGAAGTGGTTGCCGCCGCCGAGCGTGCCGAGCTGGCGGTCGAGCCTGCCGGCGTCGAGCTTCGGGTGCCGCGCGCGGAGGCGCGCCAGTCGCTCGACCAGCCCGGACTGCGCCAGCCGTGTCCCGTGCGCGTCCGGCACCTTGCGATGCTCGCCGCCCCTGCCGTTGCCCACCGGGACGGCGCGCTCGATGGCGCTGCGCAGCGGCGCGAGGTCGTCGGGCAGGTCGTCGGCGCGCAGCGTGGTGCGGACCGCGGCCATCCCGCAGCCGATGTCCACGCCGACGGCCGCGGGGACGATCGCGCCGCGGGTGGGGATCACCGAACCCACGGTCGCACCCTTGCCCAGGTGCACGTCGGGCATCACCGCCACCCACGGGCCCACGAAGGGCAGCTCGGCGATGTTGCGCAGCTGCTGGTGGGCCTGCGGCTCCAGCGGGACGCCACGCACCCAGCCCTTGATCGGCGTGGTGGCGCCCTCGGCGTGCAGGATGTCGTACTGGGCGGTCATGGCGGGGTCCGGTGCGCGACGGGCGGGTGTGCCGGCACGCGGCAGGGTGCGCCGCGGACCGGCACGGCGGGCGTCAGCCCACGGCCGCGCCGACGCAGCGGTCGATGCGGCCGCGGCCGAGCGAGAAGGCGGCGTCCACGGCCGAACCGAGGCTGGGATGGACCTGCGGGGCGTGCTCGCCGGCGAGCACGCGCATGTCGCCGTCGAGGACCACGGTGCGCAGCAGCTCCCATCCGCCGGCCTCGGGACGCCGCCCGATGTGGGCCTCGATGATGTGGCCGCGGTAGCGCTCGCTGATCACCAGTTCGTCGGGGCTGCGCGTGCCCATGGATCGTCCCCTTCCTTCCGCGCGATCCGGGCCCGGCGCGGCGACCGACGATTCTAGCCGCGCGACGCACTGCGGGCGACATCAGGCCGCGCACGCCTGCGCGCAGCGCCGCTCATTCCCGCGACGCGCCCTGTCCCTCGCGCGGCCGCGGACCGTCCCCGGTGGCGGGCGAGGCGGCGACGCCGCGCATCGCGTCGACGGGCCGGCCGAAGCCGCTGCGGTCGCTGTAGTCGCGTCGCGGCGTGGAGGAATCCGGCTGCTCGGTCTGCAGGGCCTCGGCGCAGGCGAGGTCGAGCACGGCGACGCCCGCGACCGCCGCCATCGCGACGCCGACGTTGACGCGCCTGTCGTTGTCGCGGCCGAGCTGGACGCCGAGGGTGGCGAGGTCGAGCGCATCGCCGGCCACCCGTGCCTGCACCCAGCGGCGCGGATTGCGCGCGGCGAGGATGCCCACGCCGGTCGCGATCTCGCGGATGCCGTAGGCGCGGATCAGCGCTTCCTGCCCGCGCATGCCGAGCGTGCGCGCGAACCAGCCGGCGGCGGCGAGCTCCGCCACGCCCAGGCCGATGCTGAACCAGCCGAGGCCATGCGCGAGCGCCTTGGTGTTGGGGGCCTTCGGCTTGAAGGTGGAGAGGGCTGGCATCGGTCGCGTCCTCATGGCTTCAGCACGACCTTGATGCAGCTGTCGTGCTTGTCGCGGAAGGTCCTGTACATCTCGGGGCCGGCATCCAGGCCGACGGTGTGCGTGATCACGAACGAGGGATCGATCTCGCCCTCCTGGATGCGGCGCAGCAGGTCGTCGGTCCAGCGGTTTACGTGGGTCTGGCCCATGCGGAAGGTCAGCCCCTTGTTCATCGCGGCGCCGAAGGGGATCTTGTCGAGCAGGCCGCCGTAGACGCCGGGGATGGAGAGGATGCCGGCCGGGCGGCAGACGTAGATCATCTCGCGCAGCACGTGCGGCCGGTCGGTCTCCATCATCATCGCCTGCTTGACCCGGTCGTAGAGGCTGTCGATCGAGCGCGAGGCGTGCGCCTCCAGGCCGACGGCGTCGATGCACTTCTCCGGGCCCTTGCCGTTGGTGAGCGCGTTGAGCCGCTCGACCACGCTCTCCTGGTCGAAGTCGATGGTGATCGCGCCGCCGGCACGGGCCATGGCCAGCCGCTCCGGCACGTTGTCGATGCAGACGACCTGCCTGGCGCCCATCATCACCGCGGAGCGGACGGCGAACTGCCCGACGGGGCCGGCGCCCCAGACCGCGACGGTATCGGTCGGCTCGATCTCGCACTGCGCGGCGGCCTGCCAGCCGGTGGGGAAGATGTCGCCGAGGAAGAGCGCCTGCTCGTCGCTCATGCCGTCCGGCACCTTCACCGCGCTGGCGTCGGCGTGCGCCACCCGCACGTACTCGGCCTGGCCGCCGGCGTAGCCTCCGGTGAGATGGGTGTAGCCGTACAGCCCGGCCGTGGTGTGGCCGAACACCTTGTCGGCGACGTCCTTGTTGCGGTTGGTCCGCTCGCACACCGAGAAGTTGCCGCGCCGGCACTGGTCGCACTCGCCGCAGATGATGGTGAACGGCACCACCACCCGGTCGCCGACCTTGAGCCGCCGGCTCTCGCGGCCGACCTCCACGACCTCGCCCATGAACTCGTGGCCCATGATGTCGCCGCTCTGCATGCCCGGCATGAACCCGTCGTACAGGTGCAGGTCCGAGCCGCAGATCGCGCAGCTGGTCACCTTGATGATGACGTCGCGCGGATCCTCGATGGTCGGGTCGGGCACCGTGTCGTAGCGGATGTCCTGCTTGCCGTGGTAGCAGAGCGCCTTCATGCGTGGGCCTCGGAGGAAGAAGGGCGCGCCGGGCCCGGAGGCCCTTGCCCGCGACGGGGGGGAGAACCGCGGGTGGCGCGCGAACCGTGGGGACGCCCACTATCCGCGGCGGCGGTGAGACGACGGTGATCGGGACGTCGGCGCGGTGTCTTCTTCGTGCTCAGCGCCCGTCGCGATCAGGGTGCGCCGGCGCCTCGTCGCGGCGCCGCTCCTCGCGCATGCGCGCGCGCACGCCACCGTCGACGCCGGTGCCCTCCTGCATGGGCACGTGCAGCGAGCCGCTGCCGTCCTCGGCGGGCGGCGCGTTCTCGATCTGCACCCGATGGACGACGCTGGCGGCGAGACGCTGCGTCGGCCCCGGCGCGACCGCGTGCGCGAACACGCCGAGCCTGGCCTTGTAGCCCACGGAGATCTGCTTGCGTGGGCGGTGGATGGCACCGACGATCGCGTCCACCACCTTCTCCGGCGGGTCCATCAGCACCATGCGCGGGCGCCGCCCGCTGTAGTTGGCGGCATGGTCGAACCAGGGCGTGTCCGCGGCGAACGGCAGGATGGTGGAGACCCGGATGTCGCGCAGGCCCTGCAGGCGCAGCTCCTGGTGCAGGGTGAGGCCGAGCCCGAGCACGCCGTGCTTGGAGGCGGCGTAGCTCGCGTAGTAGGGGAAGGGGATCCGGCCCGCCACCGAGGCCACGTTGATGAGCGTGCCCGCGCCCTGCCGGCGGAACTGGCGCAGGGCCACGTGGCTGCCGGCGACGACCCCGTCGAGGTTCACCTCGAGCACGCGCAGGTGGTCGGCCAGCGGCACCGCGTCGAAGGCGCCGAGCGCGCCGACGCCGGCGTTGTTGATCCACACGTCGATGCGCCCGTAGCGCGCCAGCGCCGCGGCGGCGAGCCGTTCCACCTGGGCCGGGTCGGCCACGTCGGTCGGGACCGCCAGCGCGCTGCCGCCGCGGGCGACGATGTCCCGTTCGAGCGCGTCGAGCAGGGCCTCCCGTCGTGCCGCCAGCACCACGCTGGCGCCCTCCTCGGCCGCGCGCAGGGCCACGCCCTTGCCGAAGCCGCTGGAGGCGCCGGTGACGACCACCACCCGCCCGTCGAGGCTGCGCGGGGTCGCGCAGGCCGCGAGCGACAGGACGCACAGCGCCAGCAGGCCGCGCAGGACCCGGCCCGCGCGGCCGGCGGGATGCCAGCCGGAACTGTCCATCGTCGTCTCCTGCGCGGCGCGTCCGGGCCGGCAGGCTCGCCGGCCCAGGGTGAGCCGGCGGTGAGCGTGGAGGCGGGTTCCGCCGTGCGCGGCGAACGGCGCGGCTCAGGCGCCGATCACGCCGCCGTCGTCGCGGGTGACGATCACGGTCGCCGAGCGCGGACGGCGCCCGGCGCCGTCCGGCCAGTGGCTGCTGCCCGACTCGCCCGGGTGCTGCACGTTGACGAACATGGTGCGCGCGTCCGGCGTGGTGACGACGCCGGTGATCTCGCAGCCGACGGGGCCGACGAGGAAGCGCTTCATGCGCCGGGTCACCGGGTCGGCCACCAGCATCTGGTTGTTGCCGAACGGCCCGGACGCGAGCTGGCTGCCGCTCATGTCGGTCTGGATCCACAGCAGGCCGTTGTGGTCGAACCACAGGCCGTCGGGGCTGGCGAGGATGTTGTCCGCGTCGAGCGCCTCGCCGTCGGGGCCGAGGCTGTTGCCCTCGGGGCCGGCCAGCAGGAACAGGTCCCACTCGAAGCGCGTGGCCTCGTGGCGGCCGCGGTCCTCGCTGAACCGGATGATGTGGCCGTAGGGATTCGGACCGCGCGGGTTCGCCGCATCGGTGTCGCCCGGCGTGCGCGCGGCGTTGTTGGTCAGGGTGAAGTAGACCTCGCCGCTGCGCGGGTCCACCGCGCCCCACTCGGGACGGTCCATGCGCGTGGCCCCGACCACGTCGGCCGCCAGCCGCGTGTTGACCAGCACGTCGGCCTGGTCGGCGAAGCGCACGCCCGCGGCGGCCGCGGCGGCGCGGAAGCCGGCGTCCTCGATGTCCAGCGGCAGCCACTCGCCGGTGCCGTCGTCGTCGAAGCGCGCCACGTAGAGCGTGCCGTGGTCCAGCAGGCTGCCGTCGGCGCGGCCGGGCACGTAGCGGTCGCGGCTGACGAACTTGTAGATGTACTCGTTGTTGGCGTCGTCGCCCATGTAGAAGGCCAGCGGCCGGCCCGGCCGCGGCGTGCCGAACACAATGCCCTCGTGGCCGAAGCGGCCCATGGCGGTGCGCTTCACCGGCGTGCTGTCCGGCCGGGTCGGGTCGATCTCGACGATCCAGCCGAAGGTGTTGGGCTCGTTGCGGAAGTCGCCGCCGGCGTCGTCCGCGCGACGGCTGGCGTCGAAGCGCGGGTGACGCGCCTCCCAGCCGTAGCGGCTGGCGGCGCCGATGCCGTAGCGCGCGTGCTCGCGCGGACGCTCGGCGTCGGTGTTGACGAAGTAGCCGGCCCAGTTCTCCTCGCAGGTAAGGTAGGTGCCCCAGGGCGTGAAGCCGTGGGCGCAGTTGTTGAGCGTGCCGCGCGTGCGGGTGCCGTCGGGGCTGTACTGGGTGCGCGCGAGCCGACTGCCGCGCACCGGGCCGGCCAGTTCCATCGGCGTGGCGCCGGTGATGCGGCGGTTATACGCGCCGCGCACGATCGTCCACTCCTGGCCGCGGCGCTCGATCTCGATCACGCTGACGCCGTGCGCGGCGATCTCCTTGTCCACCTCCTCCTGCGGCCTGCGGCCCTCGGCGTCCACGGTGGCCCCCGCCGGATGCAGGGTGGCCTGGTCGATGTACTCGTGGTTCATCACCAGCAGGCCGTGCGCGCTGCCGCGCGGACCGCTCTCCAGCGGGAAGTAGTGCATCCCGTCGTGGTGCTGGCCGATCTGGAGCGCCTGCTCCGCGGCCGAGTTGAGGCCGCCGTCGCGGTAGGCCGGATACGGCGCCAGCAGCGGCTCGCCCCAGGCGAAGGCCGCGCGCGCGGTGTAGCCGGGCGGCACGGTGATGGCGTCGAGGCGGTTCACCGGCACGGCCTCGAAGCTCAGCGCCGTCGGCGCGGGCTTGAGCGAACCCTTGGGCGGTGCCGCGGCCGCCGCGAGCCCGGCGTGGCCGAGGAGCCCTGCGCCGACCGCCATGCCGACGCCGCCGCGCAGGAGGGCGCGGCGCTGCCGGTTCACCCGCAGCACGTCGGCGAAGTGCCTGTTGCCGCTGGGATTGCTGTCCTCGTTGTCGAAGTCGATCGGCGGCGCGGGCGGAGTGGCGTGCGTGCGCATCGGGGCTGTCCTGGCGTCCGGGGGACGCACAGCCTGCCGGACGCGCGCGAAAGCACGCTGATACGCAGATGACAGTTGCAAGACAACGGCGGCACCGGACGGCGCCGCCGCGGGGGCTCCGGTGCGATCAGTGGCGCACGCCGGCGTGGGTGGTGCCGTGCGTGCCCGGGCGCGAGGCGAACGCGCCGATGGCGAGCACGATGCCGGCCACGCCGACGAGGATGTAGACCAGGCGCTGGATCGCCGGCACGCCTCCGAAGAGCGCGGCGACCAGATCGAAGTTGAAGGCGCCGACGAGGCCCCAGTTGAGGGCGCCGACGATCACGAGGATCAGGCAGACGACGTTGAGTGCGTTCAGGCGCATGGCGGCGATCCGGTTGAGGGTGCGGCCCACGCTAGGCGCAGTGGCGCGACGGCACGATCAAGGCCGCGCGACGCGCGTGTCTACACCGCAGGGCGCCGAAGGAACGAGCCAGCGGAAGCGAGGAACCGGAGGAAGCCCGAGCACCCCCGTTCCACTCGCAGCTCCCCCGCTTCCCGCGCCCCGCGCCCCGCGCCCCAAGCCCCAAGCCCCAAGCCCCGAGCCCCAAGCCCCAAGCCCCCCCANACGTAACACCTCCGTTCCCCACCCCTCACTCCTCGCACCCCGACCCTTCCAGCACCGCGGCACCGAAGCCTGGCAGCACCAGCACGTCGCCCTCGATGCGGCAGTCGCCGGCGAGCGCGCGGCAGTGCGTCCCGCCGGCCGCCATCGCCTCCAGCCCTCGCGTCGCGGCCTCGGGCGAGAGGTTGAAGGCGCACACCACGCGCCCGCGGCCGCTGCCGCGGGCGAAGGCCAGCACCGGGCCCTGCACGGGGAACAGGCGCAGGGCACCGCCGCGCAGCGCCGGCGTGCGGCGGCGCCAGCGCAGCAGGCCGCGATAGGTCTCCAGCAGCGAGCCGGGATCGCCCTGCTGCCGCGACACCGCGAGCGCGAGGTGCTCGGCCGGCATCGGCAGCCAGGTCTGCGGCGCCGAGCTGAAGCCGCCGTGCGGCGCCGCGTCCGTCCACGGCATCGGCGTCCGGCAGCCGTCGCGGCCGAGCACGTGGGGCCAGTTGGCGATGCCGAACGGGTCGCGGAGCTGCTCGAAGGCGAGCTGCGCCTGCGGCAGGCCGAGCTCGTCGCCCTGGTAGATGCAGCAGGCACCGGGCAACGTCGCCAGCAGGGCCGCCAGCAGCGCGTCGCGACGGCGTTCGAGCGCCTCGGCATGTCGCGCGTGCTCGGCCCAGCGGCCCTTGAGCCGCGGGAAGTCGTGGGTGCCGAAGGTCCAGCACAGCCGATGGTCGGGGAACAGCGCCTGCGCGCGGGCGATCAGGGCGTGCAGGCCCTCGGCGGTGAAGGGCTCGTCGGTCACCAGGGCCGAGTTGTAGGCAAGATGCAGGCGCCCGTCGCCCGCGACGTAGTCGGCCGCCGCCGCCAGGCTGTCCTCGGCCGAGGACACCTCCCCGAGCAGCACCGTCCCCGGATACGCGTCGGCCAGGGCGCGCAGCTCGCCCAGCATCGCCAGGGTCTCCGGGCGGCACACGGTGCCGCGGTTGATGTGGTCGAAGTAGGGATCGCCGCGTCCCGCGCCCGCGGGGCGCGGCACGTCCGGCGGCCGCGGCGGGTTGTCGGCGAGACTGCGGTCGTGGGCGTAGAAGTTGACGACGTCGAGGCGGAAGCCGTCGACCCCGCGCTCCAGCCAGAAGCGGCCGATCGCGATCATCGCCGCCCGCACCTCCGGGTTGTGCCAGTCGAGGTCCGGCTGCTCGGCGAGGAAATTGTGCAGGTAGTACTGGCGGCGCCCCGGATCGAAGGTCCAGGCGCTGCCGCCGAAGGCCGAGCGCCAGTTGTTGGGCGGGCCGCCGTCGGCCGCGGGATCGGCCCAGACGTACCAGTCGGCCCTCGGGTTGTCGCGGCTGGCGCGACTCTCGACGAACCAGGGGTGCCGGTCCGAGGTGTGGTTCCACACCTGGTCCATCAGCACCTTCAGGCCGAGCGCGTGCGCGTCGGCGACCAGCGCGTCGAAGGCGGCCATGTCGCCGAACATGGGCTCGATGGCGCGGAAGTCCGAGACGTCGTAGCCGAAGTCCTTCATCGGCGAGCGCACGAAGGGACTGATCCACACCGCGTCGGCGCCGAGGTCGGCGATGTAGGGCAGGCGCCGGCGGATGCCCGCCAGGTCGCCCACGCCGTCGCCGCCGCTGTCCTGGAAGCTGCGCGGGTAGACCTGGTAGATCACCGCGTCGCGCCACCAGGCCCGCGCATCGGCCGCGCTCATGCCGCCACCGCGGCATCCGCCTCGGGCTCGGCGCACAGCCAGCCCCAGGGCGGCAGCAGGAAGGGATCCTCGCGCGGCGTGCCGTCGATCGCGTTGAGGCAGCGCAGCGGGCCCAGCCGTGCCGGATCGATCCGCACCGCGCGCCCGTCCATGTTGAACACGCACAGCAGGCGCTGCCCCGCGCCCTCGCGCAGGAAGCCGAACAGCGGCGGCGCGAGGTCGAGGACGCGCGTGGTGCCCTCGCGCAGGGCGGGCTGCTTCCTGCGCCAGTGCAGCACCTGGCGCCAGTGGTTGAGGGTGGACTGCGGGTCGGAGGCCTGCCGCGCGACGGAGCGCGCCGCGTGCGCCCGCGGGATCGGCAGCCAGGGCGCGTCGCCGGTGGTGAAGCCGCAGTGGGCCGCGCCGTCGTCCCAGGGCATGGGCGTGCGCGCGCCGTCGCGCCCCTTGAGCCGCGGGTACATCCGGCGCCCGAAGGGATCCTTCAGCGCCTCGGGCGGGATGTCCTCGGGAATCCGCGCCTCGGTCAGTCCGAGCTCGTCGCCCTGCCACAGGCAGAAGGCGCCGGGCAGGCACACCAGCAGCAGGGCCATCATGCGGTGGAAGTCGCCCGGGTAATCCTGGTCGCGCGCGTTCCACTGCGAATGCAGGCGCCCGAAATCGTGGTTGCCGGCGATCCAGCAGGCGCCGCGGTCGCCGAAGGCGTCCAGCACCCGGTCGAGGATGCGGCGCATGTGGACGGCCTCCATGCGCGCGTCGAACAGCAGGGCGCCGTGGTAGGCCAGGTGCAGGCGTTCGCGGCCGGCCGTGTAGTCGGCGGCGAGCCGCACCGAGTCCTCGGCCTCGATCACCTCGCCCAGCAGCGCCACGCCCGGGTATTCGTCGGCCAGCCTGCGCAGCGGCGCGAGGTAGTCCAGCGTCTCCGGCCGGCAGAAGCTGTTGACGAAGCGCTGGCGGGTCAGCGGGTTGTCCGGGGAGATGCCGTCGGGCAGGCAGTCGCCCTCGCGCATCGGGTTGTCGGCCAGCGAACGGTCGTGGCAGAAGAAGTTGACCGCGTCCAGGCGCATGCCGTCGATGCCGCGCTCCAGCCAGAAGCGCGCCTGCGCCAGCACCGCGTCGCGCACGTCCGGGTTGTACCAGTTGAGGTCGGGCTGGCTGGGCAGGAAGTTGGCGAGGTAGTACTGCCCGCGCGCCGCCTCCCAGATCCACGCCGACTCGCCGGAGAACGAGGACAGCCAGTTGTTGGGCGGGCCGCCGTCGGCGCCGGGATCGGCCCAGACGTACCAGTCCGCCTTCGGGTTGTCGCGGCTGGCGCGGCTCTCGACGAACCAGGCGTGGCGGTCGGAGGTGTGGTTCCAGACCATGTCGAGGATCACCCGCAGCCCGCGCTGGTGCGCCAGCAGCAAGAGGCGCTCGAAGGCCGCGTCGCCGCCGAACAGCGGCGCGACCTTCTCGAAGTCGGTGACGTCGTAGCCGAGGTCGTCCATCGGCGAGCCGAAGATCGGCGTCAGCCAGACCGCATCGACGCCGAGCGACGTGATGTAGTCGAGCCGGCGGATCACGCCGGGCAGGTCGCCGATGCCGTCGCCGTCCGAGTCCTGGAAGCTCCACGGCGTGAGCTGGTAGATGACCGCGTTGACCCACCAGCGGTGGTCGCGCGCCTGCCCGGCGTCGTCCTCGTTCGGGTCGTTGCGGTCCAGTCCGAGCTCGCGCCACCAGGGCCTGCAGTGCACGGTCATCGCGGAATCACCTCCGTCGCTCTTCGACAAAGGTGTCCCACCCTAGGGGCCGCGCGGTGAGCATGCGTTGAAAGCCGCCGAAGGCCGCCATGCCTCGGCAGCGCCCAGGGCCGCGCCAGCCTGCCTCCGGGCAGGCTAGCCCAGCGGGTCGGCGAGCGGCATCGCCGCGTCGTCCTCGTCCTCCGCGGCCGGCGGCGGCGGCGCGACCGGCGGTGCGTCGGGCAGTGCGCGCGTGCCTTCGATCTCCAGCGCGCGCTTGCGCGTGTAGAGGAAGCGGATCAGCTCGTATTCGAACGGCGAGCCGGTCTCGTAGTAGCGGAAGGGATTGCGGGCGCGGCCGTCGATCATGTAGACCGCGCCGATCGCGGTCGCGTTGTCGCTGGTGTACAGCCCGCCGGCATCGACCCCGCGCTGCACCCCGAAGTCGAACAGCTGCCCCGCGCCGTCGCGCAGGGTCGAGGGCCCGAGCAGCGGGACGACCAGGTAGGGCCCCGGGCCCACGCCCCAGCGCCCCAGCGTGTTGCCGAAGCTGGTGGGCACCGGCGTCAGCCCGAGGTGGCTGGCGACGTCGAAGAAGCCCGCCAGGCCGAGCGTGCTGTTGACCAGGAAGCGGCCGGCGCTGCGCACGCCGTAGCCCGGGCGGCCCTGCAGCAGGTGGTTCGCGGTGTTGGGCACCTCGCCGAGGTTGGCGAAGGCGTTGCCCAGGCCGCGCCGCACCGGCCGCGGCACGACCTTGCGGTAGCCGTTCGCCACCGGCAGGAAGATCGCCTCGTCGAAGCGCGCGTTGAAGCGGTAGACGCCGCGGTTGAAGCGCTCCCACGGGTCGTGCACCGCGGTGGACTGCGCGACCTCCTCCTGCGAGCCGGTGGTTTCGCCGGGCGGCGCGGCGCGCTGCGGCGCGGTCGCGCAGCCGCCGCCGGCCGCGAACGCGAGGACGAGGACGAGCGCCCGCCTCATGGCGCCTCCCCCGCGTCCCAGGTGCCGGCCAGCATGCGCAGCATGTCCTCGATCTGCTGCCGCTCGCCGAGATTGCCGAGGTGGCCGCCGTGGTCGTAGACCACGATGCGCGGGCCGAGGGTGTCGCGCAGCCAGGCCAGCTCGCGCGCGTCGAGGATCAGGTCGTTGCGGCTGGTCTGGGCGTACACGTCGCGGTCGGCCGCGAGCTGCGGCCCGATCAGCTCCAGGCTGCTCCCCGCGATCAACTGCTCGCGCGTCCAGTCCGGGCGCAGCGCCAGGTAGTAGGGCGCGAACACCCGCTCGAAGTAGTCGGCGAACGGCCGCGCACGCAGCTCGCGGAAGGCCGCGCCGAGCGAATCGCCCACCCGCGGCGGCGCGGCCGGGTCCACCACCACGCCGGTGCCGGCGTAGTAGTCGGCGGCGAAGAACATGTTGACCAGCGCCAGCCGGAACGACAGCGCGATGGCGGCGGCGAACTCGTCGTCGCTGCGCAGCAGGCTGGGCGCGGCCTGGAGCAGGAAGGTCCCGTCCAGCTCCAGCGCCTCGGCGCCGCGGTAGAGATGCGCCAGCTCGGCGTAGAGCCGCTGGTAGAAGCGTTCGATGTCGGCGTTGTCGTCGCCGATGGTGTCGGCGAAGAGGCGGTCGAGCCGGCCGACGGAGGCGAACAGGCTCACCGGCGGATTGATCATCACCACCCGCTGCACGCCCAGCGCGTCGGGACCGGTGTCGAGCGCCTTGATGACCGCGGCGTGCGCGCCGCCCAGGCTGTAGCCGACGGCGTGCAGGCCGGTGATCTCGACGCCGCGCGGCAGTTCCGACACGACCTGCCGGATGACCCGCCGCAGGTCGATCGCATCCTGCGTGAGGTCGCCCGCCACGCCGGTGCTGGACGCGGCGACCACGAAGCCCGGGAAGGTCGGCGACGGCAGGGTGAGCACGTGGTAGCCCTCGCCGTACAGCGCCGCGCGCAGCATGCCGAGCTTCTGCGTGTTGCCGTCGCCGCCGGTGCCGGCGATCACCACGACCAGCGGCGCCGGGCCCTTCTGCCGGGAGAACCACACCCGCAGCTTTCGGTTGAACCAGAACAGGTCGGGCACCGGCCGCGCACCCTCGACCGCGAGCCGGATCTCGCGCACCGGCACGTCGCCCGGCAGCTCGGCCAGCCGCTCGCGGTCCGGCCCGAACACCGTCGCGCGCAGCCCGGGACCGTCGGCGAGGCCGGTCGCACGGCCCGACACCGGCAGCGGCTGCGCCGACGCCGCGGCGACCAGCCCGAGCAGGAACAGCAGGACCAGGCACCCGCGGGTGCACGGCCCGATGTCGAAGACCCGCATGCGCATCCTTTGTCGTTCTTGGTATCGGCCGGCCGCGCCGCGACGGCGCGACGGCCCCGGCATTCGGCCGGAGGCCGCGTTCAGATCGCGTGGACTCCCGTCCGGCCTCATCCCGGGTGCCGCATGCGCCAGGTCGCGAGCAGCACCGCGGTGGCGGCCGCCACGTTGAGGCTCTCGACCCGGCCCGTGCCCGGTATCGACAGGCGCAGGTCGCAGGCCGCGGCCAGCGCCCGGTCCATGCCTTCGCCCTCGTTGCCGAGCACGTAGACCAGGCGCTCGGGCAGCGCGGCGGCGAAGAGATCGTCGCCGCCGTCCACCACCGTCGCCGCGAGCGCGAAGCCGGCCTCGCGGAGCTGGCGCAGGGCCGCCTCGCCCGGCGCGAGCCGCACCAGCGGCACCGCCTCCGCGCCGCCTTCGGCCACGCGCGCCGCCGCGCCCGACACCGCCAGCGTCGAGGCCTGCGGCAGCAGCACCGCGCCGACGCCGAAGTGCGCCGCCGAGCGCAGGATCGCGCCGAGGTTGTGCGGGTTGCCCACGCCGTCGAGCCACAGCGCCGACTGCGGACCCGGCGCGAGCCGGGCCAGCCACTGCGCCGCCGGCAGCACCGGCGCGCGCTGCATCTCGGCCACCACGCCCTCGTGGTGGGTGCTCGCGGCGAGCCGGTCGAGATCCTCGGTCCCGACCACGCGATAGCCGACGCGGCGCGCCACGCACCAGGCCAGCAGCGGCTGCAGCGCGGGAAGGCGCGCCTCGGTCAGGTAGAGCTTGCGCAGGGCCTCGGGTCGCTGCGCGAACGCAGCGCGGACCGCGTTGAGGCCGTACAGGCGCACCTCCTCCTCGCGTCGCGCACGCGCCCCCGCGGGCGCGTTCGCGCGGACGGGACGGGGACGGCGGGAGGGGTCGCGGTGCATCGCGGTCGGGAGAAGGAATGGCGACACAGGATACGCCGGAGCGGTCGTCGCCCCGGCAGGGCGAGCGAGAAGCGAGAGGCAGCGCGGTCGCCCAGTCGTTTCCGGCGCTCCATCTCTCGCTCCTCCTTCCGTGCCGCCCCCCAGCTTCCACGGCCGGAGCGCCGGGACGCGGCCGGCCCGCGCCGACGACGCAGCGCTGGCCGCGCCGTCGGCCTCCCGCGCGCGGAGTCCCCCGCTCCGCGAACTTCATTCCCGACTCACCTGCCCGCTGCCTTGAATGCGCAGGGAGGAGCACCCGTGGCCGCATCCCGCACCGACATCTGGCAACCCCTCGCCAAGCCGCCGCCGGAGATCCCCGCGGGCGATCTCGCCACGCTGCGGCGCAAGGCCCGCGGCTGCCGCGCGTGTCCGCTCTGGGCGCCGGCGACGCAGACTGTGTTCGGCGAAGGGCCGGCCGACGCGCGCGTGGTGATGGTCGGCGAGCAGGCGGGCGATCGCGAGGACATCGAGGGGCGGCCATTCGTCGGGCCGGCCGGGCGCCTGCTGCACGAACTCCTGGAGGAGGCCGGCGTCGACCCGGCCGAGGTCTACATCACCAACGCGGTCAAGCACTTCAAGTTCGAGCAGCGCGGCAAGGCGCGCCTGCACAAGCGCGCCAACGCGGCCGAGCAGACGGCGTGCCGGCGCTGGCTCGCGGCGGAGCTGGACAGGATCCGCCCGCGTCACGTCGTGTGCCTCGGCGCACTGGCCGCGCAGAACGTGTTCGGCAACGCGTTCCGGCTGACCGCGCAGCGCGGGCAGTGGCAGCCGCTGGCCGGCGCGCAGGGCATGGCGACCTGGCATCCCTCCGCGGTGCTGCGCGCACCGGGAGAGCGCCGCGCGGCGCTGCGCGACGACCTGCGCGAGGACCTCGCACGCCTGGCCGAGGCGCTGGCCGGGCCCTGAACGCCCGGCCCCGCGTTAACGCGCCGTCGGCACCGGGCTCACGCCCGGCTGATTCGCGGGCGGCCATCCTCGCCCGCACCGCGGCACCGTCACCGCGATTCCGCCAAGGAGCATCGATGCCGGCATCCCACCCCGTCCGCCACGCCCCGTCCGTCCTGCCCGGCGCGCATGCGCGTCTGGCCGAGCGGCGCTGCGACGACTGGGAGGTCCACGTCGGCAACGGCCCGGTGGTGGCCACCGCCATCCACGACGGCCACCAGGTCCGCGAGAGCGTGCTGCGCTGCATGCGCCTGAGCGCGGACGAGCGGCGTCGCGAGGAGGACCCGCTCACCGGGGTGCTCACGACGGTCGCCGACAGCCAGGTGCGCGTGCGCACCTCGCGCTTCCAGACCGACATGAACCGCCCGCGTGCGCTGGCCGTCCCGCGTCGCCCGGAGGACACCTGGGGCCTGGACGTGTGGCGCACGCCGTTGCCCGAGACCGAACGCGCCCGCTGCCTCGCCGACTACGACCGCTTCTACGCCGACATGCGCGCGCTCATGGACGGCCTGCTGGAGACCTGGGACAGCCTGTTGGTGCTCGACATCCACAGCTACAACCACCGCCGCGACGGCGCCGACGCGCCGCCGGCGGCGGCCGACGGGAACCCCGAGATCGACCTCGGCGTGACCACGCTCGACCGCGCGCGCCACGGCGGCGTCGCCTGCCGCTTCGCCGACGCACTGCGCGCCACCCTCGTCGATGGCCGCCACCCGGACGTACGCGAGAACGTGCGCTATCCCACCGGCGGGCACTTCCCCGAGTGGCTGCATGCCGAGTACGGCGACCGGCTGTGCGTGATCTCGCTGGAGTACAAGAAGATCTACATGGACGAATGGTCGGCGATGGCCGACGTGGCGGTGCTGGACGACTTCCGCTACGGCCTGAAGCGCGCGGTGGACGCGGTACGGGGGGAGTTCGCGCGGTGCCGCTAGCCGTCGGGGCCGTGCGCCCGCTGCCGCCGGTGGCCGCCCGCGTCGATGCGGCGCTGGCGCGCATGGACGCCGAGGTGGACTGGCTGACCGCGCTCTCGCCGATCCACAACGACGCGCTCTGGGAAGCCTTCGAGGAGAGCGGTCGCAGCCGCGTGCCGCCGTTCTCCTACGCCGCCGACTACGACGACCTCTCCGCCCTGCGCGCGCGCCTGCTGGCGCTGCCGGTCGACGACATCGAATCCCCGCTGCTGCACGGCCTGCTGTCGGAGAAGCAGCGCGAGCTCGACCGCCAGATCGAACTGGTGCGGCTGCGCGACACCGACGGCTTCGTCGCGGCGAGCCTGGACCTGTTCGGCGGCGCCGAGCCGCGGCTGCTGCGCATGGCGCGGGAGATCCTCGAGCGCGTGCCCGCGGGCCCGCCGCCGGACGCGGACGCCGGGCTCGACGAGATGCTCGCCGCCGCGGAGGCGGAGCTGGCCTGGTACCGGGCGCGGGCACCCGGCTTCCGCGCGGAGATCGTGGTCGAGGACGACCTCAACTCGATGCTGATGGTCTCGCAGGGCAACCTGCACGTGGCCGCCGGCATCCGCCTCCCGCAGGCGCGCGTGCAGCCGCTGGTCCAGCACGAGATCGGCACGCACGTGGTGACGCGGCACAACGGGCGCCAGCAGCCGCTGCGCCAGCTCGAATCCGGCCTCGCCGACTACGACCCGCTGCAGGAGGGCCTCGCGGTCCTCGCCGAGTACGTCTCGGGCTGGCTGCCGCCGGGCCGCCTGCGCATCCTCGCCGCGCGGGTGATCGCCACCGACATGGCCGTGCGCGGCGAGGACGTGCCGGCCATCTTCGAGCGCCTGCACCACGGGCACGACCTGCCCGCCGGCGACGCCTTCGACGTGGCCGTCCGCGCGCGCCGCGGCGGCGGCCTCACCAAGGACGCGGTGTACCTGCGCGGGCTCGCCGACCTGCTCGACCACCTGCACGAGGGCGGCGACATCGCGCCGCTGTTCATGGGCAAGTTCGCGCTGTCGCACCTCGTGGTGCTGGAGCGCCTCGTCGAGGAAGGCTGGGCACGGCCGCCCGCGGTCCTGCCGCGCTGGCTCGACACGCCCGTCGCGGCCGCGCGGCTGGAACGCTGCCGCACTCTCTCCGTCGTCGATCTCCACCAGGACACGCCGCAATGAAACTGGCCTTCGTCGTCAACCGCATCGAGACCGAGCGCGAGGACTACACCACCATCCGCCTGGCGCGCGTCGCCGCCAATGCCGGACACGCGGTGGCCCTGATCGGGCTGGCGGACTTCATCTACGAGACCGACGGCAGCGTGTGCGCGCGGGCGCACTGCCCCCGCCGCGACGACTACGCCGACGACGCCGCCCTGCTCGCGGAGCTGCAGGGGCCGGACGCACGGGTCGAGCGGATACGCGTCGACGAACTCGACGTGCTCATGCTGCGCAGCGATCCCGCCGACGAACTGGTCGAGCGGCCCTGGGCGCCCAACAGCGCACTGCTGTTCGCCCAGCTCGCGGCGGCCAGGCAGGTCATCGTGGTCAACGACCCCGCGCACCTGACCGACGCCTGCAACAAGACCTATTTCCAGCACTTCCCGGAGGAGGTGCGCCCGGCCACCTGCATCGCGCGCGACCCGGAGGTGATCAAGCAGTTCATCGCCGCGCAGGGCGGCCGCGCGGTGATCAAGCCGCTGCAGGGCTCGGGCGGACAGGGCGTGTTCGTGGTCGCGCCGGGCGGCGAGGCCAACCTCAACCAGATGATCGAGGCGGTCATCCGCGACGGCTACGCGATCGCGCAGGAATACCTGCCCAGGGCGGCCGAGGGCGACCTGCGCCTGATCATGCTCAACGGCCGCCCGTTGCAGGTCGATGGCGTCTACGCCTGCCTGCGCCGCTACAACGACTCCGGCGACGCACGCAGCAACATCAAGGCCGGCGGCAAGATCCAGAAGGCCCAGCCGGATGCGGACGCGCTGCGGCTCGCGGAGCTGGTGGCGCCCAAGCTCGTGCGCGACGGCATGTACCTGGTCGGGCTCGACATCGTCGGCGACAGGATGATGGAGATCAACGTGGACACGCCCGGCGGCCTCAACATGATCGAGGAACTCACCGGCGTGGACTTCTCCCGCCACATCATCGCCGACCTCGAACGCAAGGTCAGGCTGCGCCACCAGTACCGGGGCACCCTCGCCAACGCCGAGCTGGCGGTGCTTTGAGGCCGCTCGAGGAGTGAGTGGGAAGGAGTGGGAAACGTAGGGCGGGGCGTCGGTCCTTCTCTCGCTTCTCGCTTCTTGCTTCCCGCTTCTCCTCACTCCGTCCTGGACCCATCCCGCTTCACGCGACCTCCGCCGCGCAGCGGCGAGGCTTCGTGCATCGCATCACAGGGACGATGGCATGACGTTTCCTCCAGTCGCGCGGAGCCCGCGGTGAGCACGGCCACGAGCGGATCCGACGCGCACGACGCACGCAGCGGCGCGCTCGCGTCGCCGGGGTCGCGCACGGCGCGCGGCAACAGGATCGAGGCCATCGACTTCGCGCGCGGGCTCGCCGTGTGCCTGATGATCCTGAGCCACGGCGTCAACGGCCTGCTGCAGTTCGAGCAGTTCACCGACTGGGGCATGGTGCCGATCCACGCGATCACCAAGTTCTCGGCGTCGCTGTTCATCATGGTCTTCGGCATCGCGCTGGCGGTGGCGTTCGTGCCCAAGGTCGGGGCCGACGACTGGCCGCGCCGGCGCAACCGCCTGCTGATCCGCGGCCTGGTGGTGCTGGCGGTGTACAAGGCGCTGACCGTCGTGGAGATGTACGCGCTCTACGAGCCCGAGGACATCGTCGAGGCGCTCACCTACCAGAACTTCCCCTCCTACGTGGAGATCCTCGGCTTCTACGCCATCGCTCTGCTGTGGATTCCCTTCTTCCTGCCGCTGTGGGCGCGGATGCCGGTGCCGCTGCAGTGGGCGAGCCCGGTGGTGGCGGGGCTGGCCTCGTGGTGGCTGCTGGCCAACTTCGACTTCTGGGGCGTGCCGCAGCTCCAGGCGCTGATCGTCGAGCACGCCGACTACTACACCTGGGGCCAGCTCTCGCGGCTTCCGCTGGTGCTCGCCGGGCTGCTCGTCGGCGCACTGATGCTGCGCTGGTACCGCGACACCCGCACCCGGCTCGGCCTCGCCGGCGCCATCGCCCTGCTCGGCGTCGTGCTGCTGGCGTGGTTCGCCGCTCGTGCGGACGGCGACCTCGGCGGCGCCCTGCTCGCGGCGGCGCGCAACGCGGGCAAGCATCCGCCGGAGCTCACCTTCATGCTCTTCAGCGTCGGCGGCGCCCTGGTGCTGCTCGGGCTCGCCATCGCCGGCGGCGAACTGCTGGCGCGGGCGCTGCGGCCGGTGACGCTGATCGGCAGCGACGCGCTGCAGGCGTTCATCTTCCACATCCTGGTGATCTTCGTCCTGTTCCGCGACCAGCTCGGCTACATGCACACGGTGTCCTACGAGTACGCGCTGGGCCTGACCCTCGGCCTGATCGCGGCCACCGCGGCGTGGATCTGGCTGATCCAGTGGGTTCAGCGCAGGTGGTCGCAACGCTGATTAGCATCCGGCGGCGATGACCAGACTCCTGAGCGCCGCCCTTCTCGCGCTGCTGCTGGCCGCCGCCAGTCCCGCCGCCTCCGCCCCGCTTCCCGACACCGAGACGCCGACGCCGGCCTGGGTCGAGACCCTGCGCACGCGCCTCGACGCGGCCGAGGCGCGCTTCCCCGGCGAGATCGGCGTCTACGTGCACCATCTCGGCCGCGACGAGACGTTCTCCTTCCGCGCGGACGAGAACTGGTACCTGGCCTCGGGCGTGAAGGTGCCGGTCGCGATCGCGGTGCTGCGGCGGATCGAGGACGGCGCGCTCGCGCTCGACAGCCGCATCGCGCTGGAGCCCGACGACTTCGTGGACGGCGCGGGCGGCACCAACGCGCACCCGCCGGGCACGCGCCTGCGCGTGTCCTACCTGCTCGAGCAGATGATCATCTACAGCGACAACACGGCGACCGACGTGCTCATCCGCGTCGTCGGCCTCGACGAGGTCAACGCGGTCGCGCGCGAGCTGGTCGCCGCCCAGGGGCTGGAGATCACCACGCTGGCCGACGTGCGCCGGCGCGCCTACGGCACCCTGCATCCGGGCGCCGCCGGGCTCACCTCGGCCGACCTGCTCGCCCTGCGCCGCGCCGCCGCCGGCGCGCCGCGGCTGGACCTGCTCGCGCAGATGCTCGGGACCACGCCCGGGGAATTCCTGCTGCCCGACCTCGACAGCGCCTTCGAGGCCTACTACGCGATCAACCTCAACAGCGCCCCGCTGAGCGCCTACGGGCGGATGCTCGGCGCGCTCGCGGACGGGCGGGCGCTCGGGCCGGAACAGACCGCCTACCTGCTCGGCGTCATGGAACGCGTGCGCACCGGCGACCGCCGCATCCGCGCCGCGCTGCCCCCGGGCGCGCGCTTCGCGCACAAGACGGGAACCCAGCACCGCCGCGTCTGCGACCTGGGCATCGTCACGCTGCGCGGCGAGCGCGTGGTGATCGCCGCCTGCGCGCGCGGCGGCACCACCGCGCAGGGCGAGCGCGCGCTGCGCGACGTTGGCGCGGCGGTCACCGCCTCCGGGGTACTCAGCCCGCTGCGCTGACTCCCGGAGCATCCATGCGTCGAACCCGCCGCTGCCTCGCCGCCCTGGGGGCGGCCTGCCTCGTCGCCGCCTGCCAGGGCACCGACCGCACCGCCGACACCCCAACGCCCGCGCGCGATGCCGCCGAACCCGCCGCCGCCGGCACGCCCGGCTGGGTGGAACCGCTGACCGCGGAGATCGAACGCATCGACGCCGACATGCCCGGCGACTTCGGCGTCCTCGTCCGCCGCCTCGGCGAGGACGGCGGCGAGATCGACCACGGCGACGGCCGCGCCTGGTACCTCTCATCGACGATCAAGATCCCGGTCGCGATCGCCGTGCTCGAACGGGTCGATGCCGGCGAACTCGACCTCGACCAGGAACTGGTGCTCGCCGAGAGCGACTTCGTCGACGGTGCCGGGGACATGCTCTACCAGGAGCCGGGCACCCGCTTCAGCATCGGCACGCTGATCGAGAAGTCCCTGCGCGACAGCGACAGCACCGCCACCGACATGCTGATCCGGCTGGTCGGCGAGGACCACCTCAACCGGCGCATCCGCGCCTGGGCCGGGCGCGGCTTCGGGCCGGTCACCACCCTCCTGCAGGTGCGCTACGACGCCTACGGGCCGCTGCATCCGGGCGTCGCGGCGCTGTCGAACACGCAGATCGTCGCGCTGCGCAACGCCGAGGCCGGCGAGGCGCGGCTCGCGGCGCTCGCGCGGGCGCTGGGCGTCCCGCGCGGGGAGCTCGACGCGCCGGACCTGGAGACGGTCTTCGAGCGCTACTACGAGACCGGCAGGAACGCCGCCACCCTCGACGCCTTCGCGGACATGCTCGAGACGCTGGCGACGGGCGAGCTGCTCTCGGAGGAGAGCACCGCGCTGGTGCTGGACCACATGCAGGCCATCACCACCGGCGACCGGCGCATCCAGGCGGGGCTGCCGTCGGGCGCCGACTTCGCGCAGAAGACCGGCACCCAGATCGCCCGCGCCTGCAACGTCGGCGTGCTCGGACCCGGGAGCGGGGCACCCACCGTGGTCGTCGCCTGCGCGGAGCGCTTCGACGACCTGGAGCAGGCCGAACGGGCCTTCGCACGCCTGGGCCGCGCCCTCGCCGAGGCCGGGCTGGCCGACGGCCGCTGAACCGCGCCGCGGCGGCGCCTCAAGCGCCGCCGTCCGCGGCCGATACCGCGTGCGGACGGGGCGGACCCGGGGACGACACCAGCGAGGACAGGGCGGGCGTGCAGCGAGGCAAGAACGATCCGCCGGCCGGCGCGGAGGCCGGGCCGCTGCGACGCCTGTTCGCGCGACGCCAGGCGCCGCCCGCGGCCGGCGTGCCGGCGCTGGCGGGCGACGGCGCCGCGGCCACACCGCCGCGCCCGCTCCCCGAGACCCTGCGCACGCTCTTCTCCGGCGCCGACAGCGCCGATGCGCTGCTGCGCGCCTTCGCCGAGGGACTGATCGCG
Source organism: Coralloluteibacterium thermophilum (assembly GCF_042654365.1). Classification (NCBI taxonomy): domain Bacteria; kingdom Pseudomonadati; phylum Pseudomonadota; class Gammaproteobacteria; order Lysobacterales; family Lysobacteraceae; genus Coralloluteibacterium; species Coralloluteibacterium thermophilum. The sequence continues at coordinate 396,513 of NZ_JBHSGG010000002.1, forward strand.
CTGGAAGGCGAGCTGGCCGACATGGGCCGCCGCCTGCGCCGCGCCTGCGACGAGGACGACCGCGAAAGCGCCGCCCGCACCCTCCGCCAGCTGGTCGAGAAGTACATCGCCACCATCGACACGGCACCGCGGGATCCCGCCCCGGCCGTGCCGCTGCGCGAACTGCTGGCCGCCACCCTCGCCGGCGCGCTGGCCGAGGCGCTGCGCGACGCACCGGCGCTGGCCGCGGACTGCGACGCCCTCGCCGCCCGCGTCCGCGCCTGGCGGCCCGGCGACAGCGCCGCCACGCTCGCCGAGGGCCTGCAGGCCCTGACCCACCGCATCGCCCTGCACGCCGACGACGCCGCCGAGCGGCACGCCCTGCTCATGGGCCTGTTCGGCCTGCTGCTGGAGAACGTCGGCGAGCTGCTCGACAGCGACGGCTGGCTGCACGGCCAGGTGGAGATGGTGCGCCAGCTGATCTCCGCGCCCATCGACCGCCTCGCCCTGGAGGACGCGCGCGCGGCGCTGCGCGAGGCCATCGTCAGGCAGGGCGTCGTCCGGAGCGCGATGAGCGAGGCCCGCGAGGCCATGACCGCGATGACGGTCGCCTTCGTCGACCGGCTGGAGACGGTCGCGGCCAGCACCGGAGAGTTCCATGCGCGGATCGACGACCACGCCGGCGCCCTGCGGCAGGTCCGCAGTATCGGCGACCTGAACCGCGTGCTGGACGAGGTGCTGCGCGACACCGGCGCGATGCAGGCGCAGATGCTGCGCGCGCGCGACGAGATGCAGCAGGCGCGCCGCGACGCCGCGGCCGCCGAGGCGCGCGTGCGCGCGCTGGAGGACGAGCTGCGCAGCGTCAGCGCGCAGGTCCGCGAGGACCCGCTGACCGGCGGCCTCAACCGGCGCGGCCTCGACGAGGTCTACGCGCGCGAGGTGGCACGCTGCGAGCGCCGCGGCAGCCCGCTGTGCCTGGCCCTGCTCGACCTCGACGACTTCCGCCAGCTCAACGCCCGGCTCGGCCATCTCGGCGGCGACGCCGCGCTGCGCCATCTCGTGGCCACGGTCAGGACCACGCTGCGCGAGGTGGACGCCATCGCGCGTTTCGGCGGCGAGGAGTTCCTGATCCTGTTGCCCGACACCGACCTCGCCTCGGCGGTGGCGGCGATGGTGCGCGTGCAGCGCGCGCTCACCCAGGCCTTCTTCCTGCACGACAACGAGCGCGTGTTCATCACCTTCAGCGCCGGCGTCGCGCTGCGCCGGCCCGGGGAAAGCCAGGACGCCCTGCTGCGTCGCGCGGACGCGGCCATGTACGCCGCCAAACGCAAGGGCAGGAACCGGGTCGAGGCGGCCTAGTCCGGCGCGTGCGGCCGTGCGCTCAGGCGCCGCCGGCGACGAAGGCGACCACCTGGTCGGCGTGGCGCTCGATCATGCCGGTGGCGGTGCCCAGCGCGGTGGCGTTGCCGGAGTCCACGCGCACCTCCCCCAGCACCGCACCGCCGGGATCGCGCACCACCACCGTGCTCTGGATGCTGTCGGTACCGGCCATCGCCCCGAGGAGGCCGCGCGCGGCGCCGTGGCGCATCCGGTAGGTGTCGATGCGGATGGCGACGCGCCGGGTGGGCGGGGTGCCGTCGGCGGCGAGCAAGCCGCGCGCGGCGAGCTGGCTGTCGAGGCGGGCGCGGAAGATGCCCAGGGCCTCGGCGTCCATGGCCCCGGCGTTCTCGATCTCGTAGGCGAAGCGGTCGCCGCTCGCCGCGGCATAGCTGCTGCGGACCTCGCTCGACGTGCTGCAGGCAGCGAGCAGCAGCAGGGCCAGCACCGTCGCGATCCGTTTCATGCGCCTCGCCTCATGGTCGATGGCCGCGCCCTGCGGCCGGACCCGGCATGCTAGGTCGCGGCCGCGCGCGCCAGTACCCCGGGCGAACCCGAGGGTCGGCCGGGCGTGATCGCCTAGTGCGCGGGCGCGCGGCGGAACAGGCGGCCGATGCCGCGCACCGCCAGCAGGGCGACGGCCCCGGCGAGCACGCCGGCCACCGCGTTGCCGAGCATCGCCGCGGCGCCGTGCAGCGGCCCCGCCGGCGCCAGCGCCTCCACCGCGTGGTGCAGTTGCGGAATGCTGTGCACGAGGATCCCGCCGCCGACGAGGAACATGGCGGCGGTGCCGGCCACGCTCAGCGCCTTCATCAACCACGGCGCCGCGCGCAGCATGCCGGTGCCGACGGCCCGCACCGCCGCGCGGGGGCTGCGGCTGAGGTGCAGCCCGGCGTCGTCGAGCTTCACGATGCCGGCGACGGCGCCGTAGACGCCCGCGGTCATGGCCAGCGCGATGGCCGACAGGACCGCGACCTGGCGACTGAAGTCCTCGCCCGCCACCACCCCGAGGGAGATCACCACGATCTCGGCGGAAAGGATGAAGTCGGTGCGGATCGCGCCCCTGACCTTGTCCTTCTCGAAGGCCACCATGTCGACCGAGGCGTCGGCGAGCGCGCGCAGGCGCAGCGCGCGGCGGCGGGCCGCGTCCTCGCGGTGAAGGAAGCGATGCGCCAGCTTCTCGACACCCTCGTAGCAGAGGAAGGTGCCACCCACGACCATCAGCGGCGTCACCAGCCACGGCACCCATGCGCTGATCGCCAGCGCCGACGGCACCAGGATCGCCTTGTTGAGCAGCGAGCCCCTGGCCACCGCCCACACCACCGGCAGCTCGCGTTCGGCGGCGACGCCGGCGACCTGCTGCGCGTTGAGCGCCAGGTCGTCGCCGAGCACGCCGGCGGTCTTGCGCGCGGCGACCTTGGTCAGGAGGGCGACGTCGTCCAGCAGCGTGGCGATGTCGTCGAGGAGCATCAGGAGGCTGCCGCCGGCCATCGCGCGGATTCCGCTGGACGAGGCGCCGATTCTTGCCGCCCGCCGGGGCGCCGGCGGCGTGAAGGAACGGCCGCCGCTCAGGGCTGCAGCGGCAGGGGCGTCGCGCCCGGGGCGCCGCGGGTGACGCGGTTGAACAGCGGCGTCGCCATCAGCGTGGTCAGGATCGCCATCAGCACCAGGATCGAGAACAGCCCCGGCAGGATCACGCCGGCCTGCAGGCCGATGTTGATGATGATGAGCTCCATCAGGCCGCGCGCGTTCATCAGCGAGCCGATGGCCATGGCGCTGCGGTTGTCCTCGCCGCCCAGGCGCGCGGCCGCCCAGCAGGCGATGCCCTTGCCGCAGAACGAGGCCAGCAGGATGGCCACCGCCGCCAGCAGGATGCCGGGATCGAACAGCACCGAAAGCTGCGTGTTCAGGCCGGAATAGGTGAAGAACAGCGGCAGCAGGAAGACCACCACGAAGGACTGGAGCTGCTCGCGCAGCTTCTCGGTGAGCGCGCCGCGCGGCATCACCGCCCCGAGCAGGAAGCCGCCGAACACCGCGTGGATGCCGATGGCGTCCATCGCGAAGGCGCTCAGGCAGAACAGGGCCAGCACCAGGGCGAGCACGGAGGACGGCAGGGGCGCCTCGGGCCGGACCAGTCCGCCCAGCCGGCGCAGCAGGCGCCTGCCGATGAAGATCATGAAGAGCGCATAGGCGATGCCGCCGCCGATGGCGGCGTAGGCGCCGCCCCAGGCGCCGCCGAAGCTCGCCAGCACCACCGCGAGGATGCACCAGGCCGCGGCGTCGTCGACCGCGCCGGCGGTGAGCGCCAGCGTCCCGAGCCGGGTGCCCGCGAGGCCCCGCTCGTGGATGATGCGCGCGAGCATCGGGAAGGCGGTGATGGCGATGGCCGCGCCGAGGAACAGCGAGGCCTCGAACGGCCGCGCCCGCTCCGCGAACAGGCCCGGCACCTCGATCAGCCAGGGCGTGAGCACGAAGGCGAGCGCGAACGGCGCGAGGATGCCCGCCGCGGACACGCTGACCGCGCTGCGCGCGCCGCTGCGGAAGTGATCGGCCCGGAACTCGGTGCCGACCAGGAACATGTACATGCCCACGCCGAGCTGCCCGCCCACGTAGAGCATGGACAGCGTCTCGGGCGGGAACAGCGCCGCCTGCACCTGCGGGAACAGCAGCCCCAGCAGCGACGGCCCCAGCATCACCCCCGCGATCATCTCCCCCACCACCTGCGGCTGCCCCACCCGCTGCGCCAGCCGCCCCACCAGCCGGCAGGTCGCGATGATCACCGCGACCTGCAGGAAGAAGTAGACCGAGAGCTGGGTGGTGGGCATGGGGCGGGGCCGGGAGAGGTCGGGGCGGATTATGGACCGGGCGGGGGTGGGAATCGGGAATCGGGAATGGCGAGGGTACGGAGCCCTGCGGCCCTTCCGCCCAAAGCCGCCCTCGACCTACCGCAGCACGCAGCGCGGCACCCCCGAGCTTCCGATTCCCACTTCCGATTCCCGCTTCACCTCCCCAAGGCATGAAGCCCGCCGCCTACCCAGCCCCGGCTATGCCACGGCACGCACTGCGACAGACCCCAGGTCCCGATTCCCACTTCCCCATTCCCGCCTCACCTCCCCTCCCCCATCAACCCCACGATCGCCGGTACCGGCGCATTGCCGTAGCTCAGGAACCGGTTGTGGAAGGTCTTGAGGTCGAAGGCCTCGCCCTGCTCGCGCTTGAGGCGCTCGCGGAAGTCGTAGATCTCGGCGTAGCCGGTGAAGTAGGAGGTCAGCTGCACCTGCGACAGGCGCACGCGCCGCCACTTGTTGACGGCCTCGGTCTCCTCCTGGAAGGCCTCGCGGCGCAGCAGGTCCATGGCCTGGGCCTCGGTCATGCCCTCGACGTGCACGGCGTAGTCGAGGATGGCGTTGGTGACCACGCGCAGGTTCCACTTGCCGTACATGAGCCACATCTCGGGCTCCTGCCCGCCCCAGCCCTGCTCCAGCATCATGCGCTCGGCGTAGACCGCCCAGCCCTCGATCATCGCGCCGTTGCGGATCAGGCTCTTGATCAGGCTGGGCGTCTTGTTGGCGTGCAGCAGCTGGGTGTAGTGCCCGGGAATGGCCTCGTGGATGTTGAGGATCTGCAGCACCCAGTGGTTGTATTCGCGCAGGAAGCTCGCGGCCTGCTCGTCGGTGTAGCCGTCGAGCGGACTGACGTTGTAGTAGGTGTTGGCGGTCGGGTTGAACGGGCCCGGCGCGCTGATCGACGCGCCCGCGCCGCCGCCGCGCATGTACTCCGGCGTCTCGCGCACCACCAGCGGACGGCTCTCGTCCTGGTCCAGCAGGTCGTGCTCGCGCACGAACTCGGCGAGCAGCGGGATCTGGCGGCGGATCTCGTCCACGAAGTCCTCGCGCGCGACGTGCCGCTGCGAGAGGTGGCCCACCATCATCCCGATGCGCTCGAGCCGGTCCTGCGGCATCGCCGTGCCGGCGAAGTACTTCGGCCAGAGCTGGCGGGTGATGCCGTCCATCTGCGCGTGCAGGCGCTCCTTCTCGGCGACCGCCCGCTCGTACAGCTCGCGCGCGGTGAAGTCGGACTGCACGTCGTAGCGGAACTTGGCCTCGTAGAGGTCCGGCCCGATGCGGAAGGAACGTGCGTTGCCGCGTTCGGCCAGGCGCGCCTGCTCGCCCTCGAGCCAGTCGATCCACCCCTGGATGGCCTCGCGCGCGGCGTCGATGCGCGTCTCGAAGGTCGCGCGCTCGGCGGCGTCCAGGCCCAAGCCCGCGATGCGCTCGCGCAGCCCGTCGCCGAACACGCTGAGCGCGCCGCGGCTCTGCACGATGGCGAGTTCGACGTGCTCCGGCGTCGGATCCTCGATGCTCGCGCGCGCGGCGCGGTAGTAGTCGGGCACGCGCTCCAGCCGCGCCATCACCGTCCGCAGGCGGCTGTCCTCGTCGGCGTAGGGCGTATTGAGCAGCAGGCCGATCGGGCCGGCGACGTTGTAGCTGGCCGGGTTCCACGCCCAGTCGCGGAAGATGGAGAGGTACCAGAGCGTGGACTCGAAGCGATTGGTCAGCAGCATGTGGTCGATGCGCTGGTCCGGCGGCAGCTGCGCGGGATCGAAGGCGGCCAGCTCGGCGAGCGCGGCCTCCGCGAAGGAGAGGTCCTCGGCCCGGCGCTGGGCATCGGGCACGGTCAGCGTCGCCGCGTCGTCGTAGCGGCCGGCGTAGATGGACCACTCCGGGCTGCGCTCCAGCGCGCGCATCAGCAGCGACTCGGCGACCGCCGGGAATCCGGCCTCCCGCGACGCCGCCGCAGCGGCACCCTCGCGCGGCGCGTCCGGCGGCGGCGCGGTCTGGCAGCCGGCCAGCGCGGCGGCGAGGAACAGGGACAGGCAGGTCTTGCGCATGCAGGGCACTCCGCGGAAGGCGCGGCCGCCGGCGGCCGCTGGACAGGGGATCCGGCATGGTAGCGGGCCGGGCGCCGTCCTCGCGTGCCGATGGTCAGTGGCGGACCGCACCGGCCGGCGAGCGGACCGGCACCGCGCACCTCGGGTCGTCCCCAGCTGGATGAACGCCGTGCGCGCGGGGAGGATGCGGAACACGTCCGTACTCCGCCGAGATCCCATGTCGCCCATCCTCGACAGCCTCAACAGCACGAACGTCGTCCCGCTCCGCCAGCCTCCCATGGAGCCGGGCGTCGGCGCCGCCGCCAGCGAGCGGCAGCTCCGCGACACCGCGTCCGAGATCCTCGGGACCGGCGAGCGCCGCTTCCTCAGGGACGACTACGACGCCCGCATGGAAGCCTTCGCCGAGGAGCTCGCCGGGCTGTCCCCGGAAGACGGAGCCCGCCTCGTCGCCGAGCTGACCACCCAGGATCCCGGCGCCCTGAACTCGTGGCTGAAGCTCGATACGCTCGACCGCCTGCACGGCGAGGGCCGCGTCGACCAGGCCGGCTACCAGGCCGTCGCCGACGCCTTCGCGAGCGGCTATGCGCGCGGCGACATCGACCAGCAGCAGGCGGAGACCTTCCTCCAGCAGTACACGCTGGACGGCATGGCCCCCGGCCACAGGATCGACGCCTGGACGCAGGCGCGCGACTTCATCGGCGCCATGGAGCCCGCCCGGGCCGACGCCTTCCGCGAGGCCTACGCGACCTCGCTCCTGGAGCGCGTCGCGGACGGCGGCGGCCAGTTCCACACCTCGGGCGTGGCGATGCAGCTGATCGCCGACGCCGGCGACCCCCACATGGCCGCACGCGTCTTCTCCCAGGTGACGGAGGCGGCGGGCGCCGGCATCGGCGACCCCGCGCAGGCCGCCTCCGCGCGCGCGGAGGCGCGCGCCACCCTGCTCGAAGCCATCGGCGAATCCAGCATCGGCTTCGAGAACAGCGACGGCGCCTTCGAGGGTCTGCGCAACCCGCTGGCCACCCTGATCGACTCGGTCGCGGCGCAGCCGGACACGCAGCAGTGGAACGAGGTCGCGGTCGAGATCGCGCGCTACGCCGAGGCCTCGAACGACGACATCTTCTTCGATCCCTACACCGACAAGCCCATCGCCTCCACCGCCGAGGCGCTGAGCGGACTGCTCTCCGGCGAGCAGGGCGAGGCGGTGCTGGACGCGCTGACCACCCGCGACAGCGCCAGCACCCGCGGCGGCGACGGCCACGCCCAGGAGTACGGGCAGAACGCCATCGACCTGGGCAATCTGCTGCGGATCACCGCCTTCAACCCGGACAACCCCGCGGCCGGCGATGCCATGCAGGCGGTGAAGGACTACGCGCAGACCTACAAGGACTTCCTCAACGGCGTCGATCGCAGCTATCCGCCGCACCTGAACGATGCGGACGCGCCCCAGAGCGAGGCGGTGAACCGGCTCGGCATCCTCGGCGGTGCGGCCTTCGACGCCATCACCCAGAGCAAGATCGATCTCGACAACCGCGAGGCAGCCACCCAGCAGCTCGTCGGCTTCGCCGTGGACCTCGCCGTCTCCGCCGTCCCCGGCGGTGGCGCGGTCAGCCGCCTGGTCGGCAGCGACCTGAAGGCGGTGTTCGGCAACAATCCCGCCATCGACCGCGTGATCGACCAGGCGCTGCAGGGCGGCGACACGCTCGGCAGCGCCGCCGTGGACCAGCTCAAGCAGGACATCGCCGGCGCGCTCAGCGAGGGCCAGGTCGATCTGGAGGTGCTGCGCGACCAGGTCAACGGCTTCGTGGTCGACACCATGCTGGACGGCCTGCGCGACGTCGACGGCCACACCTATCGCAACCAGGTCGAGAACACCATCGAGGCGGTGCAGACCGACATCACCCAGAACCGCGGCTGATCGGTCCACCCGCTCCTCCCGGGAGCCGCCCCACCCGCTGCTGGCGAACGAAGCCGGCATGCGGGAGCGCAGCCTCCCCGCTATGCGCGCGCGGCCCCTTGCGCGCTGCTTTGAGGAGTGACGGAGGAGGAGTGGGAAGCGAGGGCGGATCGGCGCGCTTGCTCTTCTTCTCGCTCCTCGCGTCTCACGCCCCGTACCAGAAGCGCCCCTCCCCAACCCTCCCCCGCTGCCCGCCGGGGAGGGTTGGGGGACGAAGCGGGCAGCCGCGCTTCCAGCGCGATCCCGTCTTCGTGTCCGCCCCAACCCGGGCCGCAGGCATCCCGGCGCAGGAAAGCCCCAGCGGCCCTAGGCGGTCGCCACGCCCTCCAGTGGTGCCCCTTCGAGGGCACGTGCGAGGGCGGCATCGGCGCCGTCGATGTCGATGCCGCAGCGGGCGTACCAGGCCGGATCGTAGTAGCTGTGCGCATAACGCTCGCCGCTGTCGCACAGGATGCTCACGATGGCGCCCGTCCGACCGGCCTCGCGCATGCGGCGCGCGGCGTCGAGCACGCCGACGAAGTTGGTGCCGGTCGAGCCGCCCACGCGGCGCCCGAGCTGGGCGCTGACGTGGCGCATCGCCGCCAGCGCGAGCGCGTCCGGGACCTTGACCATGGCGTCCACGCAGCTCGGGATGAAGCTCGGCTCGACGCGGGGGCGGCCGATGCCCTCGATGCGCGAACCGCCCGCGATGCGCAGGTCCGCGCGGGGCGCGCCGGCACGCGCGCTGCGGTAGAAGTCGAAGAACACCGAGACTTCCGGGTCCGCGCAGAGGATGCGGGTGGGGTGCCGGCGGTAGCGCACGTAGCGGCCGAGGGTGGCGCTGGTGCCGCCGGTGCCGGGGCCGCAGACGATCCAGGCCGGCACCGGGTGCCGCTCCTCCGCCATCTGCTTGAAGATCGACTCGGCGATGTTGTTGTTCGCGCGCCAGTCGGTCGCCCGCTCGGCGTAGGTGAACTGGTCCATGAAATGGCCGCCGGTCTCCCGCGCCAGGCGCTCGGACTCGGCGTTGATCGCGCAGGCGTCCTCGATGAGATGGCAGCGCCCGCCCTGGAACTCGATGGCGGCGATCTTCTCGGGCGAGGTCGCCGCCGGCATCACCGCGACGAAGGGCAGGCCGAGCAGGCGCGCGAAGTAGGCCTCGGACACCGCGGTCGACCCGCTGGACGCCTCGATCACCGTGCTGCCTTCCGACAGCCAGCCGTTGGCCAGCGCATACAGGAACAGCGAGCGCGCGAGACGGTGCTTGAGGCTGCCGGTGGGGTGGCTCGACTCGTCCTTGAGGTAGACGTCGATGCCCGGGTAGCCGGGCATGGGCGGCAGGGGGATCAGGTGGGTGTCGGCCGAGCGGTTGAAGTCGGCCTCGATCTTCTGGATGGCATCCGCCACCCATTCGCGCTTGGGCATGGTGTGTCCGGTGGGAGGGCGCGCCGCGCGACGCGCGGCCATCGGCGATTCTAGAGGCGCCCCGGGCCGGGCGCATCGAACACCCGGTCGTCGCACCGCTGAACGGCGGCCATCGCCATCGCGTCGGTTCACGTCGGTATCGCTCCCGGCGTCCTACACAGGAGATCCGTGGACGCAACGGAGACGAACGAGATGGTCGACAGGAACCGCACCGAAGGCACCAAGAACCAGGTCAAGGGCAGCCTCAAGGAGGCCGCCGGCAAGGCGACCGGCAATACCTCCGGCGAGCTCGAAGGCAAGCTGCAGAAGAACGCCGGCAAGGTCCAGAAGGACATCGGCAAGGCGAACGACGACATGCGCAAGGGCCGCTGAGCCTCACGGCCTCGTCGCGGAGGGCGGCCGCCCGCGGTCGCCCTCCGTCGTGTCCGGCGTCAGCGCCGGAACCAGCTGTGCAGGCGTGCGAGCAGCAGCTCCACGTCGGTCAGCGCGGCGCGCTCCGCGCGCACCCGCACCGCCTCCGCGGGCAGGTCGGTGCTGACGTCGTCGACGCCCAGGTCGATGTAGCGGGCCATCAGCACCGGATCGTTCACCGTCCACACCTGCAGCCGGTAGCCGTGCCGGCGCGCATCCGCCACGGCCCGGGCATCGACCTGCAGGTGGTTGAGCCCGAGCATGTCGAAGCCGGTGCGCTGCGCCGTGCCCGGCAGGGCCGCGTTGGCGAACAGGGCCAGCCGCAGGTGCGGAGCCTCGGCGCCTGCGGCCCGCACGAGGTCGGGCGACAGCGAGGCAAGCATCGCGGCGTCCCCGAAGCCGCCGGCCTCGATCTCGCGCACGGTCGCCTCCAGCAGGTCCCGGGCGTTGTGCGCGTCGGGCTTGAGCTCGACCAGGGCGAGCGCGCGCCGGTCGATGTGGGCCAGGGCCTCGCCGAGCGTGGGGATGCGTTCCCCGGCGAAGGCGGGGCCGAACCAGGCCCCCACGTCCAGGGCGCGCATCGCGTCCAGGCTGGTCTCGACCACCCGGCGCGGGTCGCCGGCCACGCGCCGGAAGTCGCTGTCGTGGACGACCACGACGGCGCCGTCCGCGCTGAGCCGCACGTCGAACTCGATGGCATCGGCACCGGCCGCGATGGCCGCATCGAAGGCCGCATCGAAGGCCGCCAGCGTGTTCTCCGGCGCCACGCCCGAGGCGCCGCGATGGGCGGTGACGGCGACCTCGCTCCGCAGGTTCATGCTCGCCACCGCGAGCACCGCCTGCACCACGGCGACGCCGAGGAAGGCGGCCTCGGCGCCCCACACGAAACGCCCCGGGTGCGCGGGCGGCGGTTCCGGACCGTGCGCCGCGCGGCCGCCGCCAAGGCGCCGGAACAGCGCACGCACCAGCAGGGTGTTGAGCGTGGTGCCGAGGAACAGCACGCCGAGCACGCTGGCCGCGTAGAGCGTGAGGTAGACGACCATGCCGGCGCTCACCAGCAGGCGATGGTCGGGGATCCAGTCCAGCAGCGGCGTCGCCGCGCGGTCGTAGAGTTCCGTCACCGCCAGCGGCAGCGCCGCCACCGCAAGCGCCACGGTCACCACCAGCACGGCGATGCGCAAGTGCCGCCCGCGGGTGAGCGTGCGGCTGCGCGCCAGCGCCGCGGCCGGCGACAGGCCCTCCAGCACGAGCGCCGGGGTGGCGAGGAACCAGCGGAAGTACAGCGTCGCGTGCAGCAGCAGGCCGGCCAGCAGGAAGGGCGCGAACGCGGCCGCGAACCGCCACAGGGCCGGGGGCCGCACGGTCGCGAGGTAGTAGAGGTCGTGGCCGCCGAGGAACAGCCCGTACAGCAGCGCGCCGGCCGCCAGCCACGGCAGGGCGAGCAGCGCGTGGGTGACGATCTGCCAGGCCGCGAGCGCCGCCAGCGGCCCGGCGCGGCGCAGCATGCCCAGCAGCGCGGCAGCCGCGACCCGGTAGCGGCAGCCGCGGCTGGCCGAGACCAGCAGCATGCCGGCCTGCTGCAGCATCACCGCGAACCAGGCCAGCGCCGCCGCGAGGGCGAGCCAGGCCAGCGCCAGCAGGTTGGTGGCGAGATCGTCCAGCTCGCCCGCGAGCGGGCGCTCGATCCAGTGCAGCAGGGCCGCCAGCGACCAGGTGGTGAGCGGCACCGTCGCCGCCGTGGCGAAGGCGGTGAACAGCAGGTGCCAGGCGAGCAGCGGGCGCAGGTGGCGCCGCAGGTCGCGACGCATGTCGTGGACGAGCAGGCCGCGCAGGAGCCGGCGGTCGTCGCGGACCGCCGGCGTGCCGCCGCCCTCCGCCGCCGCGGCTTCGTCCGCCCTGTGCGCCCCGCCCTCGCTCCGCATCGCGCGAGTGTAGGGCCGCGCGCGCAGCGCAGCGTGCGCTTGCGCGCGGCACGGCGCGCGGCAAGACTGGCCCGCCCGCAGCCGCCGTCGTCCGCATGTCCCGCCTCGTGGTCTTCCAGCACGTCGCCGCCGAGCCGCTGGGCACGCTGGATGCGCTCATCCGCCGCCGCGGGCACCGGATCCGCTTCCACAACTTCGAGCGCCATCCGGAGGCCCAGCCCAACATCGACCGCTACCGCGGCCTGGTGGTCCTGGGCGGCCCGATGAACGTCGAGGACCAGGCGCGGCGCCCGCACCTGGCCACCGAGCTGCGCGCGATCGAGCGTGCCCTGCGCCAGGACAAGCCGGTGCTCGGCATCTGCCTGGGCGCCCAGCTCCTCGCGCACGTGCTGGGCGCGCCGGTGCGGCGCCACGCGCAGCCCGAGATCGGCTGGTACGACCTCCAGTGCACCGACGCCGGCCGTCGCGACCCGGTGCTGGCGCCCCTGGGCGCGGGCGCGCCGGTGTTCCAGTGGCATGCGCGGACCTACGACCTGCCGGCAGGCGCGGTGCAGCTCGCGCGCACCGACACCTGCGAGCAGCAGGCCTTCCGCTGGGGCGACCGCGCCTACGGCTTCCAGTTCCACCTGGAGATGGACGAGGCGCTGGTCGAGCGCTGGCTGCGCGTGCCGGCCTACCGCGAGGAACTCGCCGCCTCCGGCCTCGGCCAGGACGAGGCGGCGATCCGCGCGCTCACCCGGCTGCGGATCGCCACCATGCAGGCGCAGGCGCGCCAGGTGTTCGACCGCTTCCTCGACCTCGTCGGCCGGCCGCCGCGGCTGGCCGCCGCCCCCGCCACCGCGGCGGCCTGCGCATGAGTGCGCCGACCGCGACCGCGGCCAATCCGGCCGCGCTGCGGCGCTGCCGGCACTGGGTGTTCGACATGGACGGCACCCTCACCGTCGCGGTGCACGACTTCGCGCTGATCCGGCGCGAACTCGGCGTGCCGCCGGAGGCCGACATCCTCGACCATCTCGCGTCGCTCCCCGCCGGGGAGGCCGCCGCCGCGCACGCGTGGCTGCTGGAGCACGAGCACCGCCTCGCCGACGGCGCGCGCCCGGCGCCGGGCGCGGTCGATCTGGTGCGGACCCTGTGCGGGCGCGGCGCCACGCTGGGCATCCTCACGCGCAACGTGCGCCCGGTGGCGCTGCGCATCCTCGCCACGCTCGGCATCGCCGACTGCTTCGACCCGGGCGCCATCCTCGGCCGCGACGAGGCGGCACCGAAGCCCGATCCCGACGGACTGCTGCGCCTCGCGCGGCGCTGGGGCGTCGCGCCGGCGGCGATGGCGATGGTGGGCGACCACGTCTACGACCTCGACTGCGCACGCGCCGCCGGCGCGCCGGCGATCCTGGTCAACGCCTGCGCGTCCGCCTGGCCGGGACGCGCCGACCACGCGCCCGGCGACTGCGCCGGCCTCGCCGCGCTGATCGCCGACGCCGGCTGAGCGCTCACTCCTCGCGCGGCGCCAGCTCGAAGCCGCGCACGTCGTCCACGCCGCGCAGGGCGTCGACCATCGTCTCCAGGTGCAACCCCCTCGGCGAGACGACCTTGAACGCCACTTCGAGGACGTCGGCATCGCCGAGCAGGCGCTGGCGGACGGCCTCCGCGCGCAGGCCGAGCCCGCGCAGCAGGGCCTCGATCTCCTGCCCCGAGGTGGCGCCGTCGCCGCGCAGGCGCACGATCACGTCGATGTCGTTGCGCCGGGGCAGGTAGCGGTAGAACAGGCGGAACAGCACCAGCACCACCAGGGTCACGGCCGTGCCCACCGAGGCCAGGCCCCACAGCCCCACGCCGAACAGCATGCCCAGCGCCGAGGTCATCCACAGCGTGGTGGCGGTGGTCAGCCCCTGGATCGAGAAGCCGTGGCGGAAGATGACCCCGGCGCAGAGGAAGCCGATCCCGGTCAGGATGCCGTGGGCCATGCGCGTGGGATCGGTGACGATGTCCTGGGTGTCGAAGAAGGTGATGTCCCAGTCGCCCTGCCGCGCGGCCGCCAGCATCAGCAGGGTGGACGCGAGCGCGACCAGGGTGTGCGTGCGCAGCCCCGCCGGCCGCGACTTGTACTCCCGCTCGAAGCCGATCAGCCCACCGGCGAGCAGGCTGCCCAGGATCGGGATGACGAAGGTTTCCAGCACCGGCGACTCCAGCTGCGTGAAGAAGAACGCAGCGTGTGCCGCCCGGCGTCAAGGCGGAGCATCGACAGGCCATCGCCTGCTCGCGCCCATGAACGGCCCGGTGCTCGGCACAGCGTTCCCGGACCGGCGCGCTGACTCAAGTCGCCGCGCGGCTCGGCCGATAGGGCGGTATCCCACCGACCGGTCGCATCATGGCCCAGCCCGATTCCGCGTCCACGGTTGTCCTCGGTTCCGCCGCGCTTCCCGATGCGCCGGTCGGCCTGTTGGCGCTCGATGCGGACGGGACGGTGCAGGCCGCAAACCGTTGCGCCTGCGATCTTCTCGCGGCGGAGGCGGAGACGCTGGTGGGCGCCGACTGCACCCGCATCTGGGGCGTACCGGCGCTGTCCGCGGGCAACGAGGCCCTCGCCCGCCACTCCCTGGAACAGTTGCGCGGCCTCGAGACCGTGGTCCGCACGACCGGACGCCTCGTGCAGAGCCTGGACGGGGCGCGCGGCGACCTCGAGGCGGTGATCGGCCTCGCCCGGGAGGCCGATGCCGGCGCGGGCCGCGGCGCCGTCGCCGCGCGCAGGCTGGCGGACGCGATGCAGGAGGTCGAGCGCAGCGCCGCACGGGCCAACGAGGTCGTCGAGGTCATCGACGCGGTCGCCTTCCAGACCAACATCCTGTCCATCAACGCGACCATCGAGGCGGCGCATGCCGGTGCCGCCGGGCGCGGCTTCGCGGTCGTCGCCGGCGAGATCCGCCGCCTTGCCGAGCGCGCGGCGAACGCGGCGCGCGACGTGCACACCATCCTCGGCGAGACCCGCGCGGCACTCGACCGCAGCGCGGCCTCGGCACGCGAGACCGAGGACGTGCTGGACGGCATCGGGGGACTCATGACCCGCGCCGGCGGCGCGATGGAGTCGGTCGCCGCGCGGGTCGCCGCGCAGGCGGACGACGTCGCCGCCATCGACGGCGCTCTCGCCGAGGTGGCCACGCTGGCGCGCGACAACGTGGCGCAGGCGGACGCCGCCGCCGGCGGGGCCGAGCGGCTCGGGCGCGCCACCGCCGCGCTGCAGGACTGCGTGGGCCTGTTCCGGCTCCCTGCCGACCCGCTTGTCGAGCCCCGGCACGCGCGCGTGGCCGGGCTGGCGCGGGGCGCCGCCGAGGCGGTGGGCGCCGTCTTCCTGGAGGCCCTCCGCAGCCGCAGGATCGCGCCGGAGGCGCTGTTCGCGCGCGACTACACGCCGATCCCCGGCGTGATGCCCGCCAAGTTCGCCACGTCCTTCGACGGCCTCTGCGACGAACTGCTGCCGCCGATCCAGGAGCGGGTGCTCGCCATGGAGCCGTGGATCGTCTTCGCCATCTGCGCGAATCCCGACGGCTACGTGCCGACCCACAACCTGCGCTTCTCGAAGCCGCTCACCGGCGACGCGAAGCAGGACCTCGTCGGCAACCGCACCAAGCGCATCTTCGCCGACCGCGTCGGCGCGAGCGTGGGCACGCATACCGACCCCTACCGGCTGCAGGTCTACCGCCGCGACACCGGCGAGGTGATGTTCGACCTCTCCGTGCCCATCCTCGTCGGCGGACGGCACTGGGGCGGTTTCAGGATCGGCTACGCGCTGGGGTGAGGCTGTTCGAGGAGTGAGTGGGGAGGAGTGAGGAACGAGGGGTGGATGACCACGGTGCCTCTCGTTTCTCACTTCTCATGTCGCGTTACTTGCCACAAAACCCCTTCCCCCGCCTGCGGGGGAAGGCCGGGATGGGGGTGAGCGCGTAGCGGGAGGAATGACCGGCAAGAAATGCGAAGCGGGACGGGTCGCACGCCCTCCCATGTTCCACGCCCCATGCCCACTCCTCTTCCCTTTACTCCTCAACCCTCGCCAGAAGCGCACGCAGGCTGAATCGCAACCGTCCGGCACGCGCGCGTTGAGGGGACGCACACACCGCTGTCGCCAGACTCGGGCGCGTCTCCCTCCGCCTGTTCCCATGTCCCTCCAGCACTCCGACCCGGGTCCGAGCACGCCCGGCTTCCTGGCCGGTGGCGGGCGCGCGGCCGCGCGCATCCAGGCGCATGCCTGGGGCGGCACGCCGCTGGGCCCGCTCGCGGCGTGGCCGGATGCCCTGCGCAACGACCTCGGCCTGCTGCTGGCGACGCCGCAGCCCGCCCTGCTCGGCTGGGGCGACGACCTGACCGTGCTGCACAACGAGGCCGCGCGCGTGCTGTTCGACGACTGGCCCGGGGGCGCGCTGGGCCGGTCGCTGCGCGCGCTGTGGGCGGAACTGTGGCCGGCGACCGACTGCATCGACGCGGTGCTCGCCGGACGCTCGTGCCGGTTCGACGCGCTGCCACTGAGCCGCGTCCAGGACGGCCAGACCGAGGAAAGCTGGTGGAACGTCGTCTGCTCGCCGGTGCGCGATGCCGCAGGCGAGGTGCGCGGCATGCTGTGCCTGCTCGCGGACGTCACCGAGCGCATCCTCACCGACCGCGCGCTGCGCATCCTCGACGCGGCGCTGGAACGCAGCGTCGAGGCGCGCACCCTGGAGCGCGACCGGGTGTGGCACCTCAGCAACGACCTGATGGGCGTGTGCGACACGCAGGGCCGGCTGATCGCGGTCAACGCGGCCTGGATGGACACCCTGGGCCTGCGCGAGGAGGACCTGCTCGGCAGCGCCCTGCTCGACCTGGTCCACCCCGAGGACGTCGAGACCGCGCGCCAGGAGATGGCGACCCTGCGCCACGGCGCGCGCACGCTGCGCTTCGAGAACCGGCTGCGGACCGCGGGCGGCGACTACCGGCGCATCGCCTGGGCGGCGGTGCCCGAATCCGGCCGCGTGTACGCGGTCGGGCGCGACGTCACCGACCAGCGCGAGCTCGAGGACGAACTGCGGCAGGCGCAGAAGATGGAGGCCGTCGGCCAGCTCACCGGCGGGATCGCCCACGACTTCAACAACCTGCTGACCGGCATCGGCGGTGCCCTCGACCTGATGCAGCGCCGGCTCGAGCGCGGGCAGGTCGAGGGCATCGAGCGCTACGTCGGCATGGCCGACGCCTGCGCGCAGCGGGCGGCGAGCCTCGTGCAGCGGCTGATGGCCTTCTCGCGCCGGCAGACCCTGCACCTCCAGCGCATCGACCTCAACGCTCTGGTCGAGGAGATGTCGGAGCTGTTCCGGCGCACCCTCGGCGAGCAGATCCGCCTGCGCGTGGAGGCGGAGCCCGGGCTGTGGGAGGTCGAGACCGACCGCAACCAGCTCGAGAACGCGCTGCTGAACCTGGTGATCAACGCGCGCGACGCGATGGAGACCGGCGGCGTCCTCACCATCTCCACCGCCAACCGCAACACGGAGAGCGGCAGCCTGCCCGGCATGGGCATGCTGGCGACGGGCGACTACGTCGAACTCGTCGTGGCCGACACCGGCGTCGGCATGACCCCGGAGGTGGCCGAGCGCGCCTTCGATCCCTTCTTCACCACCAAGCCCATGGGCCAGGGCACGGGGCTGGGGCTGTCCATGGTGCACGGCTACGCGCACCAGTCCGGCGGCGGCGTGCGCCTCGACAGCACCCGCGGCCACGGCACCACGGTCACCCTGCTGCTGCCGCGGGCGCCGAACGAGGCGGCGCAGACCGCCGCGCCCGCGGCGCGCGAGGCCATGCGCGGCAACGGCGAGACCCTGCTGGTGGTCGAGGACCAGGCCGAGGTGCGCAGCCTGATGGCCGAGGTGCTGGGCGAGCTGGGCTACGTGGTCTACCAGGCCGAGGACGCGGCCCGGGCCATGAGCCTGCTCGACTCCGACCGCCACATCGACCTGCTGATCGCCGACGTCGGCCTCCCCGGCACCAGCGGACGCCAGCTCGCCGAGCTGGCCCGGCTGTGCCGGCCGGGCCTTCCGGTGCTCTTCCTCACCGGCCATGCCGACGCCGGCGGCGCGGAGGCCGACGCCGCCGCGGCGCCGGACATCCGCACCATGGGCAAGCCCTTCGCGGTGCCGGCGCTCGCGGCCAGCGTCCGCGAGCTGCTGCGGATCGGCGGACTCAGAAACGACCGCTGAGGGTCACGCCGTACAGGCGCGGGGCACCCTGGATGTAGGTGGGCGTGCCGAACAGGCGGCCGGTGTTGCCGGCGTCGATCAGGTAGTCCTTGTCGGCGAGGTTGCTGCCGTAGACGCCCAGGTCCCAGTGATCGCCGAAGCGCACGCCGGCGCGGAGGTTGAACAGCGCGTAGCCGCTCTGCTCGATGCCGGGCGTGTTGGCGTCCTCGAAGTAGACGTGCGAGCGCCAGTTCCAGCTCGGGCGCAGGTAGACGCGACTGCCGCCGGCGAGGTCGAAGCCGAGGTCCACGCCCGCCGACGCGCTGTGCTTGGGCGTCAGGCGGAAGCGGTTGCCTGCGAGCTCCTGCGGATTCCCGTCGTCGTCGGTGTCGTCGAAGCTGGCGTCGACGTAGCCGTAGTTGAAGAACGCCGAGAGCGCGTCGTTGGCGCGGAAGCTGAGCGAGAGCTCGGCGCCCTTGGCGGAGGCGTTGCCGCCGTTGGCCGGCACGTAGCGCAGCGTCTCGCGGTCCTGCACCGAGGTCTGGAAGTTGGAGTAGTCGTAGTGGAAGACGGCCACGTCGTAGACCAGGCGGCCGTTGCCCACCGCGCCCTTCAGGCCGAGCTCGGTGCTCCAGACGATCTCGGCGTCGACGATCTCGGAGCCCGCGGCGTCCACGTTGACCACGTCCGGGCGGCGGCCGCGCGAGAACGACAGGTAGCCGTTCATGTCGTCGGTGAAGCGGTAGTCGGCCACCGCACGACCGACCACGCTGGTGAAGCTCTCGCTGCGCGTCAGCCAGCCGTCGGTCGGCGCGAACAGGATGTTGGTCGGCGCCGCCGGGTTCGGGCTGCCGCCCAGGCCGGCCAGGCCGAGGTAGCTCGGCACGCCGAAGTAGTCCGCACTGTAGCCGGCGGTCACGTCCTCGTGGGTGCCGCGCAGGCCGAGGGTCAGGTTGAGGCGGTCGGTCGCGGCGAAGGTGCCGTCGACGAACAGCTCGTAGGCGTCGGTCTCGCCCGAATTGGTGTACTGCTCCTGGTGGAAGGGCTTGAGCGGCAGCACCACGCCGGGGCCGATCGGCAGCGCGGTGATCAGCGTGTTCGGCGAGCCGTCCGGCAGCAGCGGCGGGATGTGCATGCCGAGCTGCTGGCCGAAGGCCGGCATGGTGATGAAGCTGCGCTCGTCGAAGCGCATCGGCACCCTCTGCGTGCCCTTCTCGTGGAACCAGGACACGCCGCCGAAGCCGGTGAAGCGGCCGCCGTCGTCGTAGTTGAAGCGGAACTCGTGGCTGAGCTGGCGGCCCTGCGCGTCCTCGGCGAACTCCAGCGCGTAGATGTGCGAGCCGTCCGCGTCGAACTCCTCGACCGAGTCGAAGTCGCGCCAGCCGGTGATGGTGGACAGCGACCACGCGCCGTTGAGCATGAAGTTGCCGAGCAGGGTCACGCCGCGCACGGTGCGGTCGAGCCCCAGCTCGTCGGCGCGGTTGAGGTCGGCGGTGCGGTCGAGCACGTCGAGGCTGCCGGTGCGGGTCGGGATCGAGCCGCTGCGGAAGGCGGTGCCCGGCGGCGTGTCCTTCTGGTAGTTGACGATGAAGTCGAGGCTGCTCGCGTCGCCGATGTCGAGGCGGAAGCTCGCGCGCAGGGCGTTGGTGTCCTTGCCGTTGAGGTCGCCGCCGGAGAGGTTCTCGACGAAGCCGTCGCGCTTCTCGTGGAAGACGGCGATGCGGCCGTAGAGCAGGTCGTCGACGATGGGCGCGTTGGCGTAGGCGGTGGCGAGGGTCGAGTCGTAGTTGCCCAGGCCGAGGGTGAAGCCGGCCTCGCTGCCGTTGAAGGCCTTGTTCTGGATCAGGTGCACCGCGCCGATCTGCGCGCCGCGCCCGAACAGCGTGCCCTGCGGGCCGCGCAGCACCTCGACGCGCTCGAGGTCGAAGGGCTGCACCACCGAACCGCGGGACTTGGAGATCGACACGCCGTCCTGGAACACCGACACGCGCGGCTGCACGTTGGCCTCGCCCGAGTCGGAGGTGATGCCGCGGATCACGAACCCCGGATTGTTCGGGCTCTGCTCCTGCACCTGCAGGCCCGGCACGAGGTTGCCGATGGCGGTGACGTCGCGCACGCCGTAGGCCTCGAGGAACTCGCCGGAGTAGGCGCTGATCGCGATCGGCACGTCCTGCATCTGCTGCTCGCGCTTCTGCGCGGTGACCACCAGGGTGTCCAGGCGCACTGCTTCGCGTTCGCCGGCCGGCGTGGCGGGCTGGGCCAGTGCCGCGGCGGGCACGGCGGCGAGAAGAGCGACACGGAGGGCGGAAGCGAGCGGGTGGCGGCGGGTGGTCATGCGCAGTCCTTCGTTGGCGCCGTTAGGCCGGCGTTAAAGCGCGCCAGCCTCGGCAAGCGCGGTTGCACGCCGGTGACACCGTCGCGACAGCCGGATGACGCGGGCGCTGTCAATCCAGCGTCATCTGGGCTGCGTACTAGTGCCGGCTTTCCACATCGAGCGGCGACACCGGCATGCAGCGCAGGCACTTCCTCAGGATCATCGGCATCAGCGCCGCGGCGGTCGCCGTGGCTCCGCACGGACGGCTGCTGGCGGCCATGGCCGCGGACGCCATCCGCGAGTCGCGCGCGCACTTCCCGCAGTCGGTCGCCTCGGGCGACCCGCGCCCCGACCGCGTGCTGCTGTGGACGCGCGTGGAGGCCGAGCGCCTGCCCGCGCAGGTGCGCGTGCAGGTGGCCGACGATCCGGCCTTCACCGCGCTGCGGATCGACCGCGAGGTCGCGCTGCCGGCGGACAGCGACGGCTGCCTCAAGGTCCGCGCCGAGGGCCTCGAGTCGGGCCGCACCTACCACTACCGCTTCCTGCTGGACGACGCCGGCGGCTTCGTGTCCTCGCCGGCGGGCCGCACCCGCACCGCGCCCGCGCCGGATGCCGACGTGCCGCTGCGCTTCGCCTTCCTGAGCTGCCAGGACTACGGCGGCCGCTGGTACAACAGCCTGGTCCCGCTGCTGGACGAGGAGCTCGACTTCGTCCTGCACCTGGGCGACTTCATCTACGAGACCGTCGGCGATCCGCAGTTCCAGAGCGTGAGCGCCGAGCGCGGCATCGCCTTCGACGATGTCGAGGGCGCGCTGGCCCTGGGCGACGGCGCCAAGGCCGGCTTCCTCGCCGCGCGCAGCCTGTCGAACTACCGGCAGCTGCACCGCGCGTTCCGCGGCGACGCGGTCCTGCAGGCCCTGCTCGAACGCGCGCCGCTGGTGGCGATCTGGGACGACCACGAGTTCTCCGACGACTGCTGGCAGGACGTGGGCACCTATCGCGACGGGCAGGTCGACGAGCGCGACCGCGAGCGTCGCCGCAACGCCGAGCAGGCCTACTTCGAGTACATGCCGGTCGACATCGACCTCGCCGACGACGCGCCGCTGCCGGTGGAACGCGGGCGCCTGTTCCCCAACGTGGCGCTGTACCGCGCGCTGCGCTTCGGCAAGGCGCTCGACCTGGTGCTGACCGACTACCGCAGCGCGCGCCCGGACCATCCGATCCCCGAGGACGCCTTCCCCGGCGAAGTGGTCTACGATCGCGCCGCCCTGGAGGCCCGCCTGCCGCGGCTGGGCATGGACTACGCCGCGCTCGCGCCCTCGCTCATTCCCTACGTCGACCTCGCCGACGCCGCACTGCGCCCGCTGCGCAACGCCGTGCGCATGGCGGTGGCGCAGGCCTACCGCGATGCCGGCCAGTCCGACGCCGACGCGCAGGTGCGCGCCGACGCAGCGACGACCGGGAAGGTCGCCCTGCCGGTGGTCGAGCAGTTCCTCGCCGCCTACAACGCCAAGGCCCCGGCCGACGCGCGCGTGGCGCCGCCCACGGCCGCCGGCCTCGACCGCGGACTGCCGTGGCTGGCGCTGGGCAAGACCCAGCTCTTCAGCGCGATGGGCGCGCGCTACATCGTGGTCAAGGACAGCTACGACCTGTTCGCCGCGCTGCGCGCCCTGGACGGTGCCGAGGGCGCCTACGGCGACGCGCAGCAGGCCTGGCTCGCCGAGCGCCTGCGCGGCAGCGATGCGCGCTTCAAGGTGGTGGCCAGCTCGGTGTCGTTCACCTCGCTGGTGCTCGACCTGGCGCGCCCGGAACTCGCCGCGCCTGCGCCCATGCAGCGGCGCTTCTATCTCAATGTGGACCACTGGGACGGCTTTCCGCACGAGCGCACGCAGCTCATCGGCGAGCTGTTCGATCCCGCCGGCGGCGTGATCCTGCTCTCCGGCGACATCCATGCCGGCTTCGCCACCCAGCACAGCGACGCGACGGTCGAGTTCACCACGCCCGCGGTGTCGTCGGAGACGCTCAAGGGCATCCTCACCCGCGGCACCGTCGGCGACGACGCGCAGGCCGAGGCGGGACGGCGCATGGTCGCGATGCTGGACACCCTGTTCGCCGAAGGCTTCGCGCCGCTGCGCTACGTGCAGACCGACCGCCATGGCGCCGGCCTGCTCGCCATCGACGGCGAGCGCGTCGAGGCCACCTTCATCGAGCTGCCGGGCGACGCGGTGCGCACGCGCTACTACGACGACCCCGCGGCGCTCGCGCGCCTGGTCCGCCGCGTGCGCTTCGGCCTCGAACGCGACGCGATGCGGATCGAGCGCGTGGCTTGAACTCAGGCGTCGCGGATCAGGAGTGACAGGTCAGGAGCGACGGATCAGGAGTGAGAAAAGGAGCGTGCGGTGGCTCGTCCTCGTTTCTCACTTCTCTCCACTCGCTTCTCAAGCAGCGCGTTCCGCGCTCACCCCCATCCCAGCCTTCCCCCGCAGGCGGGGGAAGGAGCCGCTCGCGCGGGCGTGGCGCTTCCCTTTCCATGAAGCCGAGCGTGCAGGCCAGGCACCACCAGCCCCCTCCCCCGCGGACCGCGGGGGAGGGTTGGGGAGGGGGCGCTTCGGGAAAGGAGTGACAGATCAGGCGTGAGAAACGAGAGGAGCGTGCAGCGGCCGGCCCTCGTTTCTCACTCCTCTCCACTCGCTTCTCAAGCAGCGCGTTCCGCGCTCACCCCCATCCCAGGGGTTCACCCCCGTTTTCACGGACACTTACGAGAAGGCCGATCAAGGCCATGAGGAGTG